>MGDP01000105.1:37842-44251 GCA_001790955.1 Candidatus Tectomicrobia bacterium RIFCSPLOWO2_12_FULL_69_37
CCTCCCCCCGGACGAGATCCACCGCCTCAAGGAGACCCTCGGGGTGGACCGCCCCGCCATGCCCTCCTTCTTCGAGCAGAAGGGGATCGACATCGGCAAGGCGCCCTTCGAGGTCACGGTGTCCGAGCTCTCCAGCCGCCACGGGGGCACCTTCTTCCGCTCGAGCGGAATCCTGGTCAGCCCCGAGACTGGGACGAACATGGAGGGCCTCTTCGCCGCGGGCGACTGCTCCACCATGAGCGCGGGCATCTCGGGCGCGGCGGTGATGGGCAAGGTGGCGGGGGAGGAGGCCGCCCGCCACGCCCTGGCCGCCCGCAGGCCCCGCGACCTCTCGGAGCAGGAGATCGCCACCCTGCGCGGCGCCGTCCTGCGCCCTCTCCAGAACCCGGGCGGCTGCACTTTCTCCCAATTCGAGGACGAGGTGCGCTCCGTCGTGACGGATTACGTGGGCTTCTACCGGGACGAGCCCCACATGATTGAGGGCCTGCGGCGCCTCAAGGCCCTGCGCGCCCGGGAGGCCGAGATGTCCGCCGCGGACCACCACGGCCTCATGCGCGTCCACGAGGCTCGCAGCATCCGGGCCGTCGCCGAAACCATGGCCGCGAGCGCGATCGAGCGGCGGGAGACGCGGGGGGGCGGCGCTCACACCCGGGCCGACTACCCCGCCCGCGACGACGCCGCGGGGCTGAAGATGATCATCGTGGAGCTCCAGGGGGAGGACCTCCGCGTCTCCTCCGTGCCGACGGGGATCACCCCCGAGGACATCCGCTCAACGGCCGCATTGGGGGAAGCGAGCGCTCATGCCCATTCTGATTGACGAGAAGACCTGCCTCGCCGGGTGCACCATCTGCGACTTCTTCTGCCCGGGCGACATTATCTGGCGCGAGTCCCGGGAGAAGGCGCCCGAGGTGAAGTACCCCGACGAGTGCTGGTACTGCGGCGCCTGCGAGGACCACTGCCCGGTGGACGCCGTGAAGGTCGTCTTCCCGCCCGAGATGCTCGACTGCCAGACCCCGGTCGAGACCCTCATGGGACTCCCCGCCCGGAGACCGGCCTAGCCCCGGCGCCGCGCACGGAGCCCAGCGGCAAGTACAAATAATTGATTTGATTGAAAATCCAGCCTTTACCGCCTCCGGCGGGCCTGGTAAAATCCCCCTCCGGAGGCCGACGCCGGGCGCGGAGAGGCGGGTTGAAAGTTCTCCACATCATCACGCGGCTGGATCGGGGAGGCTCGGCCGACAACACCCTCCTCAGCTGCATCGGCCAGCGGCGGAGGGGGCACGAGGTGGTGCTCGCCGCGGGGCCGGGCCTGACGGAGGAGTCCCCCCTGCGGCCCCGGGCCGAATCGGAGGGCGTCGAGCTGGTCCGGATCCCGTCCCTCGTCCGGGCGGTTGACCCGCTCAAGGATTGGGGTGCGCTGCGGGCCTGCCGCCGCCTGATCCGCGAGGGAAGGTTCGACCTTGTGCACACCCACACCTCGAAGGCCGGCATCCTGGGCCGCCTGGCGGCCCGGCTCGCGGGCCGATGCCGGGTCGTCCACACCCCCCACGGTCACGTCTTCTACGGCTACTTCGGGCCCTGGAAGACCCGCTTGTTCGTCTGGGCCGAGCGCCTGATGGCCCGCTGGACGGACGCCATCGTCACCCTCACCGACCGCGAGGCGGAGGAGCACCTCGCCCTGGGCGTGGGGCGCCCCTCCCAGTTCGTCACCATCTTCAGCGGCATCCCCCTGCCCCCGGCCAAGGCCCGGGGCGGCGCAGACCCCGCCCGGCGGCAGGCTCTGGGCCTCCCCGCGGAGGGAGCGCTCATCGGCTCGGTGGGCCGCCTCGATCCGGTCAAGGGCCACGGCCTCCTCATCCGGGCCTTCGCCCGGCTCGGGGACCGGCATCCCGGGGCTCGTCTCATCCTCATCGGGGAGGGGGAGAAGGGGGAGGAGTACCGGGCCCTGGCCCGGGAGCTGGGGATCGCCAGGAGAGTGTCGTTCCTGGGCTGGCGCGGGGACGTGGGCGACTTGCTCGGGGAGCTAGACCTGTTCGTCTTCCCCTCCCGCAACGAGGGCATGGGCCGGGCCGCGGTCGAGGCCATGGCCGCGGGGCTGGCGGTCGTGGCCACCCGGACGGGGGGCCTCCCCGAGGTGGTGAAGGACGGGGAGACGGGTCTCCTCGTCCCGCCCGGGGACGCGGCCGCCCTCTCGGCGGCCATGGACCGGCTCCTCGACCGGCCGGAGGAGCGCCGGGCCATGGGCGAGGCCGGGCGGAAGCTCGCTCAGGCCTACAGCGCCGAGCGGATGTGTGAGAAGATAGAGGGGCTCTACCAGCGGCTCCTTGCTCCCGCCGCCCCGGGGCTCGCCGGATGAAGGGACGGTCCCTCCTCCTCGCCGGGATTCTCCTCCTCGCGGGCGCCCCCTCGTGCTTCGCCGGGGCGGCCCAGCCGGAGCGGCCCGCCCAGGGCCAGGCCGCTCCCCCGGGCGGGACTCCTTCCCAGCGGCAAACCGGCCTGACCGCCCACCGGGCCATCATCCACGTCCACACCACCTTCAGCACGGGCGAGCTCACGGCCGAGGAGATCGTGGCCAAGGCCAAGGCCGCCGGGATCTCGGTCGTCGTCTTCACCGACCACGAGTACGTGCGCATGGCGTGGGGGCCGCCCCCCTTCCGGAACCTTTTCAGCTACAGCGTCGACTACCGGCCCTCGGTCCTCCGCATCGGGGTGGACGAGTACTACAACACCATCGAGAAGCTCCAGCGCGAGAACCCGGGAATGGTCATCATTCCGGGGATCGAGAGCGCCCCCTTCTACTACGCGACGGGGAACCCCCTCACCGGCGACCTCACGATCCACGACTGGCGGCGGCACATCCTCCTGCTCGGGATGGGCCGCCAGGCGGTGAAGAAGCTGCCCGTCCCCCACAACGGCCTGAGCACCCGCTACGTCTCCCTCCTGCTCCCCGGCTGGCTGCTCTACCTGGGCGGCGTCTTCCTCTCCCTCTTCCTGCTGATCTACCGGGGGTGGATCCGGTGGGTGGGAGCCGTCTTCCTGCTCTTCAGCGTGCTGGGCGCCATCGACGCCCACCCGTTCAAGTCCAGCCCCTTCAGCCCCTACCTGGGGCCCCGCGGCATGCGCCCCTACCAGGAGATCATCAACTACACCGAGGAGAACGGCGGCTTCGCCCTCTGGGCCCACCAGGGCTCCCTGCTCGCCCGCGAGAAGGCCGAGCAGGTCACCATGACGACCCCGCCCTACACCCAGGTGCTCCACGAGACGGTCAACTTCTGGGGCTTCGACGCCATCTACGAGGACGCCTTCAAGGCCAGCCTCCCGGGCCAGCACTGGGACCAGTACCTGGTGGGCTACGTCAACGGCCTGCGCCCGCGCCCCGTCTGGGGCTACGGCGGCCTGGACTTCCACAGCGAGAACGAGTTCAGCGGGCGGAGGCGGCTGACCGACATCCAGAACGTCTTCTTCCTGGAAGAAGCCTCGGAGGACGCCTTCTTCCGAGCCCTGGTGAACGGCCGCTTCTACATAGTTCGGGGATACACGCCCGCCCGCCTCCAGATGAACGACTTCCGCGTCTCCTCCCCCGACGGCAAGGTGTCCGGCAGCTACGGCGCCGAGGTGCAGATCCAGGGCCCGCCCCGCATCGCCTTCGACGTGGGGACGCAGGACGGAAGCGCCGTGAAGGTCAAGGCCCAGCTCGTCCGGATGGGGAAGGTGATCCGGACCTTCGAGGGGTCCACGCCCCTCAAGGTGGACTACACCGACAGCGACAACATGCCCTTCAAGCGCTTCTACTACCGGCTCGACGTCCAGGTGGACCGGCGCAACCACATCATGACGAATCCCGTCTTCATCCGGCGCTGAACGCGGGCCGGGCGGAAGGAGCGGCCATGAACATCCTCGCGATCGGATCCCATCCGGACGACATCGAGTTCGGCTGCGGAGGCACGCTCGCCCGCTACGCCGAGGCCGGCCACCGGGTCACCATGCTGGTGGTCACGGGAGGGGAGCAGGGAGGCGCCTCCACCCTCCGCCAGGAGGAGGCGCAGGCCGCCGCGGACACCCTGGGCGCCGCCGAGCTCATCTTCGGCGGCTTCGAGGACACGCGCGTGCCCCTCACCCGCGAGTTCATCTCCTACCTGGAGGGCATCCTCGGGAAGGCCCGCCCGCACATGATCTTCGTCCACCACGGGGAGGACACCCACCAGGACCACCGCACCGTGCACACGGCGGTCCTCTCCGCGGGGCGCTATGTGCCCAACCTGCTCTTCTACGAGGGCCCGACCACGATAGAGTTCCAGCCCATGATCTTCGTGGACATCCGCGCCACCCTCGACAAGAAGCTGCGCGCCCTCGAGGCCCACGCCTCCCAGGTCCAGAAGACCAACATCCCCAGCACCAACATCTTCGAGATGGCCCGCGCCACGGCCGTCTTCCGGGGCACCCAGGGCCGTGTCGCCGCCGCGGAGGCCTTCCGCTCGGCGCGCCTCTTCCTCGAGCCCTGAGCGCCATGCCGCCAGCCCCGATCCCCCACTCCCGGCCCACGCTGGGCGAGGAGGAGGCCCGGGCCGCCGCCGAAGCGGTTCGCTCCGGCCAGATCGCCCAGGGCCCCCGCGTCGCCGCCTTCGAGGAGGCCGTGGCCCGCTACGCCGGCCGCTCCGGGGGGGCGGCGGTGAGCAGCGGCACAGCCGCCCTCCATCTCGCCCTCCACGCGATGGGGGTCCAGGCGGGCGACACCGTGGTGGTGCCGAGCTACAACTGCCCCGCCCTCGTCCAGGCCGTCCGCCACCTCGGGGCCTGGCCCCGCCTCTGCGACGTGGACCCCGGGACGGGCAACCCCACCCCCGAGACGGTGGGCGCGGCGGCCGAGGGGGCGCGCGCCGTCATCCTCGCCCACCTGTTCGGCGCCCCGGCCGAGGGGGCGGACATCGCCGCCCTGGGGGTCCCTGTCGTGGAGGACCTGGCCCAGGCGCTCGGGGCCGCCCGCCCCGATGGCCCCGTGGGCCGAGCCGGGAAGCTCGCCGTCTGCAGCTTCTACGCGACCAAGCCCCTCGCGGCGGGCGAGGGCGGCATGGTGCTGGGGGACGACGAGGCCCTCCTCGCCCGGGTGCGGGACGCCCGGAGCTACGACGAGCGCGACGACCTCGCCCCCCGCTGGAACTGCAAGCTGACCGACGTCCAGGCGGCCATCGGCCTCGTCCAGCTCTCCCGCTACGAGGGGTTCATCGCCCGCCGCCGGGCCATCGCCGCCCGCTACGCCGAAGGGCTCGCCGGGACCCCGCTGGGCCTGCCCCGGGAGCCGGCCGGGGGCCGCCACATCTTCCACCGCTACGTCGTCCGCCTCCCCGGGGGACACGGCGTGGAGGAGGCGATCCGGGCGCTCGGGACGCGAGGGGTCACGGCGCGGCGGCCCATCTACCGGCCCCTCCACCGCCTTCTCGGCGAGACGGGCTTCCCGGGCGCCGAGGAAGCCTGGGCGCGCCATCTCTCCCTCCCGATCTACCCTTCCTTGACGGAGGAGGAGATCGAACGGATCATGGGCGCCGTCCGTTCGCTCTTCCGGGGCTGAGACGAGATGACAGACGACACGGAACGGGCGGAGAGCGCCGGCTTCGCCTACGCCTACATCTACGGCGCCGCCTTCATCATCCTGGGCTTCATCCTGATGCCCCAGGTGCGCGGCTGGATGAAGGACCACGGCCACCGCTGGCTCTACGTGCCCGCGATCTCGCTGCTCGCCTCCTTCCTCGTCACGCCCATCGTGCGGGCGGTGGCGCTGCGGCTGAAGGTGGTGGACCTCCCCGACGCGCGGAAGATCCACGCCGCCCCCACCCCCCTGCTCGGCGGCCTCGCGGTCTTCTTCGGCTTCGGCTTCTCCGTCTTCGTGAACAACCTCTACTCGCCCGAGGCGACGGGGGTGGCCGCGGCGGCGGCCATCATCCTCATCGTCGGGGTGTGGGACGACACGCGCCGGGTCCGCGCCACGGTGAAGATGGCCTCCCAGCTCTTCGCCTGCGCCATCGTGGTCTACTCGGGGGTGCGGCTCTCCTTCTTCCCCCCGGGGATCCTGGAGGACACCGTCGAGATCTTCCTCACCTTCCTCTGGCTCATCGGCATCTCGAACGCCCTCAACTTCCTGGACGGCATGGACGGCCTGGCCTCGGGCCTCGGCGCCATCGCCTCGCTCTTCATCGGGGTCACGGCCCTCCAGACCAACCAGCCCTTCCTCATGTTCCTGAGCCTGGGGCTCATGGGGGGCTGCCTGGGCTTCCTGCCCTACAACCTCCGCGCCCGCAAGCCGGCCGCCATTTTCCTCGGGGACGCCGGGAGCATCTTCATCGGCTTCACCCTCGCCTCCCTGGGGGTGATGGGCACCTGGGACGTGAACGACCCCATCAAGGCCTTCGCCATG
>MGDP01000106.1 GCA_001790955.1 Candidatus Tectomicrobia bacterium RIFCSPLOWO2_12_FULL_69_37
CGCGTGGATCATCTCCACCGCCTGGGCCACTGCGGCCTCGAAGCCTTTCCGCGGAAAGGAGGAGGCGAGCCCCTTCGCCTCGGCCACGGGGTGGCCCGAAAGCCTGGCGGCGGGTGGGGAGTCCGGCTCGTGCGGGGGGGCGGCCGGGGAGCTCTGGAGCTTGCCGATCAACCGCTCGATGCGCCCCACCGCCTCGCGGTAGGCCGCCTCGGGCTCCATGCCGTCGAGGTGGGCGTGGGCCACCACCTTCATCCGCTGGGAGACGTGGTCGAAGATGATGAGGCTGTCCGTGATCATGAAGACGAGTTCGGGCAGCCCCAGGTCGTCCGCCGCGCGCTCGGGCAGGCGCTCGATGAAGCGCACCGCGTCGTAGGCCATGTAGCCCACCGCCCCGCCCCAGAAGCGTGGCAGCCCGGGCACCTCGACCGCCCGGTAGCGCCCCATGAACTCCCGCAGGGCTTCGATGGGATCCCCGGCCTCGAAGGATTCGGTGCGGCCCCCCCGGGTCAGGCGGACCTTCCGCCCCTTGCTCTCGAAGACGGCCGCCGGCCGGCTCCCCAGGAAACAGTAGCGGCCCCACTTCTCCCCGCCCTCGACGCTCTCCAGGAGAAAGGCATAGGGCCCGTCCGCGACCTTGAGATAGGCCGAGACGGGGGTTTCGAGGTCGGCGAGGACCTCGCGGTACACCGGCACGACGTTCCCCCGCTTGGCAAGCTTGAGGAAGGCCTCCCGGCCGGGGACGTAACGCTCGCTCTCCATGATCTCCTCAGGGCCGCCGCGCCGCGCTCAGGCGGGGGCGGCCGGTGATTCCGGCAAAAAAAACGCCATGGGGAACCCGGGAGGTCCACCATGGCGTCGCCGCTCGGCGCGTGAGGATATGAAGCTACTCTCCCCTGGGTGGATCTCCCTTCCGGAGCCGGGTGAAGCCTCGCCAGGGCCAAGCCCCCCGGGAGAAAATCCGCTCGCTCATGCCGCCCTCACCTCTCCGGAAGAAACCCACCTGCGGGGGACGATACCCAGAAACTTCAGCCTGCGTCAAGGGTTTCTTCCTCGGGCTCGGGCGGGCCGGGCGAAGGCGTCTTGGGGCCGTAGTCCACCCTCACGAGGAAAAGGCCCTGGGGCGGGGCGGTGGGGCCGGCCTGGGTGCGGTCCCGCGACGCCAGCACCTCCTTCAGCGAGCCGGGCGCCCGCTCCCCCCGCCCCACCTGGGCGAGGGTGCCCGCGACGGTGCGCACCATGTGGCGGAGAAAGCCGTTCCCCGCGGCCTCGATGACGATCTCGTCCCCCTCCCGCCCCACCTCCAGCCGCTCCAGGCAGCGGACGGTGGAGGCGGGCCTCCCCTGCTCCCTGCAGAAGGCGGCGAAGTCGTGCTCCCCGACGAGAAAGGAAGCCGCCCGGGCCATCCTCTCTACGTCGAGCGGGGCGCGCAGGTGCCAGGCGCGGCTGCGGCGGAGCGGGCTCGGGGAGCGCCGGTTGAGGATGCGGTAGCGGTAGGTCTTGCCCAGGGCGTCGTGCTGGGCGTGGAAGCCCGGGGAGGCCTCCCGGCAGTCCACCACGGCGAGGTCGGGGCCGGTCAGGCCGTTCACCCCGAGACGCACCTTGAGGAGGGAGAGGCCGGAGCGGGTGTCGAAGTGGGCCGCCTGGCCCAGGGCGTGGACGCCGGTGTCGGTGCGCCCCGAGCCCACGACCCGGACCGCCCCCCCGCACAGGGTCGAGAGGGCCTGCTCGAGCTCCCCCTGGACGGTGCGGGCCCCGGGCTGGACCTGCCAGCCGCGGAAGTCCGTGCCGTCGTACTCGACCCAGACCACCAGGCGCCGGGGGCCGCCCTCAGGCATGGCGGGCGAGGGCCCCGTCCAGGGCCTGGCGCAGGTGGGCGCCGGTGTGGGAGCCGGGGGCGGCGGCCACCTCCTCGGGGGTGCCCTCCGCGACGAGGAGGCCCCCCTCGTTCCCGCCCTCGGGGCCCATGTCGATGACGTAGTCGGCCGCCTTGATGACGTCGAGGTTGTGCTCGATCACGACGACCGTGTTCCCCTGGTCCACGAGGCGGTGGAGGACGGCGAGGAGCTTCTCGATGTCGGCGAAGTGGAGGCCCGTGGTGGGCTCGTCCAGGATGTAGAGGGTGCGGCCCGTGGCCTGGCGGGAGAGCTCCTTGGCGAGCTTGATGCGCTGGGCCTCGCCCCCGCTCAGGGTGGTGGCGGGCTGGCCGAGGCGCACGTAGCCCAGCCCCACGTCCTGGAGGGTGCGGAGCTTCCACCGGAGCGCGTTGATGTTCTCGAAGAACCCGGCCGCGTCGTCCACCGTCATGTCGAGCACCTCGGCGATGTTCTTCCCCTTGTAGCGGATGTCCAGGGTGTCGCGGTTGAAGCGCCGGCCCCGGCACTCGCCGCACTGGGCGTAGAGGTCGGGGAGGAAGTGCATCTCGACGCGGATGTAGCCGTCCCCCTCGCAGGCCTCGCAGCGGCCGCCCTTCACGTTGAAGCTGAAGCGCCCGCCCTTGTAGCCGCGCTTCCTCGCCTCGGGCACCTGGGCGAAGAGCTCCCGGATGGGGGCGAACACGCCGGTGTAGGTGGCCGGGTTGCTGCGCGGGGTGCGCCCGATGGGGGACTGGTCGATGTCGATCACCTTGTCGACGTGCTCGGCGCCCTCGATGGCGCGGTGGGCCCCCGGGGGGGCGAGGGCGCCGTAGATGCGCCGGGCGAGGGCCCGGTAGAGGATCTCCTCGACGAGGGTGCTCTTCCCGCTCCCGCTCACCCCCGCCACGCACACGAAGAGCCCGAGGGGGATGGCGGCGTCGATGCCTTTCAAATTGTGCTGGGAGGCCCCCCGGATGGTGAGGAACTTCCCCGAGGGTCTGCGCCGCTCGGCCGGCCTCGGGACCTCCAGCTCCCCGGCCAGGTAGCGCCCGGTCAGGGAGTCGGGGTTGGCGCGCACGGCCGCCGGGGGGCCGGAGGCCACCAGCCGCCCGCCGTGCTCGCCGGCGCCGGGGCCGAGGTCCACCACGTAGTCCGCGCTCTCGATGGTCTCGCGGTCGTGCTCGACGACGATGACGGTGTTCCCGTTGTCGCGGAGGCGGCGCAGGGTGTCGAGGAGGCGGCGGTTGTCCCGCTGGTGGAGGCCGATGCTCGGCTCGTCCAGGATGTAGAGCACCCCCACGAGGGAGGCCCCTATCTGGCCCGCGAGGCGGATGCGCTGGCCCTCCCCGCCCGCGAGGGTGCCCGTGGGCCGGTCGAGGGTCAGGTAGGCGAGCCCCACCCGGCCGAGGAACTCCAGGCGCTCGTTGATCTCCTTCAGGATGCGCTCGGCCACCAGGTCGTTCGCCCGCGCCTCGCTCATCCGGGCGAAGAAGGGCCGGGCCTCCTGGATGGTCATGGCGCAGACCTCGGAGATGTTCTTCCCCCCGAAGGTGACCCCCAGGCTCTCGGGCCGCAGGCGGCCCCCCTTGCAGGCCTCGCAGGGGAGCGCGCTCATGTACTGTTCGAGGCCGGCCCGCAGCTCGTCGCTCTGGGTCTCCTCCCGCCGCTCGGCCAGGGCCGCCAGCACGCCCGGGAAAGCCCGCTCCCGGCGCAGGGTGCGCCCCCCGGTCTTGTGGCGGATACGGAGCGGGTCCCCGCCGTTCCCGTGGAGGAGGAGGTCCTGGTGCTTCTTCGCGAGCTTGGAGAAGGGCTTGTCCGCGGGGATGCCGTAGGCCTCGGCCACCGCCTGGACCGCCGAGGCGAGGAAGCTCTTGCTCCCCCGCAGGGGGGCGAGGGCGCCCTCGCCGAGCGAGAGGCCGGGGTCGGGCACCACCCGGGCGGGGTCCATCCGGTAGACCGCGCCCAGGCCGGCGCAGGCCGGGCAGGCCCCGTAGGGGCTGTTGAAGGAGAACATGCGCGGGGCCATCTCGGGGAGCGTCACCCCGCACCCGGCGCAGGCCGACAGGCGGCTGAAGAGGTACTCGCTCCCCCCCTCCTCCTGGAACATCACCAGGCCCTTCGCGAGCGAAAGCGCCGTCTCGATGGACTCGCCCAGGCGCTTCTCAATCCCCGGGCGGAGCACCACCCGGTCCACCACCACCTCGATGTTGTGCCTGGCGTGGCGGTCGAGGGCGATGTCCTCTTCGAGGTCGCGGTAGCGGCCGTCCACCCGCACCCGGGCGAAGCCCTTTCTCTGGAGGTCGTCCAGCTCCTTGCGGTAGATGCCCTTGCGCCCCCGCACCAGGGGGGCCAGCACTTCCAGCCGCTTGCCCGTCCCCAGGCCCATGGCGCGGGCCACCATCTGCCCGGCCGAGAGGGCGCTCATCGGACGCCCGCAGGAGGGGCAGTGGGGCGTCCCGAGCCTCGCATAGAGGAGGCGGAGGTGGTCGTAGATCTCGGTCACCGTCCCCACCGTGGATCGGGGGTTCCTGCTGATGGTCTTCTGCTCGATGGCGATGGTGGGGGAGAGGCCCTCGATGGAGTCCACGTCGGGCTTGTCCATCTGGTCCATGAACTGGCGGGCGTAGGCCGAGAGCGACTCGATGTAGCGGCGCTGGCCCTCGGCGTAGAGGGTGTCGAAGGCGAGGCTGCTCTTCCCCGAGCCGCTGAGCCCGGTGACGACGATGAGCTTGTCGCGCGGGATCTCCAGATGGAGGTCCTTGAGGTTGTGCTCGCGGGCGCCGCGGATGACGATCTTCCGCTCGCGGCGCGGCGCCCCGTTTCCGCTCGGCATGAGGGCCTCAAACAGAAATCACAGGCGACCGCCCCGGCCATCGGGACGGCAACCTAACATCATAGCATGGGAGGCAAAGACGGGGAGAGAGGCTTTTCGCTAGTACCAGACGAGGCCGGCCGTGACGTTGATGTCCTGGGCGGTCATGCGGGCCGCCTCGTCCGAGGCGAGGAAGACGCAGAGCGCGGCGTGATCCTCCGCCCGGACGAGGCTCTTCAGGGCGGCGGGGCCGGTGAAGGTTTTCTCGGCCTCCACGTAGGAGATGTTGCCGACCCGGGCCATGTTCTCGATGACGTCCGTGATGCGGGGCCCCTCGGTGGCGCCCGGGCAGATGGCGTTGACGGTGATCCCGTACTCTCCCAGCTCGAAGGCCAGGGTGCGGGTGAACCCGATGACGGCCATCTTGGAGGCGGTGTAGGGGGTGCGGTTCGGGAGGGGGCGCTTGCCGCTGATCGAGCTCACGTTGATGATGCGCCCGCGCCGGTTCCGCTTCATGACGGGGACGGCGTATTTCGAGCACAGGAACATGCCCGTCACGTTCACCCCCATGCACTCCTCCCACTCCTCCTTGGTCACCTCCTCGACGGGCTTGGTGGGGCCCGCGATGCCCGAGTTGTTCACCAGGACGTCGAGGGTGCCGTACTCGGCGAGGGTCCGCCCGATCAGGGCGCGGGCCTGGCCCTCGTCGGTGACGTCGGTGGGGACGACGAGGGAGGTCCCGGCGAGGGCGGCCACCTTCTTGGCCGTGCCCTCCAGGTTCGCGCGGCTGCGGGCCGCGAGGACCACCCTGGCCCCCTCGCGGGCGAAGGCCAGGGCGATGGCCTGGCCGATGCCCTGGCTCGCCCCCGTGACGATGGCGACCTTGCCCTTCAGGCGCATCTTCCGCCCCCCTCCCGGCGAGACATATTTTCCCCGCCGGATTATCCCGGAAGGTGATTATATCTTCCACAAACCCATTGGCTTTATTTAGCGCACGCGAGGGTGAGCGTCAGCGGGTTGGGCTGCAAATCATATACCGCACCAGTCCCATAATCAATTAAACCCCCCAAAATTACTCCAGCGCCCGCCAGCGCAGGAATCATGCTTGCCGTCTGAGTCTGACAACCTTCTTTTGTTACGGTGATTTGCAATGATTGATCCCGACGCACCGTCAAAGTGCAAGGGGAAGAACAACTTTGCCCATTGGACAAAACAATGTTTGCGCCGGACGGATTCGTGTTGATGGATATTTGCTGGTTGGTCCCCCGCATTATCGTCGCGCAACCCAGTAAACCGAATACTGCAACCGCTCCGAAAAGGACAGCAAAAGTTCTGGCGGACATTGAGGCCCCTCCAGGAATTGGCGCATTCTACCGAGAAAATACATTCTCGCTTAGATACAATACTAGCCTACTTTTTGCCCTTCAGCTTTTCAGCCTTCATCCCGTCCCGGAATGCCCCGGAAAGCACTGGACGCCTCGCCCCGGCGGCCTCTCCCGGCCGGCGGGGGCGGTGTGCGCTCTCCGGGAGGAACATGCCCCCCCGCCCTGCTTCGCTCTCATCTCAATTCCGGGCAGGTTCCGGCGCCTACGCCCCGTGCAGGGACACCCCGGGGAACCAGTAGCCCAGCTCGAAGGCCGCCGTGCCGGGGGCGTCCGAGCCGTGGGTGGCGTTGCGCTCGATGCTCTCCCCGAACTCCTTGCGGAGGGTGCCGGGGGCGGCCTTGGCGGGATCGGTGGCGCCCATGACGTCGCGCCAGTGCTTGATGGCGCTCTCGCGCTCGAGGGCGAGGACGATCGTGCGGCCCGAGGACATGTAGGCGGTCAGGGGCCCGAAGAAGGGCCGCTCGCAGTGGACGGCGTAGAAGCCCTCGGCCTGGGCCTTGGTCATCTTCACCAGGCGCATGGCCACCACCCGGAACCCCTCCCCCTCGATGCGGGAGAGGATTTTTCCCGCCAGGCCGCGCTCGACGGCGTCGGGCTTGATCATGGCGAACGTGCGTTCCATGCAGCCGCTTCTCCTGTCCTGAGAACGATTTCCGGCCGGGGCTCAGGCGCGGCCCAGGGCGCGCGCCACGGTGAGGCCCATCTCGGCCGGGCTCTGGGTGACGTGGATGCCGCACTCGGCCATGACGCGCATCTTCTCGGCGGCGGTGCCCTCGCCTCCCGAGATGATGGCGCCGGCGTGGCCCATGCGGCGGCCCTTGGGGGCCGTCTGGCCCGCGATGAAGCCGACCATGGGCTTGGTGACGTTCTTCCGGGCCCAGCGGGCGGCGTCCTGCTCGGCGGCGCCCCCGATCTCCCCGATCATGATGATGGCCTCGGTCGCGGGGTCGGCCTGGAAGCGCTTGAGGAGGTCGATGTACATCGTCCCGATGATGGGGTCGCCCCCGATGCCCACGCAGGTGGTCTGCCCGAGACCCTGGGCGGTGAGCTGGGCCACCACCTCGTAGGTGAGGGTGCCGCTCTTGGAGATGACCCCGATGCTGCCCTCCTTGTGGATGTGGCCGGGCATGATGCCCATCTTGCAGCCGCCCGGGGTGATGACGCCTGGGCAGTTGGGGCCGATGAGGACGGTCGAGGCGCCCTCCAGGTGGCGCTTCACGCAGACCATGTCGCGCACCGGGATGCCCTCGGTGATGCAGACGATGATGGGCACCCCCGCGTCCGCGGACTCCAGGATGGCGTCGGCGGCGAAGGCCGGGGGGACGAAGACGAGGGAGGCGTTCGCCCCCGTCGCGGCCGCGGCCTGGGCCACGGTGTCGAAGACGGGCACCTTCTCGAGCGCGCCGTCGAGCTTCGCCCCGCCCTTCCCTGGCGTCACCCCCGCGACGACGGCCCCGCCGCCCTCGGCGAACTCCTGGCTGTAGCGCATGCACTGCTGGGCGTGGTAGCTGCCCTCCTTCCCGGTGATGCCCTGGACGAGGACGCGCGTGCTCTTGCCGACGAGGATGCTCAAGGCTCGCTCTCCTAGCGGCTCAGGGCCGCGACGACCTTCTTGGCCGCGTCGCCCATCCCGTCGGCCACGGTGAAGTCGAGGCCGGAGGCCCGGAGGATCTCTCTCCCCTTCTCCACGTTCGTGCCCTCCATGCGGATGACGATGGGCACGTTCACGTTGACGGTCTTCACGGCGTCCACCACGCCCTGGGCCAGCACGTCGCAGCGCAGGATGCCGCCGAAGATGTTGATGAGCACCGCCCTCACCGCCTTGTCGCTCATCAGGATGCGGAAGGCGCTCTCCACCATCTCGCGGCTGGCGCCCCCGCCCACGTCGAGGAAGTTGGCGGGCGAGGCCCCGGCCAGCTTGATGATGTCCATCGTGGCCATGGCGAGCCCGGCCCCGTTCACCATGCAGCCCACCGCGCCGTCCAGCTTGATGTAGTTCAGGTGGTGCTTCGAGGCCTCGACTTCCAGCGGGTCCTCCTCGTCCAGGTCGCGGAGGGCCTCCACCTCCGGGTGGCGGTAGAGGGCGTTGTCGTCGAAGTTCACCTTGGCGTCGAGGGCGAGGACGCGGCCGTCCTGGGTCTGGACCAGGGGGTTGATCTCGACGAGGGAGCAGTCCATCTCGCTGTAGAAGCGGTAGAGGTTGGTGACGAACTTGACGCCCTCGCCCGCGAGATTCCCCGTCAGGCCGAGCCCGTAGGCCACTCGGCGGGCGGTGGAGGGCCAGGCGCCGAGGGCGGGATCCACGGGCACCCTGAGGAGCTTCTCGGGGGTCTTGGCGGCCACCTCCTCGATGTCCATGCCGCCCGCGGTGCTCGCCATGATGGTGGGGCGGCCGATCGCCCGGTCGAGCACGATGCCCAGGTAGAGCTCGCGCGCGATCTGGCTGGCCTCCTCGACCCACACCTTCTTGACCAGGCGGCCCTGGGGGCCCGTCTGGTGGGTCACCAGGGTCATTCCGATGATCTGGGAGGCCGCCTGCCTGGCCTCGGCGGGGCCCTTGGCGAGCTTGACGCCCCCGCCCTTCCCCCGGCCCCCGGCGTGGATCTGGGCCTTCACGACCACCGCGCCGCCGAGCTCCTGGGCGACGCGCCCGGCCTCCTCGGGGGTCGAGGCCACCCCGCCCCTCGGGACGGCCACCCCGTACTTCCGGAACAGTTCCTTGCCCTGGTACTCGTGAATGTTCATCCGGCT
>MGDP01000107.1 GCA_001790955.1 Candidatus Tectomicrobia bacterium RIFCSPLOWO2_12_FULL_69_37
AGCGAGAGCACGTCCACGAACACCACCACCCAGAAGGCGTACCGGTAGCTCCCCAGCGCGTCGTGGATGTAGCCCGAGAGCCAGGGCCCCACCGCGGCGGCCAGCCCCGCCCCCACCTGGCTGAAGCCCAGGATGCGGCCGAAGCTCCGCGCCGGGAAGAGGTCCGCCTTGATGGAGAGGAAGGTGATCCCCCGCGCCCCCTCGCCCAGGCCCATGAAGATCACGAAGAGGTAGGCCAAGGGCCAGCGCTCGGCGCTCACTCCCATCAGGAAGAACACCCCCGCCAGGCTCGCCGCGCAGGAGGCGAAGTAGGCCGCCGTCCGCCCCATGCGGTCCCCGCACCATCCCCCGGCCAGCCCGCCCAGGGTGCGGAGCGCGGCCAGCATGCCGATGAGGGAGGCCGCCGCGAGGGTGCTCAGGCCCACGTCCACCAGGTAGGCCACCTGGTGGAGGCCGATCATGCTGAAGCCGACGCTGTGGAAGATCCCCGCCAGGAAGACGAACCAGAAGGCCGGCCCGCCGAGCCCCTCGGCGGGAGCGGGGGGCTCCCCGCGGGCGCCGGGGCGCTCCTCCGGCGGGAGGGGAGGGGCGCGGTGCAGGGCGGCCGTCAGGGGGAGCAGGAAGAGGGTGATCCCCGCGGCCAGGATGAGGTAGGCGCTCCTCCACCCGTAGGCCCGGATGAGGAAGGCCGAGAGGGGCACCATCACCAGCCCGCCCAGGCTCCGCCCTGAGAGGGCGATCCCCATGGCGGTCGCGCGCCGGCGGCGGAACCACCGGCTCACCACCGTGCTCGTGGGCACGAAGCCGATGAGGGTGATGCCGAGCGCCACCACGAAGCCGTAGTAGAGGTAGAGCGTCCCCAGGCTGCGGACGGTGGACATGAGGGCGAGGCCCGCCCCCAGGACGGCCACCCCGGACGGGATGACGGCGCGCGGCCCCCAGCGGTCGATCAGCCAGCCGATCGCCCCGGCCGAGAGGGCGAACGTCACCATCGAGAAGGAGAAGCCCAGGGCCGCGTCGGCGCGCGACCAGCCGAACTCCTCCAGGAACGAGACGTAGAAGACCGAGAAAGTGCCCACGACGGCGCCGCCCGTCGCCATCGTGAGAAACGTGACCCCGACGGCGAGCCAGCCGTAGTAGCGCGGGCTCGTCTCCTCGGCGCTGAGGGAGAACGGGCTTCTCAAGGCCGGGCGTGGGCGGAGGGGCCCCCCCGGGGGACCCCCGCGGGGGCGGGCGCCCGGAGGATCAGGGGACGGCCTCGGGCCCGGGAGCCTCCCCCGGGCCCGGGAGCACCCTCAGTTGGCCGTCGGGTGGCCATGCACGACGAGAAACTGCGCGGCCGCGCGGCCCGCGTTCTCGAACATGACCTTCCCGCTGGCCTGGTAGTGGAGGGAGTCGCCCTCTTTGAGCGGGTAGGACTCCTCGCCCCGGCGGACGGCCAGCTCCCCCTTCAGGCAGTAGACGAGGTTCTCGCAGCCGGCCTGGACGTGGGGAGCGCGGCTGCGGGCGCCCGCCTCCAGGGTGCGGAACAGGGCCTCCAGCCGCCCCCCCCGCAGGCGCTCCGCGACCACCTCGGTGCGCCCCTCCTGGCCGCTCGCCAGCAGGGTGCGCTCTCCCTTGCGGATGCAGCGGACCTCCGGGAGGTCCTCGCCCGGCTCCACGAAGTAGCTCACCGGCTGCTCGAGGGCGACGGCGAGCTTCAAGAGGGTCGTGACCGTCGGGACCATGCCGTTGGTCTCGATCTTGTAGATGCCCGCGGGCGAGACGCCCGAGAGCTCCGCGAGCTTCTGGATGGAGTACCCGTTCTTCTTGCGGAGGCCGCGGACCCTCTCGCCGATCCGGACCTCCGGGATCTGCACCGTGCCTTTCTTCCGGCCGGCGCCCTTGCCGGCCTTCGTGCCCCGCGGCGCGGGGCGGTTTCCGTTCGCCATCTCGGACTTCACCCTCTTTGCTCCCACCGAACACACGCCCGGTTGAAGGAACCGGGACCTGGCGGCAACGCGCGTGGACGCTCGCGCTTGTGCTATGATTATCTTACATACAGGCAGACGATACTACCGTTTCCCGACGGGGCCGGACGATACCACCGGCCATCCGGGCTGTCTAGTCGGAACGGGCCCCCTACACCCGCATGGGCATGACGACGTACGTGTATCCCTCCGCTCCCTCGGGCGTGATGATGCCGGGGCTGAGGGAATCTTTCAGCTCGAAGCGCACCTTCGGCTCATCGAGGATGCTCAGGACGTCCAGGCAGTAGCGCGAGTTGAAGCCGATCTCGAGTTTCTCCCCGCCGTAGTCCGACTCCAGAACCTCCTCCGCTTCCCCCGCCTCCGAGCCGTTGGTGGTCAGCGTGAGCTGGCCCGGCTGGAAGACGAACTTGACCATGCGCGTCTCGTTCGAGAGCAGCGACACGCGCCTGAGCGCCCGCACCAGCGCCTCCCGGTCGGTGTGGATGGGGCTGACGTCGTGCTTGGGGATGACCTGGCGGTACTTGGGGAACTCCCCGTCGATGAGCCGGGCCGAGAGCTCCGCGCCCTCCGTCTGGAAGAGGATGTGGTTCTGGGTGAGGACGACCGCCACCTCCTCGCCCGATCCCTGGAGGAGCTTCACCAGCTCTCCCAGCGCCTTCTTGTGGACGATCACCCCGCGGCCCAGCCTGAGCCCCGGGCAGGGCCGCTCGATGAGGGCGAGCCGGTGGCCGTCGGTGGCCACGAGGCGCAGCTTCCCCTCATCCGACTCCATGAAGACGCCGTTATAGGTGTAGCGCGTCTCGTCCTGCGAGATGGCGAACATCGTCTTGCGGATCATGTCGCCCAGCGTCTTGGCCGGGAGCTTGTGGGATTCGGCCCCCTTCGCCTCGGGGAGGCTGGGGAAATCAGCGGAGGGGAGCCCCGGCAGACGGAAGCTCGCGCGCTCGCAGGTCACGCGCACCCACTGGCCCTGCTCCTCGGCCATGCGCACGTCGGCCTCGGGCAGCTCGCGCGCGATGTCAAAGAAGCGCCGCGCGTTCAGAGTGACCTTGCCCGCCTTGCCGACCTCGGCCTCGAAGGCGCCCTTGAGGCTGATGTCGAGGTTCGTCCCCAGCACCCGGAACTTCTTCTTGCCGTCGGTCTCGATGAGGACGTTCTGGAGGATGGGCATGGCGCTGCTGCGGCTCTCGACCACGCCCTGCATCATCTGGAGGGCGCGGAGCAGCGTCTCCCGCTTGACCGTGATCTCCACGACTCCGCCTCCACAAAAGAGCGGCACCGCCAGCCTTGACAATGATCAGGAAGACGAAAAAACGGCAAAAGACCGTTCTTCCAACTGCCCCGCAGGGCGGACCCTTCCTATAAACCAAAGCGCCCTGGGGGACAAGGACGCCCCGCGGGGCTCAGCGCGGCTTGACGAGGGGGACGACGATCTCCTCCCCCGCCACGAGGCGGCGGAGATCCTTGCCCGGGTTGTAGCCCCGCACCAGCCAGAGCGGGACCTTGTAGGTCTGGGTGACGAGGGTCCACACGTTCTCCCGGGGGGCGAGCTTGTGGAGGACTGTCCCGGAGATCTCGTACTTCCGATCAAACTCCGCCTTCACGCTCCGGTGATAGGAGAGCCGCCGCTCCAGGAGATCCGCGCCCGACACCCGGTCGAGCGGCACCTTGAACTCCCGCCCCATGGGCATGGCGCGGCCCTGCCGCAGGCCGTTCAGCCGGCGGAGGCGGTCCGGCGTCACCTCGAGCCACTCGGCGAAGTGGCTGATCGTCTCGTTCTCCTGGATGTGCACCTTGCCGATCTGATCCTTCCCGGTGGCCGAGACCGCCAGCGCCTCGCGCAGCGCCTCCTCGCGCATGGGGGAAGCGGGCGCCCGGGCCTTGGGCTGGGCTGCGGCCCCGGGCTCGGCTTTCTCCGCGGGGAGTTGAAGGGCGGCTGTCCGGACGGGCGGCTGCCCGGCGGCCTCTTCCTCCTCCGCCACCCCCTCCAGCCAATCGATGGGAGGCGCCTGGTCCGCGCGGGCCACCCGGAGTTCCTCCTCCGGTTCGGCGGGCGCCTTTTTCTCTTCCACCTCCTGCGGCTTCGCCGCCTCGGGCGCCTTGGCGGCGGGCGGGACCAGGGCTTCCTCGGGAGGAGACGCCTTCGCGCCGGCCACCTGGCCAGGCGCTGCTTCCTTCGCGGCCGGGGCGGCCTGCCCGGGGAGGGCCAGCCGGTCCCCCGGATGGATGAGCGCGCCCCGGAGCTTGTTTGCGGCCATGAGGTCCTTCACGCTCACCCCGTGGCGGCGCGCGATCTCGTCGAGGGTGTCCCCCCGGGCCACCACGGCCACGCGGGGAGCGGCGGGGCCTTCCTTCCCCTGGGCCGCCTGGACGGGCGCCTCCTCCTCTTTCTTCTGGACGGGCGCCGCCTTCCTCGCGACTTCGACCTTCTGCCCAGCGGCGCCCCGGGGGACGAGCAGCCGGTCCCCCGGATGGATGAGGGCGTCCTGGAGGCCGTTCGCGGCCATGAGGCCCTGCACGCTCACCTTGTGGCGCGAGGCGATGGCGCTCAGGGTGTCGCCCGGGGCGACGAAGGCCCAGCCGGCGCCGTCCCGTTCCGCCGGGGCGGAGGGCCGGGCCCCGCCCGAGGCGAAGGCGTGGGCCACCTGCCCTCCCTGGCCCGCCGGGACGCGGAGGGGGTAGCCCCGGGGCACGTGGCCCCGGCCCCGCGCCACCCAAGAGCCCAGGGCGGGGTTCATGGGGCGCAGGGCCTCGCGCGGAAGGCCGATGCGGCGAGCGAGGTCGTCGAGCGGCATGGGCTGGGGCACGTGGAAGACGTCGAAGCGCGCGGGCGGATCCTGCTTCAGGGGGCCGAAAAAGTCCGCGACGCGGCGGTGGACGTGGACGGCCGCGAGGAACTCCCCGTAGAAGTTGCGCGAGGCGAAGCCGAAGTGGGGCCCCCGGTAGCCCTTGACGATGGCGCCGAAGTCGCGCGTGCCCAGCGCGGCCACCGCCCGCTGCATGCCGTGGGCGCCGTGGTTGTAGGCGGTGAGGGCCAGCGGCCAGGTGCCGAGCTCCTTATGATTTAGGCTCAAGAGCCCGGCAGCCGCCTCCGCCGAGATGAAGGGGTCGCGCCGGCCGTCCACGGCGCCGTCCACCCGCATGAAGAGGCGCCCCGTCGGCTGGATGAACTGCCACATCCCGACCGCGCGGGCCTTGCTGTAGGCCCGCTCCTCGAAGCCGCTCTCGATGTGGGGGAGCAGGACGAGCTCCAGCGGGAGTCCGCGCCGGCGGAAGGCGGCCTCGAAGCGGGGCAGGTAGCGGCCCGAGCGGATGTAGCCCTCCCGGAACTTCTCCTTGAGCCCGGGCTGGGCCCGGACGCTGTAGGCGGCCCGCCACACCTCCTGGCGGGAGTCGCCGGCGAGCTGCTTGCGCAGGCGCCCGGCCAGGGCCTCCGCGCCGGGAGGAAGGCTCCCGCCCTCGGCGAGGGCGAGGAGGACGGCCTCGTGCTTCTGCCGCTCGGCCCGGATGGCCATGCGCTGCTCCCGTCGCCCGTCCCAGGGGGCGCCGAGGCGCAGGGTGGAGTACACCCGGAGGTTCTCCTCGTCGTGGATGAGCACCTCCGAGGTGGAGACCCGGGCGAAGACGCGCACCCAGAATTCCTTCTGCGCGGCCACGGGAGCGGAGACGGGGAACAGGGAGGGGTTCGCGGATTCGGCCGGCGGCGCGCTCTCGGAAGAACCGGCAACGAGAGCAAGCAGTACAGCGGCTCCGAGGACAAGCTTCGGGGTCCAGTTCACAGCGCCATCCCCTGCGCGAACAGATGGGGCGGAATCCCGACGGTCGCTTCCCAACGCTGGACTTCAAGGATTCGATTATAGAAGAAATCGCGGAAGACTGAAAGATAAAGTGTTAAGGAATTTCGTCTTTCGGCGGGCCGGGCGAGGCGGGCAGGCTCAGTGCTTGAAGCAGTCCACCCCGACCCAGTAGGCGCGCTGGTGGGGGGCCAGGGCGGCGGGGGCATTCTTATCTCCCTTCTTCGCGTCCTGCCCGGCCACGGCCCGGACCGGGTGGGAGAGCAGGGTCACCCGGCAGACGGCCCGCCCTTTCTCGAGGGCGAAGACCCTCCGCCCCTGGCCCTCGGCCCGGAACCTCCGCGCAAAGGATCCCTCGGCCCAGTCCGCCTTCCGGAGGGTGCCCGCGACGTAATCGGCGATGTCGGCGGCGGAGCGGACCTTCATCCCCTCCATGTGCTCCCCGGTCCCCACCGCGAGCAGCCGGCAGAACCGCCCGCTCACCCCCTGGGCGCCCGGTTCGAAGGCCGACTCGAACATGCGCCAGCCCGGCCCGATGGGGACGCCCTCTTCCAGCATCTCCCGCACCGCCGCGCATTCGTTCCGGGTCAGGGGATGGGTCTCGTGGGAATCGGCTTGGGCGGGGCATTCCTCATACGCCAGCCAGCCGGCCAGGAACACGCCGGCAAACAGTCCCGCGACGCTCCAGATCCCCACCGTCCCCGTCCCTCCGGCCATGCATGACGGCGTCTCATTTCGAGACAGGGAGATGGTATCACAAGCCGGGAGGCCCGGGGGATGGAGCCACCCGCCCATGTTCGAGCCGGATTTCTCCCTCGGCCGCCCCCCTCCCCCACTCGGCCTGATGAGTGCTCACCACGAGAGTCTTGCCCGTCGCCGCGAAAGAGACGATGTCCGCCCGGAGCCGCTCGGCGGATTCCCGGTCCACTTCGGCTGTGGGCTCGTCCAGCAGCAGGGTCCCGGCTCCGCACGCCATCGCCCGGGCCAGGGCGACGCGCTTGCGCTCCCCGCCCGAAAGGGCGTGGGCGCTCCGCACGCCGAGATGGGCGAGGCCCGCCGCCTCGAGCGCCGCCCGCGCCCTTTCCTCCGCCTCGTCCCGCTCCACCCCCCGCGCCCGCAGGCCGTAGCCCACGTTGAAGAGCACGCTCCCGCTGAACAGGAAGGGCGACTGCGAGAGCATGGTCACGCGGCGGCGGTGGGGGAGGCCCGCCTTCCCGAAGGGAAGGGGCGCCCCCATGTGGACGACGCTCCCCCGCTCCGGAGCCAGCAGGCCTGCCAGCACGCGCAAGAGGGTGGTCTTCCCCGAGCCGTTCGGGCCGGTGAGGAGGGTGACCGCCCCGGCGGGGATGGCGAGCGCCTCCACCTCCAGGACGGGGACTCCCCCCAGGCGCACCCGCACGCCCTCCAGCCGGAACGCCTCGCTCATGAGGACCTCTGCAGCGCGCGGGCGGCGAAGCTCACCGCGATGACGATCGCCATCAGGATCGTCCCGAGCGCGACCCCGAAGCCGAACTCCCCCTTCATGCTCTCAAGGGCGATGGCGGTGGTGAGGGTGCGGGTGTAGCCCTCGATGTTCCCCCCGAGCATCATGGCGATGCCCACCTCGGAGGACACCCGGCCGAACGCCCCCAGCACGGCGGCCACCAGGCCGAAGCGCGCCTCCCGGAACACTGCCCAGGCGGCGCGGCCCGGGGAGGCTCCGAGGGTGAGGGCGGTCTCCCGGGCGCGGGCGTCCACCGCGGCGACCGAGGCCATCCCGTACACCGCCGCGATGGGGAAGGCGAGGATGGTGAGGCCGATCACGATCGCGGGCGGGGAGAAGAGGAGAGCCGCTTCTCCCAGTGGGCCGCGCCGGGAGAGGAACCCGTAGACCAGAAGCCCGATCACCACGGTCGGAAGCCCGAGCAGGCTCTGGAACAGGCCGAGGGCAAACCCCCGCCCCCGGAAGCGGGCGACCGCGAGGAGGTAGCCCGCCGGGAGGCCGAGCAGGGTGGCGAGGAGGGTGGCCCAGAGGCTCACCTCCACCGTCACCCAGGCCGCCTGCCAGACCTCCGGGTCGCCCGTCAGGGCCCGCCGCAGGCCTTCGGAGAAACCTTCGAGGAGGAACTCCATCCTAGTTGCCGGCCGCTCCCCCCGCCGAAGGGAAGAAGAGCACCTTCCCTCCTTTCTGGAAGGAGCCGATGAGCTTCTGGCCCTCGGGGGAGACGAGGAAGTTCACGTACTTCATCGCCAGCTCGTGCTTCACGTGGGGATGCTTCTTGGGGCTGACGGCGATGACGCCGTAGGGGTTGAAGAGCTTCTTGTCGCCCTCGATGGCGATCCCGAGCCCGATCTTCTTGGCGGAGGAGAGGGCGATGTAGGTGCCCCGGTCGGCTAGGGTGTAGGCCCCCTTCTCGTCCGCCGCGATGAGGGTGTTCCCCATCCCCTGCCCCAGGGCGCGGTACCACCCGCCCGAGGGCTTGCCCAGGCCCGCCTCCTTCCAGAGCTGGAGCTCCATCTTGTGGGTGCCCGAGTCGTCGCCGCGGCTGAACCAGGGGGCCTTCTTCTCCGCCACCTTCTTGAGGGCGGCCACGGCGTCCCTCATCCCTCGGACCCCCGCCGGGTCCTTCTTGGGGCCGGCCACGATGTAGTCGTTGTACATGACGTCCCGGCGGTTCACCCCGTGGCCGTCCGCCACGAACTTGTCCTCGGCGGCGCGGGCGTGGACGAGCACCACGTCCACGTCCCCGTTCCGCCCCAGGCGCAGGGCCTGGCCGGTGCCCACCGCGATCGTGCCGATGGCGGCGCCGTACTTCTTCTCGAAGACTGGATGGAGGTATTTCAGCAGGCCCGAGTTGGCCGTGCTGGTCGTGGTCGCGAGCTTGAGGCGCTCGGCCGCGGAGGCGGGCCCCGCGCCCGCGAGAACAAGCGCCAAGGACAGGGCGAAACCGGCGAGACGGCGCATTCGCATGGAACACCCTCCTTCTTTCTTTGGATCTAGAACTCGGCCTGGACCACCCCCGTCTCCCGCAGGTCGTAGCCGGGCCAGGAGGCCCCCCGGCGGCGGAAGGAGGGCGCGCGGAGGGCCTCGACGAGGCTCCCGGCGGCGCGCTTGCCCGCCTCCCGGGGGACGATGAGGTCGAAGCGCTCCTCGCGCAGCGGCACGAACCCGAGGCCCGCCTGGCGGCCCGCCCACTCGCAGGCGAGGGCGGCATCCGCTTCCCCCCGCAGGACGCGCAGGGCGGCCTCCTCGTGGGTGCTCACCTCGGTCCGGTAGCCCGCCACGCTCTCCGGCTCGGCGCCCGCCCGGCGCAGCTCGCTGTCGAGCAGGAGGCGGGTGCCCGAGCCCGGCTGGCGGTTCACGATGCGCACCCCGGGCCGGCGCGCCAAGTCCGCCACCGTGCGCAGCCCGAGCGGGTTGCGCGGGGCGGTGAGGATGCCCTGGCGGCGGTGGGCCACGGTGACCATCCGCCCCCGCAGGCCCGGGGCGAGGCGGGGCAGGAAGGGCAGGTTGTACTCCCCCTCCTCCTCCAGGTGGGAGCAGGCCAGGTCCGCCAGCCCCCCGGCCAGCGCCCGCAGCCCCCCGGCGCTCCCCAGCTCGGCGAAGGCGAAGAGGCCCTGCTCGGGCTGGCGGTTCAGGTCCCGGAGGAGGGAGCGGAAGAGCGGGTCGTCGCTCCCGGCGATCACCAGGGCGGCCAGGGGGGAGGCCCTCTCCTTCACGGCTCCCCCTCCCACCCCCGCGCGGGCCTGGCCTTCGAGCCATTCCTCCAGGGTGGCCTGGGGGAAGAGCCACTTGCCGGTCAGGCGGACGGCGGGGATTTTCTCCGCCCGGGCGAGGGAATAGACTTTCTTCTCGTTGAGCCCCAGGAACTTAGCCGCCTCGCGGGTGGAAAGCATCCGTCCGGCCATGCGGCCCCCCCCCACAAGATGGACATCTGGCTAAATTATTATAAAAAATAACAAAAAATAACAACTCCGTCCAGTGGGATTTTCCCCCGTCTTTCCCCGGGAATCGGTAATTCAAAAGGGGATCCACCCCCGCCCCAGGGTTTCCCCCTTGTGCCGGGGGGCCGCCTCCTTCAACATGGGGACGGGGGAGGGAGCTTCCGGCCTCTTTCCCTTCCCGGCCCCCCGGTACCAGGTCTTGTGGAGACGCGCCCATGCGCATCCGCACCCTCATCGGCGTCACCGCCCTCCTGCTCGTCCTCCTTATCGCGGGCGGGATCGCCTACCTCAAGTCCATCGACGTGAACCAGTACAAGGGCGTCATCGCCCAGGCGGCCAAGTCCGCCACCGGGCGCGGCCTCAGGATCGAGGGGCCCATCTCCTTCGCCCTCGGGTGGAACCCCGCCCTCGTGGTGGAGGGGGTGAGCTTCGCCAACGCGCCCTGGGGCTCGCGGCCCGAGATGGCCAAGCTCAAGCGGCTCGAAGTACAGGTGGAGCTCCTGCCCCTGATCCGGAAGGACATCCGCCTGAGCCGCCTCGTCCTCATCGAGCCCGACATCCTCCTGGAGACCGACCGCCAGGGGCGGGGCAACTGGGAGCTCGGCCCGCCCGGAGCCGGGGGCGGCGCGGGGGGCGCTCTCCCCGCCGGGCTGAGCGTCTCCCTTCTCCTGGAGAGGGGGGTCATCGCCTACCGCGACGGCAGGACGGGCGCGCACCACAAGCTGGTGATCGACCGCATGGCCACCCGGGTCAAGGGCTTGGATTCCCCCGTGACGCTCGACCTCCAGGGGGCCTACCTGGATCTGCCCCTCCGCGTGAAGGGCCAGGCGGGGGCGCTCGGGCGCTTCCTCGGGCCGGACGGGGCCTTCCCCCTCGACATCCAGGCCTCCTTCGCCGGGGTGGAAGCGAAGGTGAAGGGCGAGATCGCCGACCTCCGGAAGGTGAGCGGCATCCGCCTCAGCGTCTCCGCCGAAGCCGCGAGCCTCGCCGCTCTCAAGCCCCTCGCGGGGGAGGCCGTGGCGAAGATCGGCAAGCTCTCCTTCTCGGCGGAGGTGAAGGGCGATCTCGCCTCCCTCCAGGCGGACAAGCTCAAGCTCGCCGCCGGGGGCACCGACGTCTCCGGCAAGGCGGCGGTGAGCTTGACGGGCGGCAAGCCGCGGGTCACGGCCGAGCTGAAGTCCGCCCGCGTCGCCCTGACCGAGCTCCTCGCCGCCCCGGGCGGCGGGAAGGCGGCGGCGGGCAAGGCCGCCGCGAGAAAGGACAAGCTCTTCCCGGGCGATCCCCTCCCCCTCGGCGCCCTCAGCCTCCTCGACGCGGACATCCGCTACTCGGCGGGCGAAGTCATCGCCCCGGGTGCCAGGCTCAAGGAGCTCTCGGCCCACCTCGTCCTGCGCGGCGGGAAGCTCTCGGTCCAGCCCCTGGCCGCGAAGCTGGCGGGCGGGGCGGCGTCGGGCGGCCTCGTGCTCGACGGGGGCGCCAAGTCCGCCGTGATCGGCATGAAGGTGAAGAGGATCGAGGTGGCCGCGCTCCTGACGGAGGCGGGCCACCGCGCCTGGGTGAGCGGCCGGGCGGACCTGGCCGTGGACCTCAAGGGCCAGGGCGCCAGCGTGGCCGCCGTCATGGCCAGCCTGGACGGGGAGATGAAGCTCCTCATGGCCAAGGGAACGGCCAGCACCGCCGGGCTGGACTACGCCGTCGGGGGCATCGCCCAGGTGCTCGGCACCTTCATCTCGCGGGGCACCGACAAGATGGCGGTGAACTGCGCGGCGGGCGACTTCCTGGTGCGGAGCGGCGTCGCGACGAGCCGGGCGCTCGTGGTGGACAGCGAGTTCTCCACCATCGCCGGGGAGGGGAAGATCGACCTGGGCCGCGAAACCCTCGACATGAGGATCACCCCCCGTCCCAAGTCCGCCACCCTGAACCTCTCGGTGCCGGTCAAGATCCAGGGCACCCTCCTGAAGCCCAAGGTCCGCCCGGACGAACTGGCCCTCGCCCGCAAGATCGGGGGCGTCGCCGGGATCTTCCTCTTCCCGCCCGCGGCCATCGCCGGGCTCGTCGAGTTGGGCTCCTCGGACAACCCCTGCCTCAAGCTCATGGCCGCCGCCGGCCAGGCCCCCGCCCAGCGGGCGCCCGGCTCCGCCGTGGACAAGACGGCGGAGGAGCTCAAGAAGGGCATCGAAGGGATCGGCAAGGGTTTGAAAGGCCTGTTCGGGAGGTAGGGGGGGGAGCCATTTAGGCTCCCCTTGATCCCTCCAGCCGTCGTTACCTGACGCCGGGATGATGAAACATTGAAATGATATAGCCAGTCACAATGAATGCCGTTTCGCCCCTCCCTACCTCGCGTCCTTGAGCGAAGCCACGCTGAAGATCACCTGGAAGGGCCGGCAGAAGATGACCACGCTCCCGTAGGCGGCCGGGCCGGCCCCCGGAGGGAGGGGGTAGTTTTGCTCCCCGATGTTCCCCTTGAGCCTCCCGAGGTCCACGAAGCCGTCCCCGGTCACGTCGGCGCGCTTCTGGGGATCGGCGTGGCGGACGAGGTAGACGTGGAGGGCGGGGCCGTTCGTCACGTTCAGGTTTTCCAGGCGCAAAAGATGGGAGCCGTCCGGCAGGCGATAGAGGAGGGCCTGGCCGCTCCCCTTGTGGAAAGCGTCCCCGTCCCGGAAGGCGCCCGCGCGCAACCGCCTGGGCTGATCCGAAGAAGCGGGCATGGGCTCCCGCATCTCCAGGCGCAGCTTCGAGAGCCCCGCCATCATGGCCTCGGCCTCCTGGCGGCCCATGCCGCCGGGCAGGATGGCCTCCGCGCCGAGCGGGAAGCCCTCGCGGACGGTCTTCGTGAGAAAGAGCGGCGAGACGAGCCACCAGGCCACCCCTCCCCCGGCGAAGAGGGCGAGGGCGCCGAGGGCGTACAGGGTGCGGCGGAGGGTCATGGGGGCGTTCTCCGAGGGAGAAACGACACGATCCCCGAAGGGGCGTTCAATGGACTTCGGCGGGCTCAGTCGAGCCGAACGCCCCTACATTAATGGATGTTCATCCCCCCCGCACCCGCTTGCCCCGCGCCCTTGCGCCGGGCTTCTCGTCGGGCCGGAAATCCGGCGCGCGGTCCGGGAGGGTGACGCCGCACTCCCCGGAAAGTACCCGCAGGAGGGCCTCCAGCCGCCCGCGCATGTCGGGGGTGGAGGTGATGCGCCCCAGGGCGACGGCGCGCCGGTCCGGGCCCCGGCGGACGCACTGGTCGAGGGTCTGGTAGTAGCCCAGCTCCTCGTGGCCCTCGAGGACGGCCTGGAGGTAGTTCTGCTGGGAGCCCGGGACCTCGATCCACCAGACGAGGCTTCCCTCGAAGGGCTCGGGGTTGGGACGGCCTGCCCCGCTCGAACTTCGTTCGGCGGGGGCCCCGGGGCGGTCCGGCATGGGAGGGCTCAGGCGGTGCGGATGCGGCTCACGGCGCGGCGGACGATCTCGGGCATCTCGCGGACGAAGGCCGAGCGCGCGAGCACCTTGTCGAAGCCCGCCCGCTCGGCGCCCTTGAGGAGGTCCACCTCGGTGTGGGCGCCCCAGGCCATGGCGTAGGCCCCCTTGTTCTTGGCGCTGGCGCGGAGCTTTTTCACCAGGTCGTGCGAGGCGGCGCCGCCCAGGGTCTGATGGTGGAGGTCCACCAGCAGGAGGACGACCCGGAAGTTCTGGAGGGCCTCGTCGTACTTCTCGGGGGTGCCGACGAACTCCAGCGCCGCCCCGGGGGAGAGGCCAGCCTCCCGGATCTTGGCGCTGAACATGAGGTCCGAGCAGACGACGAGGATGCGCCTGGGCTCTTCGACCACGGTTCGCTCTCTACCCCTGGGCGGGCCCCAGCAGCTCGATGAGGGCGTGGATGTTCTCGACGGTGTCCACCTTGTAGAGCAGGCGCTCGATCTGGGCGATCTGGCGCTCGCCGTAGACGAGCCCGCAGCACTCCTGGAACTTCTCGTAGAGCTCCTCGCGGTTCATGGGCCGCTGGGGGGTGCCGCGCGAGAGCTCGGACATCTTCTCGTGGACCGTGCCGTCCTCCATCTCGATGGAGACCTTGCCGCGGATAAGGGCGTAGCCCATCTTCTCGATCTCGTCGTCCGTGTAGGTCTCGACCTTCTTCATGACCTCGCGAACGTCGGGGCGCTGCACCACCTCGTCGCGGTACTGGCGGAGGCCCGCCTTCCGCTCGAGGAGCAGGATGCCCAGCCCGAACTGGAGGGAAAACTTGGCCTCAAGCTCGTTCTGGGGGTCGGCGTAGCGCAGGGGCTCGAGCACCTTCGAAGTGGTGCCGAAGCGCACCTTCTTGACCTTGGCGGGGTCAACGTCCTTCTCGATCACGAGGTCGCGCATGGCGTCCATGGCCGGGTGGCCGAGGGAGCCGCAGGGGTAGGGCTTGATGGAGACGCCGGGCTCGACCGCCGACCAGGGGTTGCCCAGCTTGCCGAGGAGGTAGCCGGCGTCCGCCCCGCCCCCCATGATCTGGAAGAAGCCCCAGCGCCCGTCGAGGATGGCCGGGTCCGCCGTGAAGCCGCCCCCCGCCAGGCGCGCCGCCGCCACGCCGTTCTCGGCCGCGCGGCCCGCGTGGTAGGGCTTGGTCATGGTGCCGAAGTTGGCGCGCAGCCCGGCGCTCTCCGAGCAGACGATGCCGAGGCACATCCGCAGCTCCCGCTCCCCGAGCCCCAGGAGCTTGGCCGCCGCCGCCGCCGCGCCGATGGCCCCGACGGTGCCCGTGGTGTGGAAGCCCTTGGCGTAGTGCTCGGGCTTGATGGCCTCGGCCACCTTGCACTCCACCTCGAAGCCGATGGCGAAGGCGGTCAGGAGCTCCTGGCCGGTCGAGCCCATGGCCTCGGCCATGGCGAGCGAGGCGGCCAGCACCGGGGCGGTCGGGTGGGTCAGGAGGCCGTAGACGCGGTCGGGGTAGCTGCTGAGCTGGGTGTCGTCGTAGTCCTGGGCGTGGGCGGCGGTGCCGTTCAGGAGGGCGGCGGTGTGGGCGGGGACGGTCATGCCGGTCCCGACCACCAGCGCCTCGGGCTCCCCGCCCAGCTCGCGGGCGTACTTCTGGAGGATGCGCCCGCTCGCCTCGGTCGAGCCCGCCACCATGAGGCCGGTCCCGTCCACGAAGCAGCGGCGGGAGATGCTCCGCACGTCCTCGGGGATGTCGTCGTAGCCCGCCGCCAGGATGAATTCGGCGACGGCGTCGGTCAGCGCGCTTTCTGGCTTCACCATGATCTCACCTTTCAGACTGCCGAAGGAGGCCCCGGCCCCCGCTCAACGGGAGGGCGCGGCGGGCTCCGGGGGAGCGGGCCGCGGCGGGGCCGGCAAGGGACGGTTGCAAAAATAACGCGAAAGCGCGGGGACGCTCCCCGGGCTCCCGCAAATGCCTTTCAGAGCCAGCAGAAAGAGCCCGGCGAGGGCCAAGGCCCCGGCCAGCCAGAGGAGCCCCCGGGCCATTTCTTCCCCTGTGGCGCAGAAAAAAAGCGGGCCGACCTTCCCGGCGGCCCGCAAGCCGACAACCCGGGGGGGAATGGCAGGGGCCGGGCCCCGGCACCTCCCACGCACCCAAGGCACTCGCACG
>MGDP01000108.1 GCA_001790955.1 Candidatus Tectomicrobia bacterium RIFCSPLOWO2_12_FULL_69_37
ATAAATCTCGCACAAATCCGCTTCAAGCGCCGCCGCGAGCGCCACGGCGGTCAGGTCCGAGCCGCCGCGCCCGAGGGTGGTCTCCTCGTCGAACTGGTCCACCCCCTGGAAGCCCGCCGCCACGACGACTTTCCCTTTTTCGAGCTCCTGGTGGATGCGGCCGGGCTGGATGGTCCGCACCCGCGCCCGGGTATGGTCACCCTCGGTGCGGATGCCGGCCTGGCCCCCCGTCAGGGAGACGGCGGGCACCCCCAGGGTGTCGAGGGCGATGGCCATGAGGGCGCTCGTGATGCGCTCCCCCGCGGTGAGGAGGAGGTCCACCTCCCGCCCCGCGGGGGCGGGCGAGAGGCCCTTGGCGAGGTTCAGGAGCTTGTCCGTCTCCCCGGCCATGGCGCTCACGACGACGATGACGCGGGGCCACTTCTTCCGGGCGGCGGCCACGCGCCGGGCGACGTTCCGGATGCGGCCGAGGTCGGCGACCGAGGTGCCCCCGAACTTCTGGACGATCAGGCCCTGGGGGGGAGCCTCGATGCTGGACATGCTCAGCTCTCCAGGAGGCGGCGCCGCAACGCCCGCGGCTCCAGGGGAACCGCGGCATGGCAGAGAAGCTCGCTGAACATGCGGGAGCCGGGGGAGGTCGAGCGGCCCTCCCCCCGCAGCTTGCGCCAGAGGCCCGCCAGCCCGCCCGGGGGGGCGGGCGGGCGGAGCCTGCCCTCCTCCCAGTCCGCCAGGGCATAGGGGGCGGGCTCGGCGAGGCGCGCGAGGGACTCGACCGAGGCCACGCCGTCCGCCGCGAAGAGGATGCGGCAGGGGCCGCCCGCGCCCGGGTCGAGGAGGAGGGGCCCCACCACCTCGGCGTCCAGGCGCTCGATGGCCCGGATCTTGCCCTCCAGGTCCCCCCGGTCGGAGGCCTCGCCCGCTTCCTCCAGCCAGAGGAGGACGAAGCCGCTCGCGGCCATCGCCCGCCGGGCGGCCTCGGCGGCCCCGCGCTCCCCCCCGCGCAGCACCACCGCCTCGGCGCCCCCCAGCCGGGCCAGGCCGGCCACGGCCGGGCTCGCCGAGACGACGCTCACCTTGCGCCCGCCCAGGAGCTTCGGCAAGGGCGGGAGGCTGGGCCGCTCCCCGCCCCCCCAGAGCCAGAGGCTGTTCGCCGCGAAGCGGCCGTCCTGGGCGCGCTCGCGGAGCACGGGGTGGGCGGCCAGGATCATCTGGGAGTCGTTCACGAAGTGCACGAAGCGCCGGGCCTCCTCCCGCTCGGGCAGGTGGCCGCCGATGGGGAGGCCCCGGATCTCGCCGGGGGGGGTGAAGCCCTCGGTGGCGCCCGGGGCAAGGCGCGCCCCCTCCTTGCGGTAGGTGAGCAGGGCCCGGTTGCCCCCCAACGGGTGCAGGCGGGCCTCCTCTCCCGGGTCGAGGGCCATGTGCTCGTTGAGGTAGCCGACGAGGCTTCCTCCCTCCTGGTCCGAGAGGCCCAGGCCCGCCGGGTCGAACATCACCACGCTCGTCGCCCCGGGCCGGAGGCAGACGAAGTCGGCGCGGAAGGCCACCTCCCCCTCGCGCAGGTCCACCCCGAGGCCGGCCGCTTCGAGCGCCCCCCGGGGGAGCGGATCGGGGAGGCCGAAGAGGGAGCGCAGCAAGCTCTCCGCCCGGGGCGGCTCACCCTCGGGCGCCGGCCGCCAGGCGCCCGCCTCTCCCCCGGTGGCGAGGAGGTCGAGCGCGGGGGTCACCGCCCGCTGGAGGGGGGTGCGCCCCTCCAATTCGGCCTGGGGCCGGTCGGCGACGCCGCCGCCGATGACCGCGAGGACTTTTCGCATGGACGCTGCGGCTTTCATGGTCTGCACGTCTGGGGGTGCGGGTCTATACGAAGGCCATCCCGTCGGGCACGACGCGGATCATGGCGTACTCGGGCCGGACCACGTCCAGACGGGCGATCTCGCCCAGGGCGTTCCGCATGTCCTGCTCGACCGCCTCGTGGGTCAGGAGGACGAGGGGCACGTGGTCCTCCCGCCCCGCCCGGCCCTTCTGGATGACGTTCATGAGGCTGATGTCGTGCGCGCCGAAGGCGCCCGCGATTCGGCTCAGGACGCCGGGGCGGTCCAGCGCGGCGAAGCGCACGTAGTAGGAGGAGCGCATCTCCCGGGCGGTCAGGATCTCGAGCGGCCTGCGCTGGCCGGGGAGGAAGGCCGCCGCCGGGAGGCGGCTCTGGCTGCCGCTCCGGAGCCAGCGCGCCACCTCGATGATGTCCCCCACCACCGCGCTGGCGGTGGCCGCCGAGCCCGCCCCCCGGCCGATGAAGACCTGGGGCCCGGCGTGGAGGCCCGAGACGGCCACGGCGTTGTACACCCCCCCCACCTGGGAGAGCGGGTGGCGCTCGGGCAGCATGGCCGGGTGGACCCGGATGTCGAGCTTCCCCTCTGTCTCGCGGGCCATGGCGATGAGCTTGATCCGGCAGCCGAGCTCCCGGGCGAAGGCGATGTCCGCCGCCTCGATGGAACGGATGCCCTCGACCATGAAGGCGCTCACGTCCACGGGCGTCCCGTAGGCCAGGTTCGCCAGGATGGCGATCTTGTGGGAGGCGTCCACCCCGTCGACGTCGAAGGCGGGGTCCGCCTCGGCGTAGCCCAGCTCCTGGGCCCTCTTGAGGGTCTCCTCGAAGCCCGCGCCCTTCTCCGTCATCTCGCTCAGGATGTAGTTGCAGGTGCCGTTCAGGATGCCGGCCAGGCTCTCGATGCGGTCGGCGGCGAAGCCCTCGCGCAGGTTGCGGACGATGGGGATGCCGCCCGCCACCGAGGCCTCGAAGCCGAGCGGGCAGCCGGCGCGCTCGGCGGCGGCGAAGAGCTCCTCCCCGTGGACGGCGAGGACGGCCTTGTTCGCCGTGACGACGGGCTTGCGCTTCCCGATGGCGCGGAGGATGTGCCTGCGGGCGTCGCCGAGGCCCCCGATGAGCTCGGCGACGATGTCCACCTCGGGGTCGTCGATCAGGGCGTCGGCGTCCGTGCCCAGCCGCTCCCTCGGGATGTCCGCTACATCCTTGATCTTCTCATCCTTGTTCTTCGCGTACATGCTGCGGTCGGCGATGCGGTGGACCACGACCTCCGCCCCCAGGCGGCGGCTAATGAGCCCGCCCTGCCCGTGGAGCAGGTTGACGACCCCGTTCCCGACGGTCCCGAGGCCCAGGATGCCGACCCGGATGGTTTCCATGCTGGAGGAGGGTGCCGCCTTGCGTGCGCTCAACTCGCGGCCCGCTTCTGGGTCTTCTCGTGGAAGACGGCGCGCAGGCTCCGCAGCGCCTGGCGGGTGCGGTGCTCGTTCTCCACCAGGGCGAAGCGCACGTGGCCGTCCCCCAGCCCGCCGAAGCCGATCCCGGGGGAGACGGCGACCTGGGTCTCCCGGATGAGGAACTTGGAGAACTCGATCGAGCCCATCTCCCGGTAGGGCTCGGGGATCTCGGACCACACGAACATGGTGCCCTTGGGCTTCTCGATGGGCCAGCCGATGCGGTTCAGGCCGTCGCAGAGCACGTCCCGGCGCCGCTCGTAGGTCTGGCGGATCTCCTCGACGCACTCCTGGGGGCCGTTCAGGGCGATGATCGAGGCGATCTGGATGGGCTGGAAGGCGCCGTAGTCCAGGTAGCTCTTGATCTTCCGCAGGGCGTCCACGAGCTGGGGGTTGCCCACGCAGAAGCCGATGCGCCAGCCCGCCATGGAGTAGCTCTTCGAGAGGGAGAAGAACTCCACGCCCACGTCCTTGGCCCCGGGCGCCTGGAGGAAGCTGGGCGGCATGTAGCCGTCGAAGCCCAGGTCGGCGTAGGCGAAATCGTGGATGACGATGAGGTCGTACTCCTTGGCGAAGGCCACGACCTTCTTGAAGAACTCGATGTCCACGCACACCGTTGTCGGGTTGTGGGGGAAGCTCAGGGTGAGGATCTTGGGCCTCGGCCAGATGGGCCGGATGACGTTCACCATGTTCTCGAAGAAGTCGTCCCCCTTGGAGAGGGGCACGTGGATGACGTTCCCGTTCGCCAGCACCATGGCGTAGGTGTGGATCGGGTAGGTGGGGCTCGGCACCATCACGAGGTCGCCCGGGTTGGTGATGGCGAGGGCGAGGTGGGAGATGCCCTCCTTCACCCCGATCGTGACGATGGCCTCCCTCTCCGGGTCGACCTCCACGCCGTAGCGCCGCCCGTACCACGACGCGATGGCCGCCCGCAGCTTGGTGATGCCGCGCGAGGCGCTGTAGCGGTGGTTGCGCGGGTTGGACGCGGCCTCGACCAGCTTCTCGATGATGTGCGGGGGCGTGGCGAGGTCGGGGTTCCCCATGCCGAAGTCGATGATGTCCTCCCCCTTCCGGCGGGCGGCGAGCTTGAGCTCGTCCACGACGGCGAACACGTAAGGGGGGAGCCGGGTGATGCGCTGGAACTCATGCATGGGGCTACCCGCGGGCGGAGGAGATGGTGAGCGGGATGCGCCTGGGCGAGGGCGCGGGCACGTTCCGTCCGGAGCCGTCCGGCGTCAAGAAGCGGCGGGCCTCGGGGTCGCCGTGGGGGGCGCTCCCGCACGCGCCCTGGGCGGCGTGGAGGGCCTCCTCGGCGTTGTAGGAGCTGCGGACGAAGGGCCCCGCGAAGACGTGGGCGAAGCCCCGCGCCCGGCCCGCGGCCCGGTAGCGGCCGTAGACGTCCGGGTGGACGTACTCCTTCATGGGGACGGCCTTGGCCTGGGGGGCCAGGTACTGGCCGATGGTCATGATCTGGCAGTCCACCCCGGGGCGCCGGAGGTCGTCCATGAGGGAGAGCACGTCCTCCTCCCGCTCCCCCATGCCCACCATGATCCCGCTCTTGGTCGTCATGCCCATCTCCCGGGCCGTGCCGAGCACGCGCAGGGAGCGCTCGTAGTCGCCGTTGGGCCGGATGCGCTTGAAGAGGCGCCGGACCGTCTCCATGTTGTGGTTGAAGACGTCGGGGCGCGCGCCCGCCACCCTCTCCACCGCCTCCCCGCTGCCCATGAAGTCCGAGACGAGCACCTCGACGGTGGCGCCGGGGAGGAGATCCCGGATCGCCCCGATCGTCCCCGCCACGTGGCCCGCCGCGCCGTCGGCGAGGTCGTCGCGGTTCACCATGGTCACGACCACGTGGCGCAGCCTCATCCGCGCGGCGGCCTCGGCCACGTGGCGCGGCTCCTCGGGGTCGAGGGCCAGGGGGACGCCCTTCTGCACGGCGCAGTAGCCGCAGGTGCGGGTGCAGACGTCCCCGCCGATCATGAAGGTGGCCGTGCTGCGCGAGAAGCACTCGAAGAGGTTGGGGCAGCGCGCCTCCTCGCAGACGGTGTGGAGGCGCTTCTCCCGCAGGAGGACCTTCACCTCGTGGGCGAGGCTGGGGTTGGGCAACCGCTTGACCAGCCAGGCCGGGAAGCGCCGGGAAGCCATTGAAAATCCTCCGCTCCCGAAAGTCGGGAGGTTTCGCATCTTATGAACCGGCTCCCGGGGTGTCAAGAAGGCCCATTTCCGGGCCTTTTCCGCCCTACAAGGGGACGATTGTCCCTCCGCGCCCCGCCTTGCGCCGGATCTCCTCCAGGGTGCGCTCGGCGGCACCCCGGTCCCAGAACCGGCCCACCCGCACCCGGTGCCACACCCCCCGGTCGCCCAGGTCGGCCCGCTCGATGAAGGCGGGGATGCCCTTGCCGAGCAGCTCGCGCAGGGCGCGCTCGGCCCGGTCGGCCTCCTTCACCGAGAGCACCTGGATGGTGTAGCGCGGGGGGCCCTCCTTCGAGAACGAGGGCTCCGCCGCCTGGGCGCTCCCGCTCGGCCCTTGGGGCGGGGAGGCGGGGGGCTGGGGCTCCTGCCGGGGGGCGGCGGGCGCCTCCGGCTTCGCCTCCTGGGCCGCCGGGCGGGCGGGGGGCGGGGGCGGCTCCTTGCCGTCGGGGAGGCGGATGGGGGCGAGCGAAGCCTCCTGGGGAGGCTTATGGGTCGCGGTGAGCTCCTTGTAGAACCGGGGATCGGGCGGAGGCGCCTCGGCGGACTTGGCGGGCGCGGGCGGCGCCGCGAGCTTCACGGTGGTGGTGCGGCCGGATGCGCCGGCGGCGGCCATCTCGGCCGGGGGGCGGTCCCCCATCACCAGGCCCAGGCTGAACGCGCCCGCCAACAGGCCCGCGAAGCCCGCCGCCAGCAGGCCGAGCTGGAGCTTGGTGAGGGTGATGCGGATGAGCCGGGACTCCGGGGGCTCCCCGCTCCGGTGCGGCATCGGACCCCTACCCCCGGGCGGAGGTTCGGGCTACATCTGCTCGGGAGCGCTCACCCCGAGGAGGTCCAGGCCCTGGGCGAGGACGGCCCGGACGCAACGGGCCAGGCACAGGCGGGCGCGCGTGACGGCCTCCTCCTGGCCGAGGACCCGGTGACGATTATAGTAGGCGTGGAACTGTTTGGCGAGGCCAATCAGCGCGAAGGTGAGGTGGTGGGGCTCCAGGCGCTCGGCGGCGAGCCGGACCACCCCCGGCCACTCCAGGACGGCCCGGGCGAGGCGGTGCTCCTCGGGGAGCCGGAGGCCGCCCTGGGGCACCGCCGTCAGCTCCCCGATGGCGATCCCCTGCTCGGCCGCCTGGCGGAAGAGGCTCGCCGCGCGGGCGTGGGCGTACTGGACGTAATAGACCGGGTTCTCGCTCGACTGCTGCTTGGCCAATTCGAGGTCGAAGTCGAGGGTGGTGTCGGCGCTCCGGAGGAGGAAGAAGAAGCGGGCGGCGTCCACCCCCACCTCCTTCACCACGTCCTCCAGCCACACCACGTCCCCGCTGCGCTTGCCCATGGAGACGGGCTGGTCCCCCCGCTTGAGGTTCACGAACTGGATGAAGAGCACATGGAGCTTCCCGGGGTCGTGGCCCAGCATGGCGAGGGAGGCCTTCACCCGGGCCAGGTAGCCGTGGTG
>MGDP01000109.1 GCA_001790955.1 Candidatus Tectomicrobia bacterium RIFCSPLOWO2_12_FULL_69_37
CTAAACATCCCCGTCCTCTCCGTAAGCGGCCCAGACGGGTGGCCGGAGGTAGCCCTCGGCGAGCATGTCCTCCCCCAGCCGCTCCCAGCGCACGTGGGTGAGGCGGAGCCCCCCGCCGGGGAGGCCGGGCGCGAGGCCCGCCACCGCCCCGGGAGCCTGAGCATCCCCCATGATAAGAGGGGCCAGGAAGAAAAGCACCTTGTGGGCCCACCCACCGCCGAGGAAAGCCCCGTGGACGCGGCCTCCCCCCTCCACCAGGAGGTGGCGCACCCCCCGCTTCCCCAGCTCCACCACCAGAGGGGCGAGCGGGACGCGCCCGCCCTCCGGGGGCCCCAGGCGCAGGACCTCCGCCCCCGCCCTCCGGAGGAGCGCCTCCCTCTCCCGCGGGGCCTCCCCAGTGGTGGCGAGGATTGTAGCAACGCCCCGGTCGGGAGGCAATACTTTCGCTGTTTCAGGAGTTTCGAGGTGGGAATCTAGAATTATCCTGAGGAGAGGCTTCCCCTCCCTCCCCTCGGGCCGGGCAGTCAGGAGGGGATCGTCTTTGAGGACGGTCCCCGAGCCTACCAGGATGGCGTCCACCCGGTCGCGGTATTCGTGGGCCCAGGCCCGGGCCCGCTCCCCCGTGATCCAGCGGCTTGCCCCCGTGCGCGAGGCGATGCGCCCGTCCAGGCTCGCCGCCGCCTTGAGGGTGACGAAGGGGCGGCCCTCCCGCTGCCAGGTGAAGAAGGGCTCGTTCAGGCGGACGGCCTCCCGGGCCCGGAGGCCCGCCTCGACCCGGACGCCCGCGTCCCTGAGGATCTGGAAGCCCCGCCCCGAGGTGCGCGGGTCGGGGTCCTGGACGGCGGCCACCACCCGGGCGACGCCCGCCCCGGCGACGGCGGGAGCGCAGGGAGGGGTGCGGCCCTGATGGGCGCAAGGCTCCAGGGTGAGGTAGAGGGTTCCGCCCCGGGCGCGCTCCCCGGCTTCCCGGAGGGCCGCGGCCTCGGCGTGGGGGGCGCCCGCCCGCTCGTGCCAGCCGCGCCCGGCGAGCTCCCCCCGGGCGTCCAGCACCACGGCGCCCACGGCGGGGTTGGGGCTGGTGCGCCCCTCGCCCCTTCGGGCGAGGGCGAGGGCCTCGTCCATCCAGCGGCGGTCGCGCTCCGGCTGGCTCTCCACGCCTGCCCCCAGCCCCGGGACGGGCTAGTGGACCTCCACGCGCTGGTAGGCCCCGTGGTCGATGGCCGCCTGGGCGGCGGCGAGTCGGGCGATGGGCGCCCGGTAGGGGGCGCAGGAGACGTAGTCCATCTTCACCAGGTGGCAGAACTCGACCGAGGTGGGCTCGCCGCCGTGCTCGCCGCAGATGCCCAGCTCGAGGTTCCCCCGGCTCTTGCGGCCGCGCTCGATGCCGATCTGGACCATCTCGCCCACCCCCTCGCGGTCGATGGCCACGAAGGGGTCGCGCGGGATGAGGTTCTTCTCGATGTACTCGGGGAGGAAGCGCCCGGCGTCGTCCCGGCTCAGGCCGTAGGTGAGCTGGGTCAGGTCGTTCGTCCCGAAGCTGAAGAACTCAGCGCTCTCGGCGATCTGGCCGGCCACGAGGCAGGCGCGCGGGATCTCGATCATGGTCCCGATAAGGTAGCGCACCGGGACGCCCTTCTCCTTGATCACCTTCTCGGCGGTCTCCTGGACGAGCCTGCGGTTGTACTCCCACTCGGCGATGCCCGCGGTGAGCGGGATCATGACCTCGGGGAAGACGTTCACCCCCTTCTTCTTCATCTCGCAGGCGGCCTCGATGATGGCCCGGGCCTGCATCTCGGAGATCTCGGGGTAGGTCACCGCCAGGCGGCAGCCCCGGTGGCCGAGCATGGGGTTCTGCTCCTTGTGGGTCTCGGTGGCGTGCGCGACGGCCTCGAGGCTCATCCCGAGGATGCCGGCCACCTGCTTCATGTCCTGCTCGGTCTTGGGGAGGAACTCGTGCAGGGGCGGGTCCAGCAGGCGGATGGTGACGGGCCGCTCCTTCATCACCGAGAAGATGCCCAGGAAATCCTCCCGCTGCATGGGGAGGAGCTGGGCGAGCGCCTTGCGGCGGCCCGCCTCGTCCTGGGCGAGGATCATGGCGCGCACCGAGTCGATGCGGTCGCCCTGGAAGAACATGTGCTCGGTACGGCAAAGCCCGATGCCCTCGCAGCCGAACCTGAGGGCGGCCTCGCTGTCGGCCACGGTGTCGGCGTTGGCCCGCACCCCCAGGATGCGGATCTCGTCCGCCCAGGACATGAGAGTGGCGAAGTCGCCCGCCAGCTCGGCGGCCTTGAGCTTGGCCTGGCCGAGGATGACCTCCCCCGTGGTGCCGTTCAGGGAGATCCAGTCCCCCTCGCGGACCTCCTGGCCCCGCGCCCGCATCAGCTTCTGGGCGGTGCGGACGTCGAGCTCCCCGCAGCCCGTGACGCAGCACTTGCCCATCTGGCGGGCGACGACGGCGGCGTGGGAGGTGAGCCCGCCCCGGGCGGTGAGGATGCCCCGGGCCGCGCTCATGCCCTTGATGTCCTCGGGGCTCGTCTCGCTGCGCACGAGGACGACGGGCTCGCCCGCGGCGGAGCGCTTCACGGCCTCCTCGGCGGTGAAGACGGCCTTCCCCACCGCCGCGCCCGGCGAGGCGCCCAGGCCCTTGGCGATCACGTTCACCTTCTGGCTGGGGTCGATGGCGGGGTGGAGGAGCTGGTCGAGGCTGTCGGCGTCCACCTTCTTGAGGGCCCCGCGCTTGTCGAGGAGGCCCTCCTTCACCAGCTCGACCGCGATCCGCACGGCGGCCCCGGCGGTTCGCTTGCCGTTGCGGGTCTGGAGCATGAAGAGGCGGCCGTTCTGGATGGTGAACTCCATGTCCTGCATGTCCTTGTAGTGCTCCTCGAGCCGCCGGGCGATGGCGGTGAACTCCTCGTAGCACTTGGGCATGCGGCCCTTGAGGCCCTCGATGGGCTCGGGGGTGCGGATGCCGGCCACGACGTCCTCCCCCTGGGCGTTGAAGAGGACCTCGCCGTAGAGGACCCTCTCCCCCGTCGAGGGGTTGCGCGAGAAGGCGACGCCCGTGCCGCAGTCATCCCCCATGTTCCCGAACACCATGCACTGGACGTTCACGGCGGTGCCCCAGGTGTGGGGGATATGGTAGAGCCGCCGGTAGGTGATGGCGCGGTCGTTGTTCCAGGACTTGAAGACGGCCTCGATGGAGAGGCGGAGCTGCTCGTAGGGGTCCTGCGGGAAGCTCTTCCCGGTCTTCTCGCGCACCAGGGCCTCGTACTCCTTCGCCAGCCCGGCCAGGTCGTCGGCGGTGAGGTCCAGGTCCGTCTTGGCCTTGCGGCGCTCCTTGAGGGCGGTGATCCGCTCCTCGAAGTCGTGGTGGTCCATGTCCAGGACGACGCTCCCGAACATGTTGATGAAGCGCCGGAAGCTGTCGTAGGCGAAGCGGCGGTTGCCGGTCTTCTTGGCCAGGGCCTCGACCGTCCGGTCGTTCGACCCCAGATTGAGGACGGTGTCCATCATGCCCGGCATGGAGGCCAGGGCGCCCGAGCGCACGCTCACGAGGAGGGGGTTGTCGGCGCCCCCGAACTGGGCGCCCATCGCCTTCTCCAGGCGCGCCACCTGCGCCTTCACGCCCTCCCAGAGGCCGGCGGGCAGGGCCTTCGTCTTGAGGTACTCCAGGCACACCTCGGTGGTGATGGTGAAGCCCGGCGGGACGGGGATGCCCAGGCTGGCCATCTCGGCCAGGTTGGCCCCCTTGCCGCCGAGGAGGCCGCGCAGGGCGGCCCGGCCGTCCGTGCGGTCCGCGCCGAAGGCATAGATCATCTGTTTGTCCGCCATTGAAACCATCCTCCTGGAGCAGCTCCGACGGATGAGAACGGTAAGACGCTCAGCTCGGCAGAAAACGCGCCCGGCTAGGACGTGGGGCGCGCCTGAATCTTGGCAAAATCGGCCACGGGAGCAAAGAGGCCGGCCACCTCGGCCATGAGGGCCAGCCGGTTGCGCCTGATCCCCTCATCTTCGGCCATCACGAGGACGTCGTCAAAGAACTTGTCCACGGCGGGCCGCAGCTCCGCCACCCGGGCCGTGGCCGAGGCGTAGGCCGCCTCGACCGCCGAAACCTCGCTCCGGGGGCGGTTTTTCTGCCCCGCGAGGGCCTCGTTCACGTCGCGGACGACCGAAGCCGCCGCCTCGAAAAGGGCCTTCTCGGAGGGCTCGGCGAGGAGCGCGGGCGCGACGGCGCCCAGGCTCGCCTCCCCCGCCTTCCCCTCGGCCCGGGCCTGCCGGACGATGTTGGAGACCCGCTTGAAGGTGGTGGTGAGGGGCTCGAAGGTCTCGGCGCTGGCGGCGAGCCTCTCCAGGGCCTTGAGGCGCGCCCGGGCGTCCACCGGGTCGTGCCAGCCCTTCCCCTCGGAGGCCGAGAGAACGGCCTCCACCAAGTCCCCCCGCGCCCCCTCCCGGGAGAGGACGGCCTTGAGCCGGTCGCGCAGGAACTCCGAGAGCCGGGCGAGCACGTCCTCCCGCTTGTCCTTGAACTTCCCGTAGAGCGGCGCCAGCGCCTCGGCCGCGAACTCGGGCAGGGAGAGGCGGTAGCCCTTGGCCATGACGATCTGGAGGATGGCGTTCGCCCCCCGGCGCAGGGCGTAGGGGTCCTCGGAGCCGCTCGGGAGGTAGCCCAGGCCGATCATCCCGGCCAGGGTGTCCATCCGGTCGGCCAGGCCCACCAGGGCGCCCAGGTCCTCCGATGGGAGGGCGTCCCCCTCCCCGCGCGGGAGGTAGTGCTCGAAGATGGCCCGGGCCACCTCCGGGTCCATCCGGGCGCGCTCGGCGTAGTACTGCCCCATCTTCCCCTGGAGCTCGGGGAACTCCCCCACCATGCCGCTCGTGAGGTCCGCCTTGGCGAGCCGGGCGGCCTCCCCTACCTTCACGGCGAGGTCCCGGCCCCCCTCGGGGAAGAGTTTTTCCCGCAGCCAGCCCGCGAGCATCCGGAAGCGCTCGGCCTTCTGGAAGCTGGTGCCGAGCCGGGGGTGATAGACCACCCCCCGCAGGCGCTGGGCCATCTCGTCGAGGGAGGTCTTCAAATCCATCTTCCAGTAGAACTCGGCGTCCTCCAGCCTCGCCC
>MGDP01000110.1 GCA_001790955.1 Candidatus Tectomicrobia bacterium RIFCSPLOWO2_12_FULL_69_37
TGATGCACCCCGAGCCCGCGATGCCCACCCCCCCCACGAGGCCGGCGCAGAGGTCGCTCAGGATGTCGCCGTACATGTTGTTCGTCACGATGACGCCGAACTTGTCCGGGTGCTGGACGAGCTCCAGGCACAGGGTGTCGATGAACTTGTGCTCGCCCTGGACGTCCGGGTACTTCTCGGCCGCGGCCCAGAAGACGCGCTGCCAGAGGCCGTGGGCGTGGATGAGGGAGCCGTGCTTGTCCGCCATCGTGACCTTGGGGTAGCCGTGGCCGCGGGCGTACTCGAAGGCGTAGCGGCAGATGCGCTCCACCCCCTTGTAGGTGTTGATGTCCTCCTGGATGGCCACCTCGTCGGGGGTGCCCTTCTTGAAGTTGCCGCCCAGGCGCGTCATCACCCCCTCGGTGTTCTCCCGGACGACCACGAGGTCGATGGGCACTTTCTTCTCCAGGGGGCAGAAGCTCGGGTGAAGGAGCGGGGCCGGGCGCAGGTTCACGTAGCCATCGAGCACCCAGCGCAGCCCCACGAGGAGGTCGCGGCAGTTCACGGCCGGGGGCTGGCGGGAGTCGAGCCCCGCGCTCCCGAACATGATGGCGTCGTGCTTGGCCGCGAGCTCGCGCACGAGGCCGGGCACGTCCTCGGGGAGGGGCTTGCCCTCCTCCAGGTAGCGCAGGACGCCGTAGTTGTAGGGGGTGACCTCCACCTGGACGCCGCAGGCCCCCGCCGCGGCGCGCACCACCTCGGCCGCCACGGGGACCACGTCGTGGCCCACGCCATCGCCGGGGATGGCGGCGATGGAAAGCTTCTTGTCCGGCATGGCGTTCTCCTATCGGAAGTCCTGCGGGGATCCGGTTCCGCCCGGCCTAGCGCAGCTTCTCCACCGACCGGAGAATCTGGACCGAGTCGGCCGCCAGGTGCGGGAAGACGCTCACGTCGCGCCAGAGCTTCTCGACGGGGTTCTCCTTCATGATCCCGGCGCCGCCGTAGATCTCGAGCGCCTTCTGGGTGACGCTGATGGCCGTCTCCGTGGCGAACACCTTCACGAGCTGCTTCGAGGCCGAGTCGTAGTCGTGCCCCTCCTCCATGCAGCCCTCCACCACCTTGAAGAGATAGGCCCGGCCCGCTTCGAGCCGCATGTACATGTCGGCCAGCATGAGGCCCACGGCCTGGTGCCCGATGATGGGCTTGCCGCCCTGGACGCGGTTGCGCGCGTAGTCGAGCGCGTGCTCGTAGGCGGCCTGGGCCATCCCCAGGACGTTGGCGACGAGCTCGACGTCGTTGAAGCCCGCCACGTCGTCCCGGCGGTGGGTCTTGCCCTGGTTCACCTCGCCGAGCCGGTAGAAGTCGGGGACGATGCAGTTCTCCATGATGAGCTCGGCGTTCTGGTAGAAGCGCCAGCCCACCTTGTCGTGGGTGCGGCCGATGCGGAAGCCGGGGGTGTCCGAGGGGACGAAGAACATGGTCGTCCCCTTGTTGATGGGCACGGTGGGGTCCGTGCGGGTCATGATGACGTAGAGCTTGGCCACCCCGCCGTTGGCGATGTAGTGCTTCATGCCGTTCAGCACCCATTCGTCCCCGTGCTTGACGGCCGAGGTCTTCCAGCCGGCCCGGGGGTCGTTGGGCGGCCAGCGGTTGTCCGAGCCGGCGTCGGGCTCGGTGCCGCCCAGGCCGAGAAGGTAGGTGTCGTCCTCCATGAACTTGGGGAGGAAGTGCTCGCGCTGCTCCTTGGTGGCCAGCCGGCAGAGCATGGGGGTCCACTTCCAGCACTGGCTGAAGGTCTTGGCGACCCCGCCGTCCCCCCGGGCGAGCTCCAGGATGACGAGCACCTGGCCCAGGAGGTCCACGCCCGGGCCCCCGAACTTCTCCGGCACCGCCAGGGTGCGCAGGCCCAGGGCCGAGCCCTTGCGGATGAGGTCCCAGTCGATGGTCTTGGCGGGGTCCTTGATGCGGTCGCGCGCGGCGGCGATGGGGCGGATCTCCTGCTCGGCGAAATCCCGCGCCATCTGCTGGAGCGCCCGGTGCTCCTCGACGAGTTGAACGGTCATGCTGGCGTCCCTCCGTGCGCCGCGCCCGCTACAGGCGCTTGGCGACCTTGATCAGGTTGATCTGGTTGGTGCCGTCCATGTGCAGGAGCACGGCGGCGTCGCGCAGGTACTTCTCGGCCGGCCCCTCCTTCATGATGCCCATGCCGCCGAAGATCTCGACCGCCTTGCGGGTGACCCGCAGGGCCATCTCGGTGCAGAAGACCTTGGAGAACATGGTGATCCGGTTGTCGGGAGGGATGAGGTTCCCGGAGGACCACGCGCACCGCCACACCATGGAGCGGGCCACCTCGATCTCCATGGCCATCTCGGCCAGCTTCATGGCGATGGCCTGGTGCTCGATGATGGGCTTGAGGCCCTGCACCCGGTTGCGGGCGTGCTCCAAGGCGTGCTCGTAGGCCCCCCGGGCGCACCCGAGGGCGTGGGACATGAGCTCGATGTTGCCCCCCTTGGCCACCGCCGCGCGCTGCTGCATGGCCTGGCCCAGGCCGCCCACGAGGTTCTCCCCGGGCACGAGGGCGTTCTCGAAGATGAGCTCGGCGTTGTTGTAGAGCCGCATGCCCATCTTGTCGTGGATCCGGCCGTTCGAGACGCCGGGGGTGTCGCGGGGCACGATGAAGGTGCTGAGCCCCTTGGTGATGCCCACCGAGCGGTCGGTGCGGGCCCAGAGGACGCACAGCCTGGAGACGCCGGCCAGGGCGATGAAGGTCTTCATGCCGTTGATGACGAAGCCCTTGCCGTTCCGCTCGGCGAAGCAGCGCGGCCCGGCCTCGGGCACGTCGTAGGGCAGGTGGCTGTCCGAGCCGGCGTCGGGCTCGGTCACGGCGTTCGAGAGGAGGTAGCGGTGATCCTCGACGAAGGGCGGGAGGAACCTCTTTTTCTGCTCCTCGTTGCAGAGGGCCGCGATGCGGGAGGAGACCTTCCAGTTGTGGCTGAAGGTCTTGGAGACCCCGATGTCCACCCGGGCCATCTCCTCGATGACAAGGGCCTGGGTGAGGAGGTCGGCCCCTCCTCCCCCCCACTCCTCGGGGGTGCCCAGCGTCCGCAGCCCGAGCCTGGAGCCCTTCTCGATGAGCTCCCAGGGCACGCAGTCGCGCGGGTCCTCCCGCTGGTCGTACTCTGCCGCGACGGGCCTGACCTCCGACTCGAAGAAGTCCCGGGCGAGCCCCTGGAGCGCCCGCTGTTCGTCGGTGAACGTGAATTCCATGCCTGCCTCCCTCCTATGAGCGCACGGCGCGCGCCCTCCGCGCCTAGACCGAAAGCCTCTCGATCCCCCAGAGCCGCCGGAAGAGATAGGTGGCCCCCAGCAGCAAGACAATCTGGACCAGGGCGAAGGCGGACACCACCCCCAGGCCCTCGTTCTCCCCGACGATGTAGAGGGCCAGCGCCATCGGGGTGCTGGCCTCGGTGGCGAGGAGGGCCGAGACCGGGAGCTCCCGGATGAAGACGATGAAGAGCAGGAGATAGGCGGCGAAAATCCCCGACTGGAGGAGCGGCACCGTCACCCGCCGGAGCGTCCGGAAGAACGAGGCCCCGCACACCCGGGAGCTCTCCTCCAGCTCCGGGCTCACCGCGAGGAGCACCGAGGAGATGGTCCGGATGCCGTAGGGCATGTAGCGCGTCATGTAGCCCAGGATCAGGAGGAGCATCGGGAAGGCATAGAGCGGGGTGCGGATCCAGGTGATGAGGAAGGCCATGCCCATGACGATGCCGGGCACCCCGACCGGCAGGGTGCAGATGTAGTCGAGGACGGCCCTGAAGCGCGGGCTCCGGCCCCGGTGGATCAGGATCGAGAGGAAGGTGCAGAGGCAGACGGCCAGGAACCCGCCCACGATGCCCAGGAACATGCTGTTCTGGGTGGCCTTGATGGTGTACTCGAACTCGAACAGCGTGAAGTTCCAGTGCCGCAGGGTGAGCTGGTCCCACCGGAACCAGCCGAACCAGTTCCGGTTGAGGGAGGCCAGCACCAGGGCTCCCGTGGGCAGCGCCACCGCCAGCAGCACGTAGAGCACGTTCACCGCCAGGGCGAGGTAGCGCCAGGGCCCGAGCGACATCCGGCAGGGCCGGTAGCCCTTCCCCGTCACGGTGACGAAGCTGCGTGGGGCGATGATCTTCCGCTGCACCCAGAGCCCCAGCGCCGTGATGAGCATGAGGATGCTCCCCGCCGCCGCCGAGACGCCCGCCTCGGGGGGGAAGGTCCCCATCTTGGTGTACATCTGGGTCGAGAGGGTGTGGACGCGCCCGGGGCCCCCCAGCACGATGGGCACCCCGAAGACTCCCGCGCTCGTGACGAAAATGACGACCACCCCCGAGAGGATGGCCGGGAGCGAGAGGGGCAGCGTCACCCGCAGGGCGGTCCTCAGCACCCCCGTCCCGCAGACGCGGGCGGACTCCTCGAGCGCGGGGTCCATCCGGTTGAAGGAGCCGATGGTGAACAGGTACATGTAGGGCGTGTCGAAGAGCACGAGGACCCAGATGATCCCCCAGACGGTGTAGATGTTGAAGGGCGGCTCCGCGAGCCCCAGGCGGCCCACGAGGAAGGTGTTCAGCATCCCCACCTTGGGCGAGGCCAGCGCCCACCAGGCGATCGCCCCGACCAGCGAGGGCAGGAAGAAGGGCATCAGGGTCAGGGGCTCGAGCCAGCGGCGGCCCGGCATGTCCGTCCGCGCGTGGAACCAGGCGAGCGCGGTCCCCAGCACCCCCGAGAGCACCGCCGAGGAGACGGCGATGAGGAGGGTGTTCCAGATGGCCTCGAGCATGATGGGCCCGGTGAGGATCTCGGCGTAGTTCTGGAGGGTGAGGTCCCCGGGCCCGGCTTCGGTGTAGACGCGGAAGCTCGTCTCGAAGAAGACGAGCACCGGCACGACGGCCAGGGCCGCGACCAGGCCCAGGGCCCCGGCCATCACCGCCGTCTCGGCGTTCAGCCACGCGGAGAGGCGGGAGGCGGAGGCCCCCCCGGGGAGGGCCTCCGCCGCCTGCGAGGGGGACACGGAGCGCGTCCCGCCGCCGAACGAGGTCACTTGGTCCCCTTGCCGAAGATGGAGACGAACTCCGCCTGCCACTTCTTCACGTCCGCCGGCTTCACGTTCTCCCAGTCGATCGGGATGACGTTCAGCTTCTCGATCGGCGGGGCGATCTCATACGCCTTCTTGAGCTGGGCCTGCACCTTCGGGTCCGGATGGGGCGGCAGCTCGGGCCGGCCCATGTTGCCGGGCTCGCGGCTCATCTGGATGTACTTCCCGGGCACCCCCCGGTAGAAGTCGATGAAGAGCCTGGCCGTGTTCGGGTGCGGCGCCTTGGCCAGGATGGCCGACATCATGGGAAGGGCGGTCACCCCCTCCTTGGGGTAGAAGGGCACCATCTTCACCCCCTCCTTCTGGGCCACCATGTTGTGCCGCGCCATGATGGTGGTGCCGATGGCGAACTCGCCCGACATGACGGCCCGGCGCTGCTCGGGCCCGCGCAGGATGAGCCCCGTCTTCTGCGCGGCCAGCTTCTGGAAGAACTCCTTGGGGAGCACCTGCCGCCAGCCCATGTAGACGAGGGTGTAGGTCTCGGTGCGGCTGGCGTCGCCCACCAGGATCTTGCCCTTCCACTTGGGGTTCAGCAGGTCGTACCAGCTGTTGATGGCCACCCCGGGCAGGACGCTCTGGTTGACCGAGATGGTGTTGAGCTGCGCGTCGGCCACCCAGTGGCCGTCCCCGTTCATCTTGGCCTTCTCGGCGGCGGCGTAATGCTTGTCCTCTGGCGAGACGTACTTCGTCAGCTCGCCCCGCCGCTTCAGGGAGTGGAGCCAGGAGACGGCCGAGACCAGGAGGACGTCCGCCGTCACCTTGTTCGCCCGGATCTCCTCCTCCACCCGGCGGAGGATGATGGAGGTGGTGCGGTCCGCGAAGTTGAACTTATGGCCCGGCAGGCCGTAGAGCCTCTTGAACTCCGCCTCCATCAGCCGGGCCGTCCCGACCTGCACGAAGTGGGACATGTAGTCGAGGGCGCCCTCCTTCCTGGCCCCCTCGATGAGCTTGGCCACCCGCTCGCGCTCGGCCCCGCTCAGCCCCTGCAAGATGGGCGCGTCCGCCGCCCAGGCGGGGGCGGCCAGGGCCAGCGCCGCGAGAAACGCCCCCGCCCACCCGATCATCCGTGCCTTCATCGCCTCTCCTCCTTTGGCTTGGGCCGATCCGCTCCTCAACCCCGGAGGAGCACGCAGCGCGCGGGAGCGACCCCCAGCACCACCTGCTGGCCCGGCCGCAACGAAACCTCCCCCTGCGCCTGCACCCGGAGGCTGAGATCCTTCACCTGAACACGGCAGTCCCAGGACTGGCCGAGGTAGATGGCTTCGCGCACCGTGCCC
>MGDP01000111.1 GCA_001790955.1 Candidatus Tectomicrobia bacterium RIFCSPLOWO2_12_FULL_69_37
AAAGGAAGAAGAATTTTGCTCCTTGTTCCCTCCCCGTCTCTGGAGACACAGCGGCCCACGAGCGGAAGCAGGCCGCCGCTCACTTGGACGCCTGGCTGCAGGCCCCCAGCGGCTTTATTTTCGTGGAGCCGATGAGCCTGATTGCCAGCCTATCCCCCATCCCCGTAGAGCTTACTTGGCCGGCTTGCCGCAGATGTCCAGGATGGCAGCCACGTAAACCTTGGCCGCCGCGACGAGATCTTCCACGGCGACGTGCTCTCCCACGGCGTGCATGAGGCCCTTCCTTCTCGCCCCGGGGTGCATCCGCCCGCCGGGGCCGTAGCACAGGCAGGGGAGTTCGTAGTGGTTGAAGTGGGTGGAGTCGGCGGCGGGCCGCCGGATGGCAAGGGGGGAGGATTTGCCCAGCGCCTGCCTGTGGGCCCTGAGCACCGCGGTGACGAAGGGATGCTTCGGGTCGAGCAGGGTCCCCGGGTCGTAGAGGTAGAAGCCGAGCTCCGCCTCCGGCTCCCCGGCCTCCTCGGCGGCGCTCCGCAGCACGGCGCGCAGCTCGCGCTTCACCTCCTCGGGCGACTGGCCCGGCACCATGCGGATGTCGAGGTAGAGGCTGGCCTCGATGGGGTTCCGCGAGAGGCGCCAGGGCAGGCCCCCGCGGATCGAGGCGATGGTCACGTTCGGATGCTCCCCCATGCACTCGTGGCGGGACTCATAGGAGGGGATCCACTTCTCGATGGCGCCCTGGATCCGGTGGATGGCGCGGATAGCGTTCTTGATGCCCGGGTGCCGGGTGAAGACGCTGTGGCTGACCGTGCCCCGGGCGGTGATCTTGGCCCAGAGCACCCCCAGGTTGGCGTTCGAGACGCAGAGGCCGGTGGGCTCGGCCAGGATGACGAAGTCGCTCGTGACCCCGTGAAGCACGAGATGGCGGCTTCCCGTGCCGTAGCCCGCGAAGGAGACGCCATGGAACTCCTCGACAGGCGCTTTCTCGATCTCCCCGACCACCCCGGCGTAGGAGAGGTCCCCCCGCAGGGGGACGCCTTCCCTCGCCACCGCCTCGACGGCCACGAGGGCCGAGGCGAGGCCGCTCTTCATGTTGTTCGCGCCCAGGCCCCAGATCCAGCCGCCGCGGTGGACGGCCTTGGCCTTGAAGCCCTCGCCCGAGAGGTAGTCCTCGTCGCCGTCGTAGGAGGTGTCCATGTGGCCCGTGAGAAGGAGGTTCCGGCCGTCGCCCGCGCCGGGGAGGGTCCCCACGGCGTTGGGCCGGCCCTCGCTGACCTCCTGGAGCCCGGTGCGGAAGCCCGCGCGCCCGAGGCGGTCCGCCACATAGCGGGCCATCTCCCGCTCCCGGCCGGTGGGGCTGGGGATGTCCACCATCTCCATGAGGGCGTCGCGCAGGCGCTGGGGGGTGAGGTGGCGGACGCACTTTTTCCATGCGGCGTGAGGCATGTCGGACCTTCCTCTTTCTAGGCGTCCGCCAGGGCGAACTTCGCGGATGCGGCGGCGCGGGGGACCTGAGATGGTTCAGGAACCCTAGTCCCGCCCTCCGCGCGGCGCAAGTGCGGCCCCTCTGGCGGAGGTGGATCTATGCTAGGGTGAGCCGGAGCCGGCGCTTCGAAAGGCCATTCATTTGGAGAGGAGGGGCCGCATGGTCGAGCTTGTCCATCTCTGGCCTCCCGGCATGTTCTGCCGGGCCATCAACGGAAAGCCCATCTACTCCTCCGTGACGGTCGTGAAGGCCACGGACCACGCCCGCGTCATCCTCGCGGGGCAGGTGTCCGCCCGGCCGGACGGGGAGCTGGTGGGGAAAGGAGACATGACCGTCCAGATCCGCCAGGTGTGCGAGTCCATCCGCGCGGGCCTCGATCACGTGGGTGCGACGTTCCGGGACGTGGTGCGGACGGTCACCTATACCGTGGACGTCCCCGAGTACTTCCGCTGCCAGGGCGTGCGCTTCGAGTATTTCGCCGCGCCCTTGCCGCCCAGCACCCTCCTCGGCGTCTCGCGCCTCGCGGACCCGGATTTCCTGGTGGAGATCGAGGCGGAGGCGGTCATCCCGCTGGAGCGGCTGCGGAACGCATAGGGGCCGGCATCCCCCGCCCCCTTGACTCGCCCCGGTGGCCTGTTAGGTTGGCGGAAAGCCCTGGCCTGAACCGATGGAGCGCCCCGTTGGCTGAGCCTGTCATCGTCTGCAAGGGCCTCTCGAAGATCTACGACACCCTCGAAGGGGGAACGGTCCGGGCGCTCGATCGGATCGCGCTGGAGATCCGCGAAGGGGAGCTGCTCGCCGTGGTCGGGCCGAGCGGCTGCGGCAAGAGCACCCTCCTCAAGATCTTCGCGGGGCTCCTCCCCAAGTCGGAGGGCGAGGTGAGCCTGCGCGGCACCCCCGTCGCGGGCCCCCGCCGGGACATCGGAGTGGTGTTCCAGGACGCGGTGATGCTGCCCTGGCGGACGGTGCTGGACAACGCCATGCTGCCCGCCGACGTGCAGGACCTCGACCGCGCGGCCTATCTCCCGCGCGCCCTCGCGCTGCTCGATCTGGTCGGCCTGAAGGGCTTCGAGGGGAAGTACCCCTTCGAGCTTTCCGGAGGCATGCAGCAGCGCGTGGCCATTACCCGGGCCCTCGTCCACGACCCCGCCGTCCTCCTGATGGACGAGCCCTTCGGCGCGCTGGACGCCATGACCCGCGAGCAGATGAACCTGGAGCTCCAGCGGATCTGGCTGGAGAGCCGGAAGACGGTCCTCTTCATCACTCACAGCATTCCCGAGGCGGTGTTCCTGGGAGACCGGGTGGTGGTGATGACGCCGCGGCCCGGCCGCATCGCCGAGGTCATCGAGGTGGGCCACCCGAGGCCCCGCTCCCTCGAGATCATGGCCACGCCGGAATTCGGCCGCAGAACCGCACATATTCGCCAGCTCCTCAACGCGGGAGGAGCCATCGACTAGAGCTCCGCGGGAACGAGCCGGGTTCCTGTGGCATAATGCATGCCTTCGAACTCCAGATTACAGGGGGCCTCCGGGCCGCCGCCATCCGAGGAAGGGAGGATGTCATGACCCTGTCCAAATGGGCCTTCACGTTGTTCCTGTGTGCTGGACTGAGCTTGCCTGCGGCTTCGGTACGGGCAGCGGAAAAGGTGGTGCTCGCCCACGCCCTCCCCGCCCTTTCGGCGAGCTTCGCCATCGCCAGCTCCCTCCCGACGTACCTGGGGTACTGGAAGGAGGAGGGGCTCGACGTCGAGGTCGTCACGAACCGGGGAGCGGCGGCGGCGGTCCAGCTCGTGATCGGGGGGAAGGCCGACGTGACCAGCGCCAACCCCGGCACCGCCATCACCGCGGTCCAGAAGGGCGAAGACCTTGTCATTTTCTACACGTCCCTCCGGGGGGACATCTTCGGCATCGCCCTCCCCGAGGGGAGCGGGCTGAACGAGATCAAGGACCTGAAGGGCAAGACCATCGGCGTCTCCAGCTTCGCGAGCGGCGGCACCAATTACATCCGCGCGTTGCTGGCCCAGGCCGGCCTCAAGGCCGGAGTGGACGCCGACGTCGTCGAGGTGGGGGTCGGCGGGCGCGCCGCGGCGGCGCTCAAGTCCAAGCAAGTGCAGGCTCTGTCCCTTTGGGATGAAGCGTATGCGAAGATGGAGACGGAGGGGATCAAGTTCACGAAGGTCATCTCGGATCCCCGCGCCCGCTACCACCTCGCCGGCAGCATGACCACGAAGCGGGAGAACCTGACCAAGCGCCGCAAGATGCTCGTCGGAATGGCGCGGGGGCTGGCCAAGGCCCAGCTCTTCCAGGAGACGAACCCGGAGGCGGCCGTGCGCATCCACTGGAAGGTCTATCCCCAAAGCGCCCCGCGCGGGGGAATCACCGACGCGGCGGTGAAGAGCGAGTCCAAGGTCATCTCGGTCCGGCGCCAGATCCAGTCCAAGAACGCCTTCGGCACGAACCGCTACGGCGACGTGCCCAAAGACAAGCTGGAGGAGTTCCAGGAGTACCTTCTGACCTCGGGCCTGGTGAAGCAGAAGATGGGCATCGACCGCTTCTACACGGACGCGTTGATCTCCGAGGTCAACAGGTTCGACGCGGCGGCGGTCGTCCAGCGGGCGAAGTCTTTCACGAAGCCATGAAAGAAAAGACGTGAAGGCGGCGGAGGTTCTCAGGTTCATCACGCGGGACCCGGGGAGGGCGATCCGGCTGAGGCCGGAGATCGTCCTCATCCCGCTCGTTTTCGTCCTGATGGTGGGCGGATGGGAGGCGGTCGTGCGCGGGCTGGGGGTGAGCCAGCTCATCCTCCCCGCGCCTTCCTCGATCGTCTTCGCTCTTTTCCAGGGATTCTCGAACGGGCTGCTATGGCACGGCTTCCTCGTGACGCTTCAGGAGATCATTCTCGGCTACGTTCTTGCCGCCGTCTCCGCCTTCCTGCTGGGGGCGCTGATCAGCCAGGTGCGCATCGTGGAGGCCACGTTCTACCCCTACATCGTGGCTTTCCAGACCCTCCCCAAGATCGCCATCGCCCCCATTCTCCTCATCTGGGTGGGCTTCGGCATGGCGAGCAAGGTGGTGATCGCGGCGCTTGTGGCCTTCTTCCCCATCCTGGTGAACACCATCGTGGGGCTCAAGTCGACCTCGCCGGACAAGATCGACCTCATGCGCTCCCTGGCCGCCTCGCGCTGGAAGATCTTCCGTCTGGTGCAGCTGCCCGAGGCCCTCCCCTACATTTTCGCGGGGCTCAACGTGGGCATCGTGCTCGCGGTGCTGGGGGCGATTGTGGGGGAGTTCGTCGGGGCCAAGGCCGGCCTGGGTTATCTCATCCTTCAGATGAATTTCGATATGGACATCTCGGGCATGTTCGCCGTCCTGGTCATCCTGGGGCTCATGGGCATCGCGTTCCACCTTCTCGTCGCAGGCATCCGCCGGCGGGTGATCTTCTGGCAAAAGGACAACGCGAACCTGCCTTGAGGATGGCGCCCTGCCCTCCAGCCCTTCCGGCCTTCACGCGTGACGTGCCCCCAATATCTTGAGCCAGGGATAAAGTGAGGATTTCTGGCGGTGGACTTGCCCCCGAACCTGACCCAGGGCCTATGCGACTTTTCCGGCCGCTTGAGGGTCCCCCAAAACCTGGGCCACGGCCGAGTCCAGCTCCCCGCGGCGGCGGCGCAGGCATTGAGCCAAGTGCCACTCGCCCCCGTAGCCCTTGCCCATCCGGCCCATTGGAATCCCCCCGGCTCCCAGCTATCGTTCCAGAATTTAGCCTATCGGGGACTCCCTCCTCCTCGACTTCACGGCATTTCACGCGTTTTTTCGCATTTTCACGGGAGTTTTCCGCCGACTTGCTGCCTTTTTCCGTTTTTTTACGGATTTTTACGGGATGCCTGGCCAAATTAAATCGAAAAATGCGCCAAATCATTCAGGAAATTACAGGCTTCCGGGCGAGGAAAAGGTAGCGGTTGAGGCTGAAGAAGTACTCCCCCTTCTCCCCCAGGCGCCGGAGATCCTCGGCCCAGGCCTTGGCCTCCTCCTTGGTGACCCCGCGGCGGCCGATGACGAAGGGGACGATGAGGCTGACCATCCCGGCGCTGTAGGTGTCCGGGTCGTACTCGGGGTTGAGGATGGGGACGGCCTCGCGGCGGAGGATCTCGAAGCCCGCTCCCCTCAGCTTGGAGGAGAGGATGCGCGGAAGACGGGGGTCGGCCAGATGCTCGTCCCAGGCCTCCAGGATGCGGCGGGCCCTCCCGCCGTCCTCCGCCCGCCAGACGAGAGAGCCCCAGTCGGTGTCCAGGATGGCGGCCCGCCCTCCCGGCCGCAGGGTGCGGAAGAGCTCGGCGAGGGCCGGCCCGATCTCCCGGACGTACTCGTAGACCTGGATCGCGGCCGCCGCGTCGAACTCCCCCTCCCCGAAGGGGAGCCGCAGGGCGTCCCCCTCCTGGAGGGAAGCGTGGGGGAGGCCCTCCAGCCGCCCGCGCGCCAGCTCCAGCATGGCGGGGCTGAGGTCGACGCCTTTCACCGCCCCCGTGGGCCCGACCGCCTCCGCCATCTCGCGCGCGAGGAAGCCCGGCCCCGCCCCCACGTCCAGCACCCGCTCGCCCGGCCGCAGCGAGAGCGCCCGGAGGATGAGGGCGCGCTGGCCGGCCACGTCCGGGGTGGTGTAGACCGCCTCGACGCGGCGGGCGGCCTTCTCATCGAAGCGGGGGGGATGGACCACGGCGCCTCCAGGGAAAACGGGACCTCGGTCGGGAAGAAGAGACCACCCTCCAGGGGCGGGCCCCTACGGATATCGCCAGCTGTTCCCGTAGGGGCGCACGGCCGTGCGCCCCTACAGAAAAAGATGGTACCCCTTTCCCCTTCCCCCGGGGAGAACCCTCCCCCCGTTGACGCGGGGGAGGCCGCCAAGGAGAATGCCGCCTCCCGTCGGTGACCGGAGGGCTAGACTGCCGGAATGGACGCCACCAAGAAGTTCAACCTCTTCGCCCTCTCCGCCAGCCACGGGCTCAACTCCTTCTACATGTACCTGCTCATCCCCGTCCTCCCCCTCATCGTGAAGGAGTTCGACCTGAGCTACGTCCAGGTGGGACTCCTCGTCTCGTCCTACTCGCTCTCGAACAGCCTCTTCCAGTTCCCCTTCTCCTTCCTGGCCGACTACACGGGCCGCTGGCGAACGGCGCTGGCCCTCTCCCACCTCGTCCAGGCCCTGCCCGTCCTCTTCTACGCCTATGTGGGGGAATACCGCTTCCTCCTCGTCCTCGGCTTCATCAGCGGCATGGGGAGCGCGGCCTATCACCCTCCGGCCGTCTCCCTGATCACGCGCGAGCTGCCGGCGCGGCGGGGCTTCACCATAGGCATCTTCAACGGGGGGGGCGACGTGGGGCACATCGTCACCCCCGCCCTGGTCGGCTGGCTGACCGCCTACTTGATGAGCTGGCAGGCCGCCGTCCAGGTGCTCGTCCTCCCCGGCCTCGTGTGGGCGGCCCTCGTCTGGTTCCGCTTCCAGGACCAGGGCTCCCAGCGCCAGCCCATGCGCCAGGCGGCCCGCTCCACCTTCGGGGCGCTCTTCCGCAACCGGAGGCTCATGCTGCTGGTCATCCTCTCCACCTTCCGCATCACCGGCTTCCGGGGGCTGATGACCTTCCTCCCCCTGCTGCTGACCCAGGCCTTCGGCTTCGGGGTCCAGGACGCGGGGTGGATCCTGAGCGGCTACTTCGTGCTGGGCGCGGCGGCCACCGTGGCCGTGGGCCAGTGGTCGGACCGGCTCGGGGGGAACCGCACCATCTTCATCGTGGTCATGACCTTCCTCTGCGCGGCGGCCCTCTCCTCCCTCTACTGGGTCGCCAGCGTCCCCGCCCTCCTGATCGCCGTGGCGGCGATCGGGACCCTCCTCACGCCGGTGCCGAGCCTCGTGCTGGCCGTGGGGACGGAGCTGGTGGAGGAGCGCCAACGCTCCAGCTCGGTGGGCCTCATCTACGGCATGAACGAGGGGGCGAGCACCCTCTCCCCGATCATCGGGGGCTTCGTGGCTCAGGCCTTCGGCCTCCGGCTCGCCTTCCTGTTCTACGCCCTCATGTTCGCGGCGGGGGGGCTGGTGGCCATCCTCCTCCACCGCGAGAGCCTGCGCCGCCAAGCCGGCCTGGCCGGAGGAACGGCATGACCCGAGCGAAGCCCCTGGACGCGCCCTCGCCCGCCCCGGGGGAGGCCCCGGCCCCCTTGCCTCCCTTCCCCTGGGGGGCGATGGCCATCCTGTTCTTCGCCCACCTCGTGGTGGACAGCCTGGTGAGCATGCTCTCCCCCCTCCTCCCCCTCCTGCGGGCGAAGTTCCAGATGTCCCTCAGCGAGGCTGGGCTGCTCGTCTCGGCGCTCTCGCTGAGCAACGCCGTCTCCCAGCCCCTCACCGCCCTGGTGGTGGACCGCTGGCCCCGCCTCCCCTGGCTCCTCGTGGGGCTGGGGGGAAGCGCCTTCGCCATGACCGCCATCGGCTGGGCGCCGAGCTACGGCCTCGTGGCCGCGGCCGTCCTCCTGGGGGGCTGCATGGCCGGGCTCTGCCATCCGGACATGGCTTCCCGGGCGAGCAACCTGAGCCAGCGGCACAAGGGGCTGGTGGTGAGCGCCTTCCTGATGGGGGGGCGGCTCGGCTTCTCCCTGGGACCCCTGGTGGCCATCGGGGTGGCCCAGGCCCTCGGGATGGAATGGCTGTGGCTCTACGCCTTGGTGGCCCTCGCGGCCGCCCTGGGGGTGCGCTGGGGCTTGCCCGAGCCGCCTCCCAGCGCCCACGCGGGGAAAGACAGCCGCATCTTCCTGCGGAGCCTGCGGGCTTCCTTGAGGAAGGCGGGCCTGCCCCTCTTCCTCCTGACCGCGATCACCTTGTGCCGGGCCGTCGTGAACATCAACTTGATGGGCTTCCTCCCCACCCTCTACGTGGAGTGGGGCCTGGGGCTTTGGAGCGGCGGCGCGGCGAACGCCATCCTGCTCTTCTTCGGCGGCCTGGGCGTGATGCTCGGCGGGGTGCTGGCGGACCGCGTCGGGATGCGGGCCATCGTCGTCGCGGCCCAGGTCCTCTCCTGCCTCAGCGTCGTCGCGTTCCTCGCCTCCCCGCCCGGCCTGGGCATGGCGGTCCTCGGCGCGGTGGGGCTCAGCATGTACCTCATGATGGGGGTGGGCATCGCCTACGCCCAGGAGATGATGCCGGACAACCGCGGCTTCGCGAGCTCCATCATGCTGGGGGTGGCCTGGGGGCTGGCGAGCTTCTCGGTGTGGCCCATCTCCAAGGTGGCCGAGCAGGTGGGGCTCCACACCGCCTTCTGGCTCCTGCCGGGCTTCCTCGCGGTGAGCCTGTGCCTCTCGCTCCTCCTCCCCAAGCGTGCCAAGCGCTAGGTGCGAGATCAGGACAGGTCATTCACTGGGCAAGCGCCCGGAAAGGAACGAATCGCAACAACCCTGCCGCCCTTCTCCCCGTGGGAGAGAGGGAAGCGCCCACATCATAAGCTGCGAGATTCCCGCAGCCGGGAACTTCTCGCGCCGCCTTCCCCTAACTTGCTTTCCCCCAACTTGAGGCGCGCCCCGCCGGGGGCTAGAATTTCCCCCGGGGGCCGCCCGCCCCCCAGGGAGGAAGACCATGCCGCGCTCCATCCGCCTCGCCTGCGCCCTGGCGGCGATTTTGGCCCTCGCACCTGCCCTCCCGGCGCCCGCCCCGGCCCAGGCCCCCGCGGCGAAGCCCGCCGAGAAATCCGAGGAAACCAAGAAGCGCGAGGAGGAGGAGCGCCGGGCCCGCCTGGCGCGCGAGGCGCAGGGGAAAGAGATTCAGAAGAAGCTGGGCACCATGAAGGGTCTGATCAAGGAGATCAACGCGGAGCTCGGGCTCCGCACGGCGGGCGCCGAGGCGTTCGAGCGCAAGCGCACCCTGGAGAACCAGCTGCGCGACTATATCACCCAGCTTTTTCTCACGGATCAGGCGCTCACCGAGGCCGAGCGGCTCGCCCTGGAGGTGGAGGGGATGCGCAAGAGCACGGCCGCCGGGCCGCGGGACACGCAGCGGCTCCAGCTCATGAACTTCCTCGAGGCGCGGCGGCGGGAGTACGTCCTCTTCGCCACGCGCTGAGGCTTCCTCATCTTCCCGCCGGGGAACCGCCCTCGAAGGCCGCCCACACCACGTCCGCCGCGCGCCGGAAACCCAGGCCCAGGAAGACGCGTTGCGAGGGCGCGTTGCCGTCCACGATGTAGCAGAAGACCTCCCTCCCGCGCGCCCACTGCCGCTCCACCAGGGCCGTGACGATCCCCCGGGCGAGGCGGCGGTTGCGGAAGCCGTCCAGCGTCCGCAGCATCCCGATGTCCCCGCTGGCGTGGACGATCATGAAGGAGGCCAGCTCGCCCCCGAGGCGGATGGCCGCGGAGGGCGCGCCGCGGATGCGGTCCAGGCAGTAGGAGACCTCGTGCCCGTACTCGCTCAGCGCGGCCAGCGCCGCCGCGTCCTCCTCCCGGAGGGATTCCACGGGCGGGCCCTCACGGAAGGGGCGGAAGTCCTCTTCCTGGAGGGTGTAGAGGCCGCAGGGGGACTGGCGCACCGGCCGCCGCGCGGCGGCCACGGCGTCCCGCAGGTCAGGCGGGAGCGAGGACAGCTTGAGCAGCCCCTCGTCCCCGGTCCCCTCGTTCAGCCGGGCCGAGAGGGCGCCGAGGCCGTCCAGGTGCGCGAGGAGCGCCCCGGCCTCCCCCACCGGGAGGAGCCACCTCCGCGCGGCGTGGACGGCGAGGCGGGGCGCGGCCGGATCGTCCATCCAGACGGCGGCGGCGCCCCCGGCCTCGGCCAGCGCGCCGCGCAGGCGGAGGCTCAGGGGATGATGCTTCAGGAGAAAGGCCTCGAAGGCGGCGCCCGCGGGCCGCTCGACGGCACGGAGGCTCACTTCAGTCCCAGAAGCGGTAGCGGATCAGCGTCCACATCGCGACGAGCCCGTCCCGCCAGGTGATCTTCTTCCCCTCCTCGTAGGAGCGGCCGTAATAGGAGATGGGCACCTCGTACACCCGCCACCGCTTCGTCTTGAAGATCTTGGCGGTCAGCTCGGGCTCCACGTCGAACCGGCGGGAGCGGAGGGTGATGCCCGCGATGACCTCCCGGCGGAACATCTTGTAGCCCGTCTCCATGTCGGTGAGGGTGGTGTTGAAGAGGAGGTTGGTCAGGAAGGTCAGGCAGCGGTTGCCCACCTTGTGCCAGAACATGTGGACGCGCTGGGGCCTCCCTCCGAAGCGGCTGCCGTAGACCACGTCGGCCAGCCCCCGCCGGATGGGGGCGAGAAGGTCGAGCAGGTCGTCCGGGTCGTACTCGAGGTCGGCGTCCTGGACGACGAGCACGTCCCCCCGCGAGGCGGCGAACCCCGCCGCCAAGGCCGCGCCCTTGCCCCGGTTCTCCGGCAGGCGGATGACCCGCAGCCCCTCGCGCTCCAGCCCGGCCAGCGCGCCGAGCGTGCCGTCCGTGCTCCCGTCGTCCACCACGACGATTTCCAGGGGGACGGGGACCGTCCACACCCGCTCGACCACCCGGCGGATGGTCGCCTCTTCGTTGTAGCAGGGGATGACGACGCTCAGGAGGGAACCCATCGGCGCGTTCGCGGGCAACTTCGCTCCCTCCCTCCCCGCCCCGGAGCGCGGCACGGAGCGGCCGGCGGAACCTAGCACGCCCCCTCCGGGAGGGTCAAACCAAGCCCCTCCGGGCGGGTTTGACGCCCCCCTCTCCCCTATGGGCCCTTCACCCGATCCCACGCCGCAAGGAGAGTGGAGGCTGCGGGGTGATCCACCGCGTCCCTCCCCCGGTGGCCCCAGCGGATCCTCCCCGCGCCATCGATGAGGAAGGCGCCCGGGAGCCGCGAGCGGTCCCCGACGGGCTTGGTCTGCCGGTGGCCCCGCAAGTAGGCCCAGACCCCCCGCGAGAGGGTGTGGAGGTTGAACATCTGGGCCATCTCCCCCCGGCCGAGGCCGAAGGCGTCGTAGGCCTCCCCGGTGGGATCCCCCAGACAGGGGAAAGGCGCGCCGAGCGCGCCGCCCACCGCCGCGGAGGGAACCCCCTCCGCCGGGCTCACCGCCGCCACCCGGAGCTTCCGCTCCTCGAAGGAGGGCCACGCCCGGCGCAACTGCGCCAGCTGCTCGCGGCAGAAGATTCACCCCAGGTGGCGGAGGAAGACGAGCGCGAGCGGCCCCCGCGCCCACAGGCCCGAGAGCATGACCGGGGCTCCCTGGCCGTCCTCGAACCGGGCCTCCGGGGCGGGGCCTTCGGCATTGATCCCTTCCGGCGCGTGCATCGCGGCCTCCTCTTCGCTTGGCTCGGCGGCCTCCCCGCCCTCCATCATACCCCCTCCGGCCCGGCGCCGGGCAAAGGCCCGGGAGGCTTGGCAGGAAGGGCCGCGCGTGTCAGAATCAGGCCCTCGCGGTCCGGACTTCCCATGCCTGATCCCGGCGTGCGCGTCATCCCCGAAGGAGGCCGTCATGCCCCGCCACATCGACATCAGCTGCGAGATCAAGAGCGGCGTCCCCATCCCCCCGGGCGTCCCCCAGAAGGTGAAGCACACCACCGCCTACCGCGGACCCTACTCCCAGCACTGGCAGGCCACCTGGCTCGAGCTCAGCGCCCACACCGGCACCCACGTGGACAGCCCGCTCCACGTCGTGAAGGGCGCCCCCACCGTCGGCGCCATCGACTTCCATCTCTACATGGGCGATGCCGTCATGCTCGACCTCACCTCGATGGGCAAGCCCAACGCGGTGATTAAGGCGAGCCACCTGGAGAAGCACAAGAAGAAGTGCCGGCCGGGCGACATCATCGTGGTGCGCACCGACTGGGGCCGCAAGATGTTCGGCAGGCTCGAGTACTACACCGAGTCCCCCTACATCGACGTCTCCGCCGCCCGCTGGCTCGTGGCCCGCAAGCCCAAGGCCATCGCCTTCGACTTCTTCGAGGAGTACGACGCCCGGCGCACCGACTTCGACTCGACCGAGTTCAAGGTGCACCACGTCATGCTGGGAGCGGGCGTGGTCCTCATCGAGGGGCTCGACAACCTGGACAAGATCGGGCAGGAGCGCTTCTTCATGATGGCCCTCCCCATCAAGATCGCCGACGCCGAGGCCGCCCCCGCCCGCGCGATCGCCATCGTGGACTGAGGCGCCCATGCCCTCGCCCCTCATCGAGCGCATGCGGGCGCTCTGCGCCCTCCCCGGCCCGCCGGGCCGCGAGGGGGCGGTGCGCGAGGCCATCGCGCAGACGCTCCTCCCCCACGCCGACCGCCTGCGCCAGGACGCCTTCGGGAACTTGATCGCCCAGCAGCGCGCCGGCGAGGGCGCGCCCCACCTCCTCCTCCAGTGCCACATGGACGAAGTGGGGGTCGTCGTGACCGCCGTGGAGCCGGGCGGCGCCGTGCGCTTCGACAAGGTGGGCCTGCTCGCGGACGGCGTCTTCCCGGGACGCGAGATCGACCTCCTGGCCGAGGACGGCGCCCTCCACCGGGGCATCGTCAGCATCCGGGGCGGCCACCAGCAGTTCCTCCACGGGGAGGACCGCCCCGCCCCCGCCCAGATGTGGATCGAGATGGGGGGCCTGGACGGCGCCGCCGTCCGGAAGCTCGGCATCGGGCCCGGCGCCATGGGCGTCTTCCACAGCCCCTTCGCCGGCCTCGGCGGGGGCGCCTGGAAGTCCAAGGCCATCGACAACCGCTCGGGCTGCGCGCTCTGCATCGAGGCCTTCCTGAACGCCCGGCCCCTCGCCGGGCGGCTCCGCCTGAGCGCCGCCTTCTGCGTCCAGGAAGAGGTCGGGGCGAGGGGGGCCTCCGTCCTCAGCGTGACCCACACCCTGGAGGGCAAGCCGCCCGACCTCGCCGTCGTCCTGGACGGCGTGGTGGCGGACGGCCCCGTCGTCACCCCGGACGGCCGGGGGCTGCGCATGGGCGCGGGGCCCGTGCTCCGCCGGTTCGACCACCACCCGGTGACCTTCTTCGGCCACATCCCCCCGCCCGAGGCGGTAGCCTGGGTGAAGGAGACGGCCCGGGCCGCGGGCGTCCCCCTCCAGGAGGACGCCTACGTGGGCAGCTTCACCGACGCCGCCACCCTGAGCCGCTCCCTCCCGGGCGGCCTCCAGGTGGTGAACCTCAACCTCCCCCGCCGCTTCGCCCACACCCCGGTGGAGATGTTCCTGGAGAGCGACCTGGAGGCCCTCTCCGCCCTG
>MGDP01000112.1 GCA_001790955.1 Candidatus Tectomicrobia bacterium RIFCSPLOWO2_12_FULL_69_37
CGGCCTCATCGCCCTCTCCAAGGAGAAGGCCAACCGGATCAAGGTCTGGGACGAGATCAGCAAGGCCTACGACAGCGGCCAGACCGTCTCCGGCGAGGTGGTGGCCCGCATCAAGGGCGGCCTCACGGTGGACATCGGCCTCAAGGCCTTCCTGCCCGGATCCCAGGTGGACCTGCGGCCCGTCCGCAACCTGGACCAGTTTATCGGCAAGCGTTTCGACCTGAAGATTATCAAGCTCAACCGCAAGCGGGGCAACATCGTGCTCTCCCGCCGCGTCCTCCTCGAGGACGAGCGGGCCGAGCTCAAGCGCGAGACCCTCGCCAAGCTCCACGAGGGCCAGCAGATCGTGGGCGTCGTCAAGAACATCACCGACTACGGCGCCTTCATCGACCTGGGCGGCATCGACGGCCTCCTGCACATCACCGACATGTCCTGGGGCCGGGTGAGCCACCCGAGCGAGCTCCTCTCCATCGGGGACACCGTCAAGGTGGTCGTCCTCAAGTACGACCGCGAGCGGGAGCGCGTCTCCCTGGGCCACAAGCAGGTCACCCCGGACCCCTGGCAGGACGTCGAGATCAAGTACCCCGTGACCGGGCGCGTCAGGGGCCGCGTCGTCTCCATCACCGACTACGGCGCCTTCGTCGAGCTCGAGCAGGGGGTGGAGGGCCTTGTCCACGTCTCCGAGATGTCCTGGACGCGGCGGGTGCGGCACCCCTCCAAGATCGTGCAGGTGGGCGACATCGTCGAGGCCGTCGTCCTCAACCTCGACAAGGACGCCCGGCGCATCTCCCTCGGCATGAAGCAGATCGAGGCCAACCCCTGGACCACGGTGGAGCAGAAGTACCCCGTGGGCACCAAGGTGGAGGGCAAGGTGCGCAACCTGACCGAGTTCGGCGCCTTCGTGGCGCTGGACGAGGGCATCGACGGCCTCATCCACATCTCCGACATCTCCTGGAGCCAGCGCTTCAAGCACCCCTCCGAGATCCTGCGGAAGGGCCAGGACGTCGAGGCCGTGGTCCTCAGCGTGGACGTCGAGAAGGAGCGCCTCTCCCTCGGCATGAAGCAGCTCGCCCAGGACCCCTGGACCGAGATCGAGAAGCGCTACGAGATCGGGGACGACGTCGAGGCCAAGATCACCAAGATCACCAACTTCGGCGTCTTCGCGGCGCCGGAGGACGACCTGGAGGGCCTCGTCCACATCTCCGAGCTGAGCGCCCAGAAGGTGAGCAAGCCCGAGGAGGTCGTCCGCGTGGGCGACGTCTTCCGGATGCGGGTCATCAAGATCGAGCCGGAGCAGCGCCGCCTCGGCTTGAGCATCCGGGCCTACGTCGAAGCCACTGGCGAGGAGGCCCTCATCAGCCGCGCGCCCGAGCCCGAGCCGGCCGAGGCCGCCGCGGTGGAGGCTCCGGGCGCCGCCGAGGAAGAGACCGGGGAGAAGTAGGGCGCCCCGGAGGGAGGGCTCATGCGCCGGCGGATGCCCCGGGGGGTTCTCGTCTCGCTGCTGGCGTTCCTCGCGGTAGCGGGGGGTCTGTGGCTGGCCTCCCAGCTCGTGGTGAGAAGCTTCCTGCGGGAGCCGGGGCCTCGAAGGGGCGAGGATCCCCGGGCGGTGGGGCTCCTCCGCATCCAGGGAGGCATCTTCGACGCCCGGGGCACCATCCAGGCCCTCGATCGCCTGAAGAGGCGGGCCGAGGTCAAGGCCCTTCTGGTCCGGATCGAGAGCCCGGGCGGGGCGGTTTCCCCGACCCAGGAGATCCACGAGGAGCTGCTCCGCCTGCGCCGCTCGGGGCTCAAGGTGGTCGCCTCCCTGGGCGGCGTGGCGGCCTCGGGCGGCTACTACCTGGCGGTGGCGGCGGACAAGATCTACGCCAACCCCGGCACCATCACCGGCAGCATCGGGGTTGTGATGGTCCTGCCCGACGTGACGAAGGTGTTCGGGGCGGTCGGGCTCCAGATGAACGTGATCAAGAGCGCTCCGAGCAAGGACCTGGCCTCTCCCTTCCGTCCCATGACGGACCGGGACCGGGAGATCCTCCAGCGGGTGGTGGACGACACCTACTCCCAGTTCGTCCGCGCCGTCGCGGACGGGCGGAGGATGCCCCGGGAGAAGGTGCTCCTCCTCGCGGACGGCAGCATCTTCAGCGGGGAGCGGGCCAAGGAGCTCGGCCTCGTGGACGCCCTGGGCACCGAGCGCGACGCCGCCCGGGAGGCGGCCCGGCTGGGCGGCATCCCCGGGGAGCCGAGGCTCATCGAGGTGAGGCCCGAGGTCGGCTTCTGGGGCCTGCTGACCGAGATGGCCCGCTCGTGGACGGGGTGGTTCGGGACCGGCGGGGCGCGCTTTTGGGGGGATGCCCCCGCCGTGCTAGAGTACATGTGGAGGCTTTCGTGACCGTTGCCGCGAGGGAAGCGCGCGGCATGTGATCATCCGCCGCCGGGCGAGGAGATACCCCGGAGCGCGCGCCAGCGAGGGGCGCATTCGCCAAGGAGGTCGCCGTTTTCATGACCAAGGCGGAGCTGGTGGAGCGGATCGCCGCGAAGATCAACCTCACGAAGAAAGACACCGAGCGTGTCGTCAACATCGTCTTCGGGAGCATCATCCAGTCCCTCGCCGGCTCGGACAAGGTCGAGCTCCGGGGCTTCGGCAGCTTCCGGGTGCGCGCCCGCGAGAGCCGCGACGGCCGCAACCCCCGCACCGGCGACAAGGTGGCCATCCCCCCCAAGAAAGTCCCCTTCTTCAAGGCCGGCAAGGAGCTCCGCGAGCTGGTGGACGGCGAGCCCCCCAAGGGCGGCCCGGCCGTCTCCTCCTCCGACGGCTCCCGCTCGGCCGTCCCCCGCGCCCTGAGCGGGGGCCCCGAGGAGAAGCCCTTCTAGGCGCCCCCGTCCCCATGCGAGAGAAGCGCGTCGGCCGGGGCGTCATCTCCCTCTCCTCGGGCGACATCACCGAAAGCGCGGCGGACGCCATCGTGAACGCCGCCAACAACCACCTCTGGATGGGGGCGGGCGTCGCCGGGGCCATCAAGCGCAAGGGCGGCGCCGCCATCGAGCGGGAGGCGGTGGCGAAGGGTCCCATCCCGGTGGGAGAGGCCGTCGCCACCGGCGCGGGCGCCCTGAAGGCGCGCCACGTCATCCACGCGGCGGGCATGGGCCAGGACCTCCGGACCTCCGAGGCGCTCGTCGAGGCATGCACCCGGGCCAGCCTCCGCCGGGCCGAGGAGCTGAAACTGCGGACCATCGCCTTCCCGGCCATCGGGACGGGCGTCGGAGGCCTCCCCGTGGCCGGGGCTGCGAGGCGGATGCTCCGCGCCGCCGCCGAGCACCTGGCGGGGGGGGAGGGCACCCTCCAGCGGATCGAGTTCGTCCTCTTCTCCGAAGCCGACCTCCGCGCCTTCGAAGCGGCCCTCGCCGATGCCGGCTAGGGTGAAGTCCCTGGAGGTTGCCCACGGAGCGGTGGTCAGCCTGCACGGGAACAGATTTCTCTCGCGGGAGCGACACCCCACTCCCACTGGGAGAGGGGAGGGGGTGAGGGAAAGCTGCTCCTCCCGCCGAATCCCCCCTCACCCCCCTTCGGGGGCCGAAGCTCCTCCGGGGGGCGAAGGCCCCGGCCCTCTCCCGGAGGGAGAGGGGGAAGCCGCCGCTCTCAGGGGTGGCCGACGCTGATGGAATCCGCAGTTGGCGGGCCAGCGCAAGGCCCCTGTGTCCAACCCGACCCCCGCCCCCTCGTCGTCCTGGCCGGCCCCACGGCCTCCGGCAAGACCGCCCTCGCCATCGCCCTGGCGGAGCGGGCCCCGGTCCCCCTGGAGGCCATCGGGGCGGACGCGCGCCAGATCTACCGGGGCCTCCCGGCCGGCACCGCCCAGCCCGCCGCGGCCGAGCGCCGGGCGCTCCCCCACCACATGATCGGCGTGGCCGATCCCGCCGAGACATTCGACGCCGCCCGCTACGCCCGCGAGGCCCGGGCCTGCGCCGGGGGCGTCTATGCCCGGGGGGCGGTGCCCCTCGTGGTGGGGGGGAGCGGCCTCTACCTGCGCGCCTTCGTGGAGGGCCTCTTCGAGGGCCCGGGCGCCCGGCCCGAGCTCCGGCGGCGGCTGGAGGAGGAGGCCGGCCGGGAGGGCCTCCCCGCCCTCCACAAGCGTCTTTCCGGCTGCGACCCCGAGGCGGCGGCCAAGATCCATCCCAACGACCGCAGGCGCATCATCCGCGCCCTGGAGGTCTTCGAGGCGGCGGGGCGCCCCATCTCCTCCCTCCGGGCCGGGGCCCCCGCGGGGGGTTTTGAGCGCCCCTTGTGGCTGGGGGTAGACTGGCCGCCCGAGGCGCACGCCCGGCGCATCGAGGAGCGGGTGCGCGCCATGCTCGCGGGGGGGATGGTGGAGGAGGCCGCCCGGCTCGCCAGGGAGGGGCTGGAGCACGCGCCCTCCTTCGAGGGCCTGGGCTACGCCGAGGCCCTGGAGCTCGGGCGGGGCGGGGCGGACATCGAGGAGACGGTCGAGCTCGTCTGCCGCCTCCACCGGGGCTACGCCAAGCGCCTGGAGCTCGGGCGGGGCGGGGCGGACATCGAGGAGACGGTCGAGCTCGTCTGCCGCCTCCACCGGGGCTACGCCAAGCGCCAACGCACCTGGTTCCGGCGGGTGCCGGGGGTCCGCTGGCTCCACCCGGAGAGGGGCATGGAGGCGGCGGCGGCCGAGGCCGCCCGGGCGGTGGAGGCCTACCTGGCCGGGTTCGGGCCGGGAGCCCTGGCGCGGAAGGGGGCGGCGGGTTGAGCGTGGTGCTGATCGGCTTCAAGGGGGCCGGGAAGACGACGGTGGGGCCCCTCCTGGCCGCGCGCCTGGGGCTCCCCTTCGACGACCTGGACCGCCGGGTCGAGGCCGCCGCCCGGGAGCGGATCGGGGAGGCGGTGAGCTCCCGCGAGGCCTTCCGGCGGCTCGGGGCGGAGGGCTTCCGGGCTCTGGAGCAGAGGCTCCTGGCCGAGGCCCTGGCGGGGGAGGAGATGGTGCTCGCCCTGGGGGGCGGGGCGCCGCTCGACCCCGGGGCTTCGCTCGCCGGGCACTGCGTGGTGTATCTTCGGGTGCCGGCGGATGACCTGGTGCGCCGCGTCCGCGCGGGGGGTTGGCCCGCCTACTTGGACGGGGAGCCGGACAAGGAGGCCGCCCTGCGGCGCCTCCTGGCCGAGCGGCTCCCGCGCTACGAGCGCCTCGCCGGGGTGGCGGTGGAGAACCCGGACGGGGCGGACCCCGCCGAGGCGGCCGCCCAGGCCGAGCGCGGGGTGCGCGCCTGGAAGAGCCGCTAACCGCCTGAGAGAGGGCCTGGCCTTGTCGAACACGTTCGGGCGGGTGTTCCGCTTCACCACCTGGGGGGAGTCGCACGGGCCGGCCATCGGCGCCGTGGTGGACGGCTGCCCGGCCGGGCTCCCCCTCGGCGAGGCGGACATCCAGCGGGAGCTCGACCGCCGCCGCCCGGGCCAGAGCCGGGTGACCACCCAGCGCCAGGAGGAGGACCGGGCCGAGATCCTCTCGGGGGTCTTCGAGGGCCACACCACGGGCACGCCCATCTCGGTCCTCATCCGCAACAAGGACGCCGACCCCTCCAAGTACGAGCCCCTGCGGGAGCTCTACCGGCCCGGCCACGCGGACTTCACCTACATGGCCAAGTGGGGCAGGCGCGACCACCGGGGCGGGGGGCGCTCAAGCGCGCGCGAGTCGGCGGGGCGGGTCGCGGCGGGGGCCATCGCGAAGAAGCTCCTCGCACTGCAGGGCGTCTCCATCGTGGGCTTCGTGAGCCGGATCGGGGAGGTCGCGTGGGAGGGGGAGGCCTTCGACCCGGCCGTCATCGAGAGCAACCCCGTCCGCTGCCCCGACCCCGCCACCGCCCAGCGGATGGAGGAGGCTATCCTCGCCGCCCGCAAGGCGGGGGACTCGGTCGGGGGGGTGGTCACGGTGGTGGCCGCGGGGGTGCCGGCCGGGTGGGGGGAGCCCTACTATGCCCGGCTGGACGCCGACCTCGCCTCGGCCATGATGGGCATCCACGCGGTCAAGGGGGTGGAGATCGGGGCGGGCTTCCGGGCGGCCGGGATGCGGGGCTCCCGGCACAACGACCCGTTCGATTATGTGGGGGGGAGGGTGACGCCCCGCACGAACAACGCGGGGGGCATCCTGGGGGGAATCTCCTCGGGGGCGCCCATCGTGGTGCGCTTCGCGGTGAAGCCCACCTCATCCATCCTGATCGAGCAGGAGACGGTTTCGGTCTCGGGCGAGCGCCGCACGGTGAAGGTGGAGGGGCGCCACGATCCCTGCGTGGCCCCGCGCGCGGTGCCCATCGGGGAGGCGATGATGGCGGTCGTCCTGGCCGACCATTGGCGGCTCAGCCTGGGGAGCCGGGTGGACTAGAAGGGGCGGGTGGTCAGCGGGCCTTGCGGCGCAAGACGGCCGGGTCGAGCAGGCTGATGATGCCCTTGCTCCAGTGGATGAGCCGCTCCCCCTTGAACATCTTGAGCACCTTGTTGACGCTCTCCCGGGTGGCCCCGGACATGTCGGCCAGGTCCTGCTGCTTGAGCCTGAGGTTGATGCGGACGCTGCCGTTCGGACCGGGCTGGCCGTAGCGGTGGGCGAGCTCCATGAGGCGCTTGGCGAGGCGGGTGGAGAGGTTGCAGAAGGCGGCGTCGCTCAGGAGCTCGTCCGTGCGCCGGAGGCGGAGGCTCAGCTCGGCGAGGATGACCAGGGCCGCCTTCGGGTTCTCGATCATGTAGCGGTTGAAGTCGTCCTTGTCGAGGGTGAGGATCTCGGTGGACTCGGCCGAGACGGCGGTGGCCGAGCGCGGGGCGCCGTCGAAGAGGGAGAGCTCGCCGAAGAACTCCCCCGTGGAGAGCAGGGCGACGATGACGTTCTCGCCCTCCATCGAGGGGAGGAGGATCTTCACCTTGCCGGAGATGATGATGTAGAGGGTGGAGCCGGGGTCGTTCTTGTGGAAGATGATCTGCTCGCGGTCGTAGCGGCGGTGCTGGAGCTGCTTGCCGAGGAACTGCAGGCTCTCGTTGGGGAGATGGGCGAAGAGGGAAACCTGGCCGAGTACCGATTCGAATCCCATGGCGGCGCCTCTGCGGTCCGGGCGGGATGGCCCGGAGCTCAGGATATGGCGGTACTGTAGCAGGGTTGCGGAAAATATGCCAAATGGGGTGAAGGGGGACCGGCTGGAAGGCCGCCGCGCGGGGTTTTCCGGCCGAAGGAGGGGCGAATGAGGCTGGGCGTGGTCGGGCTGGGGACGATCGGCCGGGCGATCGTGCGGGCGGCGGATGAGGGCCGGGTGCCCGCCGCCGTCGCGGCGGCCTCCACCCGCACCCCGGCCAAGGCCGAGGCCTTCCTGCGGAGCCTGAAATCCCCCCCGCCCCTCACCGGCCTCGCGGGGGTGGTGGAGGCCTCCGAGGTGGTGCTGGAGGCCTCGGGCGGGTCCACGGTCGAAGCCATCTGCCGGGCGGCCCTCCCCCGGGGCCGGGACGTGATCGTGTGCTCGGCGGCCGCCCTCCTGGATCGGGAGGACCTGGTCGCCCTCGCGGAGAAGGGCGGGGCGCGGATCTTCGTCCCCTCGGGGGCCATCATCGGCCTCGACGGGCTCAAGGGGGCGGCCGCGGGCCGGGTGGACTCGGTGACGATGACCACCCGCAAGCCCCCCGGGGGGCTCAAGGGCGCCCCCTACGTGGTGGAGCGGGGCATCGACCTCGACGCTATCCGGGAGCCCACAGTGCTCTTCGAGGGGAGCCCGGTCGAGGCCTGCAAGGGCTTTCCGGAGAACGTGAACGTCTCGGCGGCGGTGAGCCTGGCGGGGATCGGCCCCCGCCGCACCACCATGCGGATCGTCTGCGACCCGGGGCTCACCCGGAACGTCCACGAGGTCGAGGCCGTCGGCGAGTTCGGCCGCTCCTTCATCCGCATCGAGAACGTGCCCTCGGAGAACCCGAGGACGGGCATCCTGACCTTTCTTTCCACCATCGCCCTCCTCCGGGGGCGCAGGGCGCCCCTGGTGGTGGGCACCTGAGCGGGGAGGGGGAATTGAGCGCCAGGCCGGTGTTCTTCATCCCGGAGTTCCGGGAGCCCCGCGAGATGCTCAGCAAGCTCCTCTCGCCCCACGGCGAGATCCGCGACGGCGGGACGAGGAAGTGGACCGAGGAGGAGATGGTGCGCGGGGCCAAGGAATGGGACGCCATCCTGGTGACCTCGCGCGAGCAGATCACGGCGCGCGTCATCGAGGCGGCGGACCGGCTGCGCATCATCGCCAAGATCGGGGTGGGGGTCGAGAACATCGACATCCCGGCCGCCACCCGCTGCGGCGTCCCGGTGGTCAACTGCCCGGGCTCGAACGCCGTCTCGGTGGCCGAGATGGCGCTCGGGCTCATCCTGGCCGCGGTGCGCCAGATCCCCCAGGGCATGCAGGGCCTGGCGAGCGGCCACTGGCGGGACAAGGTGAGGATCCGCTGGGAGCTCACGGGGGCCACCTTCGGCATCGTGGGCTTCGGCAACGTGGGCCGCCAGCTCGCCCGCCTCCTCAAGGGCTTCGAGGGGAGGATCCTGGCCCACGACGGCTTCGTGCCCCCCGAGCGGGTGAGAGCGGGCGGGGCCGAGCCGGCGGACCTGGACACCCTCACGCGCGAGTCGGACGTCATCTCCATCCATTGCAGCCTCACCCCCGAGACTCGGCACATGTTCGGCGCGGCCCGCCTCCGGCAGATGAAGAAGGGGGCCGTCCTCGTGAACTGCGCCCGGGGGGCGGTCATCGACGAGGCGGCCCTCGCCGAGGCCCTCCGGGAGGGGGTGATCGCCGGGGCGGGGCTGGACGTCTTCGAGGAGGAGCCCGCTCCCCGGGACAACCCCCTCTTCGCGCTCCCCAGCGTGGTCTTCACCCCCCACCAGGCCGGGGCCACCTTCCAGGCCCGGGACCGGATCAACCAGATGGCCGCCGAGAGCGTGCTCAGGGCCGTCCGGGGGGAGCGCCCCGACCCCGCCATGCTCTTGAATCCAGAGGTCTACCGGGCCTGAGAGGGGCAGCTTGCGCCCCCGCCCCGGCCCCCCTATACTTGGCCGGTTTTGCTGGCCCGCGTGCGGCTTCGTCCCGAGGAGAGAGGGCTTGAAAGGCGCCACCGAGCAGATCTGGATCGACGGGAAGTTCGTCCCCTGGGACGACGCCAAGATCCACGTCCTCACCCACAGCCTCCACTACGGGCTCGGGGTCTTCGAGGGCATCCGCTGCTACAAGACCCGCCGGGGCTCGGCCGTCTTCCGCCTCCACGAGCACATGCGCCGGCTCTACGACTCGGCCCGCATCACGGGCATCGCCGTCCCCTTCGAGCGCAATGCCTACACCGAGGCCGTCCTCGAGACCATCCGCCGCAACAAGGTGGAGGCCTGCTACATCCGGCCCCTCGTCTGGCTGGGCTACGGCTCCATGGGGGTGAACCCCAGCGGGGCGCCGGTCAACTGCCTGGTGGCCGTCTGGCACTGGGGGGCCTACCTGGGCGAGGAGGGGCTCAAGAAGGGCATCCGCTGCAAGGTCTCCTCCTTCACCAGCCACCACCCGA
>MGDP01000113.1 GCA_001790955.1 Candidatus Tectomicrobia bacterium RIFCSPLOWO2_12_FULL_69_37
CATGAACATGTCGAACTGCTGGCTCCCGAACGGCCGGTCCATCAGCATGCGCCGCGAGAAGCCGTGGAGGTTCGGGTGGACGAAGGCGGGGGGAGGGATCTGGCTCCAGTCGAAATGGCCGATGCCCCGCAGGGAGGGATCGCCGAAGGGAGGGGCCGGCACCTCCGCGGGCCACGGGAGGGCGCCCGGGAAGAAGGTGTCCGGCCATCCGCTCGAAGGCTTGGGCTGCGGGGCGCACATCTCCACCCAGCGGGCGCGCTTCCCGCCCCGGTTCCGCCAGGCGTGGGCGGCGCCCGCCGGAACGAGCGCGTAATCGCCCGGCCCGAGCCGGCAGGCCTTGCCGTCCCGGTTCAGCTCGGCCTCCCCTTCCGTGACATAGACCCCCTTCTCATAGGCGTGGAAGCGCGGGTCGACCCGGCCTCCCGGCTGGAGCTCGGCGACGGAATACCCCATGTGGACCGTGCCCTGGGCCCGGTGGAGGAGGCCGGCGCGCCGGAACCCTTCTGCGCGCGGCATATGGGAGGGTGGCGCGGAGAAAAGAGACTCCTCAATCGGTCCAACGTAGTGCATCGGTGTGTCTCCTCTCACGGCGCGCTAGATTCACCCGCTTCCCCAGTCCCGGATGCCGCAGGGCCGGCATGTTCCCCCGAGTACCCTTCTTAGAAAAGGAACCCAAGGCGCTTTGATAGGATGGGGACCCGCCTCCCCTCGGGGGCGCCCGCGTTTCCTTGGGCTCGTCCTTCCGGCTCCTCGCCTCCCCGCCGAAGCGTCTCCCCGCTTGCCGTTTGGCCCCCTTGCGGGCAAGCTTCCAAGCCGCGCGGCGCTTGGATTCCGGCCATGAGCGCGGGGGATTTCAAGCGGCGGTGTTGCAATCTCCTTGAAGAGGTCATGCCCGCATGCGGCTGAATCCTGCCGATAGGCCGCCCGCCGGCGCAAGAATGGCTGGCGGATGGGTCGCCAGCCTCTCCCCGGCCCCTCACCCCGCTCCGGCGGCCGCGGCGGCCCAGGCCAGGGCGGACATCCGAGGCCAGCGCGGCGCCCGTCCGCCCGCCGAGCCCAGGCGGGTCCGGAAGAACACCGCCGGCCCGCGGTGAGCGCGCCGTTGGAGACCAGCCCGCAGCCCGCGGCCCCCAAGTCCAGGACGGCCTCCCGGTCCCTCATCACCCTGGCCGTCCTCTTCGGGCAGTTCATCTCGGTAATGGACGTGAGCGTGGTGAACGTCGCCCTTCCCCATATGCAGGGGGCGTTCGGGGCGGACATCTCCTCCATCACCTGGGTGGCGACCAGCTATAGCATCGCCCAGCTCATCATGATCTGCATGACCAGCTGGTGGAGCACCCTCCTGGGCCGGAAGCGCTTCTACCTTCTTTCCTACGTGCTGTTCACCCTGGGCTCCATCCTGGCGGGGACGTCGGCCTCCTTCGGCGAGATGGTCTTCTACCGCGCGATCCAGGGCGTCGGCGGAGGGCCCCTCATCCCCATCTCCCAAGCCATCCTCCGGGAGAGCTATCCACCCCGCCTCCAGGGCATGGCGATGGCCATTTTCGGGATGGGCGTGGTGCTCGCCCCCGCGATGGGGCCCGTGGTGGGAGGCTGGCTCACCGATCGGTACGGCTGGCCCTGGGTCTTCTACATCAACATCCCCTTCTGCCTGACCGGGATGCTGCTCGTGCACCTGTACGTGCAGGACCCTTCCTACCTGAAGCGGGGGGTCAAGCAGGTGGACTGGGGCGGGATCCTGTTCCTCCTGGTGAGCATGATCGGCCTGCAGATTGTCTTGGAGCGCGGCCAGGAGCACAACTGGTTCGAGTCGGGCTTCATCGCGGGCTGGACGGCGGCCACGGCGATGGCGATCCTGCTGCTGGTCGTGTGGGAGCTCCGGTCCGCCGAGCCCATCGTGAACTTCCGCCTCCTGCGCCACCTCCCGTTGAGCGTGGGCTCGGTCATCATCATGCTGTTCGCCCTGGCGCTGTTCGGCTCCACCTTCATCCTGCCCCAGTTCCTCCAGACCCTCCTCCGCTACACCGCCTACGACTCCGGCATGGCGCTCCTGCCGAGGGGGGTTGCGCTTTTCCTCATGATGCCGCTGGTGGGCCAGTTGTTCAACGTGGTGGACCCGCGCCTCACCATGACCTTCGGCCTGTCCTGCATTCTCTACTCCTTCTACGGGCTCTCCCATCTCTCCCTGGAGGCGGGGTTCTGGAACCTCGTCCAGCCGCTCATCGTCATGGGAATCGGGATGCCCTGCATCTTCGTGACGAACACGACCATCGCGATACGGGGCGTCCTTCCGGCGGAGACGACCGCCGCAGCCAGCATCTACGACCTGGGAAGGGTCATCGGCGGGAACATGGGCTTCGCCCTCCTGGCCACCCTGATCGAGCGCCGCAGCGCCACCCACCGGGTGGGGCTGGTGGGCTACGTGAACGAGTTCAACGGGCCGTTCGTGGAGTACCACGGGAATCTGGTGGACATCCTCGTGGGCCAGCGGATCGATCCGGCGGCGGCCCACGCCAAGGCGTACGCCGTCCTGGACCATATGGTGAACCAGCAGGCCGCCATGCTCGCCTACAACGACACCTTCTGGTTCATGATGATAATTTTTGTCGGAATTTTGCCCCTCGTCTGGCTCCTTCCGGGAAAGCCCAAGAGCCCGTCATAGGTCCCGCGGCCGACCACGGTGTAATTTGCTGAATGATTTGGCGCATTTTTCGATTTAATTTGGCCAGGCATCCCGTAAAAATCCGTAAAAAAACGGAAAAAGGCAGCAAGTCGGTGGAAAACTCACGTGAAAATGCGTGAAATCCCGTGAGACCGGGGAGGGGGAGCCCCCGATAGCCCAAATTCTGCAAGGGTAGCTGGAGGTCCGTGGGGGGTCCCATGAGCCGGATGGGCAAGGGCTACGGGAGCGAGTGGCACTTGGCGCAACACCTGCGCCGCCGCCGCGGGGAGCTGGGATGCGGCCGTGGCCCAGGCAACCGGGGGGCGGCTCATTGAGTGGCTGGCGCCCCCGTGGACCGCGAGACGGGAAAACCCGCCAAAAAGCCGAAACATCGTTAAAATTCAGAGAAAAAACTCCCATATATGATAATTGAAGAGACGAAGAAAAGTTAACGGGTCCACATTAGCTGCAAGGGAAGGGAGGGGAATGGCGTGGCTGCGTTGCCGATTCCCCACGATTGATTCGTCTGATATTCTATCTCTGGATATCCGGCAAGAAGCGTTCCTTGTTTCCATCCCGCTTCGTTCCGCGGGCGTCTTGTCCTTTGCAGGCCAACGATGGGAGCCTCAATCGCCGAGGAGCGTGGGAATGGCCTTCCAAGTTGCGGATTCCTTCATCCGGCTGGTTGCGTTCGTGATCGACGGGAATCGCTACGCCCTTTCCCTGTTTGCGGTGGAGCGGGTCCTCCCCCTTATCGCGGTGTCGCCCCTTCCGAAAGCCCCCGCCATCGCCCTCGGCGTGATCAACCTCCACGGGGAGATAATTCCCATGCTGGATGTCCGGCGGCGCTTCGGCTTCCCGCCCCGGGATTACGGTGCGTCCGCGCATCTAGTGATCGCGCGAACGGCCCGCCGGACCGTGGCCCTGCCCGTGGACGAGGCGCTTGGCGTGGTAGAGGTGGCCGCCGGGGCCGTCCGGCCGCCGGACTCCGTCCTCCCCGGGATTGGCCATGTCGCGGGGGTCGTCGCCCTGGCGGACGGTCTTCTTCTCATCCACGACCTGGACGCTTTTTTCTCCCTGGAAGAAGAGCGGCAGCTGGCCGAGGCTCTCGAAGGGGAGAAAAGGTGATGCTGGCGCCTGACGCCGGTTCCCGGGCGCGGGACTTAGCCGCCAGCCGCCTGGGCCTGGACTTCCGGGAAAGGCGCCAGGCGGATCTCGAGCAAGGTTTGGCGCGGGCTTGGAAGACGTCGCCGCTCCCGACGCTGGAGGCGTATCTGGCGTGGCTGGAGACCTTGCCCGGCGAGAGCCAGGAATGGGGCCGCCTGGCCGGCTGGCTTACTGTGGGGGAAACCTACTTCTTCCGCGACCATGCCTGCGCCGAGGCGATTGAACAGGACGTCCTTCCCGCCCTCATCGCGGCCCGCCGGGCGGAGGGGGTCTTCCGCCTCCGGCTCTGGAGCGCAGGGTGCTCCACCGGGGAGGAGCCCTACTCGCTCGCCATCCTGCTGGACCGCCTCCTCCCCGACCGATCCGCCTGGTCCCTGACTATCCTGGCGACGGACATCAACCTGGAGGCCCTCGAATCCGCCCGCCGGGGGCTCTACCGGGAATGGGCCCTCCGCGAGACCCCGCAGTGGATCCGGGACAAGTACTTCCGCCGGCGGGATGCCCAGACCTTCGAGCTGGACCCCGGGATCCGCCGGATGGTCGCGTTCGCCCCGCTCAACCTCGCGGCGGACGTCTATCCCTCCCTGCTGACCAACACCTCCGCCGTGGACCTGATTCTCTGCCGGAACGTCCTCATGTACTTCACCCGGGGGGCCCAACGGACGGCCGCGGCCCGGCTCCGGCGGGCGCTCGGAGCCGGGGGATGGCTCGCGGTGAGCCCCGCCGAGGCCTCGACGGAACTCTTCCACCCGCTGGCCCCCGCCAACTTCCCCGGGGCCATCTTGTACCGCAACGGACCCGCCTCCGCTCCGCCCCTCCCGCGCGCTTGGGAGGAAGAGCCTGCCGAACCCGCCTGGCCGGAGCTTCTCCCCGCTGAAGCGCCGCCGGTCACCGTCACCCCCGTGGTCCCGCTCCCGGCCGCCCTTTCCGCAGGAAAGGAAGAGGCGCCGGAACCCGCGCCCGAGGCTGAAACCCTCCTCCAGCAG
>MGDP01000114.1 GCA_001790955.1 Candidatus Tectomicrobia bacterium RIFCSPLOWO2_12_FULL_69_37
CGTCGCCTTCGACCAGACCTGGAAGTACTCCTACATCATCGCCGAGGGCATGAGCGGCGAGCAGCGCTCGCGCTGGCTCCCCCGGTTCATGGGGGACCACGAGTGCCTGCTCGCCATCGGCTTCACCGAGCCGGGCCACGGCTCCGACAGCTTCGGCCTCGAGTACGGCCCCCGGATCGGGATGCAGATCGACGCCAAGCCCGAGGGCGGCGAGTGGGCGCTCAACGGGATGAAGCACTTCATCAGCAACGGCGGGCTGGCGAAGATCTACTTCATCTGCGCCCGCACGGACAAGACGGTCGGCATCGACAGGGGCTGCACCACCTTCGCCGTCGCGGCCGGCCACCCCGGCTTCACCATCGGCGAGATCCACGACAAGATGGGCCAGCGCAACGTGCAGAACGCCGAGCTCGTCTTCCAGAACTGCCGAATCCCGGACCGGGACCGCCTCACCCCCGTGGGCGAGGGGCTCAAGTTCCAGATCGACCTCGCGAAGGCGAGCCACGTCGAGGCGGCGGCGACCGTGCTCGGCCCGGCCCGCCGCGCCTACGAGGAGTGCCTGGAGTACGCGAAGAACCGCGTCCAGGGCGGCAAGCCCATCATCGAGCACCAAGCGGTCCAGCTCATGCTCGCCGAGATGAACATGCTGGTCGAGGCCTCGCGCAACTACATCTGGCGGGCCGCCATCCGCAACGAGTACGAGAAGCCCTTCGAGCCCCACTACTCGATGCTGACCAAGGTATTCGTCTCGGAGGCGGCCTACAGGGTGTGCACCCTCGGGATGGAGATCTGGGGCGGCATGGGCTACATGAAGGAGGCGCCCATGGAGAAGCTCCTGCGCGACGCGGCCAGCTTCCTCCACTCGGACGGGACGAACCAGGTGCACCGGCTCAAGGCGGCGCAGCTCTTCGGCGGCCTCGCGGCCAAGCACTAGGGAGGCGGGCCCGGCCGGGCCCGCCGGAAGCGGCGCTTCTCCCGGGCGGGGGGGGCTATCATCCCGCCGTCTCCGCCCCTGGGGCGGAATTTCCCGCAAGGAGGAATCCAATGCCGTTCTACAACTGGGACCTGCTCCCGCTCTCGCAAGACCGCCCCGGCGCGGCCCACCGCCGCATCTTCGGCGACGGCATGCAGATGCAGCACCTCATCATGGAGCCGGGCGGAACCCCCACCAAGCCCCACAACCACCCCGACCATGAGGAGTTCTTCTACATCCAGGCAGGCGAGTGGGAGTTCACGCTCGAGGGCGACACGCGCATCCTGCGCCCCGGCGACGTGGTCCACGTGCCCAAGGGGGCGATGCACATGCTCCGGATGACGACCCACGAGCCGGGCATGCTGCTGGAGGTCTTCTGCCCCGTCTACAACGCCGACCTGGCCAAGGACCGGCACCTCTTCACCACCGACGCCATCCGCCAGCGGACGGCGGAGGCCCAGAAGACGGCGGGCTCCCGCTAGCCCCCCGCCCCGCCTCGCAGGGACAAAGAAAGCGGCGCCTCGCGGCGCCGCTTTCTTTTTCGTCGCTTTGGCCCGGGGCTTCGCCCGGCGCCTCGGACCGGCTATCCGGTCCTTCAAATGGTGTCCACGGAATGCCGCTGGCTTAGGTCGCCTCCGATGCGGCCAGCGCCCGCACACCGGGGCGCTCAGTCCGGATGTTTCAAGACCCTCTTCTGCCCGGAAGGCGCCTTGAGCACCTTCTTCGGACTCCCCATCGTTGGAGCCATCATCATGCCTCTTGCCATGACGACCCTCCTCTGTGGCTTCACGTCCGGCAACCATGCAGCTTCCGTAGCCAGTATAGGGACCGGGAAGGTCAGCGTCAAGATTTTTCCGGGCGGCCGAGCCGCCTCAAGCGCGCAGGAATCAACCGCTTGCGGCTATCCCAGGTATTTTTCCCACTTCACGAAAAAGTAGCCCAGGGCCAAGAGGAAGGCCGAAAGCGGGACGACGTGGAACAGGCGGAAGAGCGCGCCCGGGAGCTGGGACGCCTGGAAGGACAGGAACATCTCCACCCCCTCGGGAGCGACGAAGGGGAGGTAGACCATCACCTCGCCGATGAGGCGCATGACCCCCTCCACGACGAGGGTGAGGGAAAAGGGCCTCCACAGCCCGTGCTGCTTGAAGTACACCCCCTGGTAGACCACGATGCCCGCCCCGGCGAGCAGGGCCAGGCGCCCGATGGTCCTCCGCAAGGTCACGATCAAGGCCATCCCCTCCCGGGCGCCCCAGGAAGGGGCTCCCACCCGTCATTTTACCTCCCCCGGAAGCCGGGGCGAAGGAAAAATCGCACGCAACTGTGACGGCGGCCAACGCCTTCCTGTGTCCGCTCTCACAGGAGTCTCGCGCCGGGGGGGGCGGGACGGCTCAGAACTCGATGCCTCTCTGGGCGGGGACGCCCTGGTCGAAGGGATGCTTGACGTTCCGGACCTCGGAGACGAGGTCGGCGTATTCCACCAGGGCCTGGGGCGCCCCCCGTCCGGTGAGCACCACGTGGAGGGCCGGGTCGCGCTGCCGCAGGACGCCGATCACCTCCTCCGCCCCGAGGTGGCCGAGGTCGAGGGCCACGTTGATTTCGTCGAGGATCACCAGCTCGTAGCGCCCCGAGAGGATGGCCTCGCGGCCCAGCTCCCAGATGCCCCGCGAGGTGCGGCGGTCCTGGCCGGGGTCCTGGGTGACCCAGGTGAAGCCGTCCCCCAGGCCCACCTGGATCTCCAGCTCGGGCGCGAGCCGCCGGGCGGCCCGCGCCTCGCCCGTCTTCCAGGTGCCCTTGATGAACTGGATGAGGTAGACCCGGAGGCCCTGGCCCACGGCCCGCAGGGCCAAGCCGAAGGCGGAGGTGGACTTCCCCTTCCCCTCCCCCGTGTAGACCAGCACCAGCCCCCGCGCGAGCTTCGCCATGGACGGGCCTCCTCCTGCCGGGATGGCGCCCCAGCCTACACCGGGGAGCCCGTGGAGGCCACGGCGGCCGAAGGGGCGGGGCGGTTGTGCCGGGGCGGAAATTGGGGGAAAATCCCCGCGCTGACTGACAAAAGCCCGTGATCCTCTTTCCCCCGGCAGGCGCAGAGGCGCGGCCGCGCGCCAGCCCGGGCACAGGAAGGAGCCATCCCATGCCGGAAGCGTTCGACGGAATCCTGATCGGCAGCGGCCACAACAGCCTCGTGTGCGGGGCCTACATGGCCAAGGCGGGAGCGAAGGTGGCCGTCCTGGAGCGGTCCGGCGTCATCGGCGGGGGCTGCTCGACCCGCGAGGTCACCCTCCCCGGCTTCAAGCACAACCTCCACTCGAACTACTACGTGGGGCTCGACCGCTCCCCCATCCTCAGCGACCTCGAGCTGCACAACTACGGCTTCGCGATGATGTTCCCCGAGCAGCAGCAGGGGTGCGTCTTCCGCGACGGCACGGCCTTCGTCATCCACCGCGACGTCGAGAAGACCGTCAAGTCCATCGAGCGCCTGAACAAGAGGGACGCGAAAACCTACAAGGAACTCCACATCAAGTTCACCGGGGGGATGCTCGACATCATCACCTCCTTCATGTACTGCGCGCCGCTCCCGCCGGACAAGATGGCCGAGCGATTCTCGGGCCCGCTGGGCCGCGAGTTCTGGGCCTACAACGACCTCAGCATGTACGAGGCGGTGGACCAGCACTTCGAGGACGAGCGGCTGCGGGTGCTCTTCAAGCTCTTCCTGGGCTCATTCACCCTGGAGAACATGCCCAAGACGGGCCTCTTCTTCCCCCGCATCTTCTCGCGCATCGCGAATTTCTCCCTGCCCATCGGCGGGAGCGCGAACTTCGCCCGGGCGCTCGAGCGTGTCATCGTCCGGGGCGGGGGCAAGGTCTTCACCGGGGCCCAGGTCAAGGAAATCACCATCCGCGGCGGCGAGGCCACCGGCGCCGTCCTGGCGGACGGCACCAAGATCCAGGCCAAGAAGTTCGTCGCGAGCGGAGTGAACTGGCCCCTGACCGTCGAGCTCGCCGGGGACTCCCACTTCGGCAAGGAGCTCTCCACCGCCGCCAAGAACTTCAAGTGGGCCGCGCACGCGCTCTGCACCATCCACCTCGCCCTCAAGAAGGCGCCGGAATTCAAGGCCGCCAAGTTCGAGCCCGACATCAACAAGACCTTCAACATCTTCTGGGGCGCGGACACGACCGAAGAGATCGACCAGTGCTTCGAGGACATCCACAAGAACGATCTGCCCCGCCTCATGGGGAACGGCTGCTGCGACAGTCTCTTCGACCCCACCTACGCGCCCGAGGGCGCCCACACCGCCTTCTGGTGGCCCTTCGCCCCCTACGAGCTGAACGGCGAGGGGGCCAAGGGGTGGGACACCCACCGCAAGGATCTCACCCAGAAGTTCATCAAGGCCTGGCAGGCCTACGCGCCGAACGTCAAGAAGGGCAACGTCCTGGGCAGCTACCTCTACACCCCCTACGACATCGTGAAGAACAACGCCAACATGCCGCGGGCCAGCCACCACATCGGGGCCTACATCCCCGAGCAGCTAGGCTTCAACCGGCCCCACCCCAGGGTGAGCCAGTTCCGCACCCCGGTGAAGGGCCTCTACCTGTGCGGGTCGAGCTCCCACGTGGGCGGGGCCGTCACCGGCGCCCCCGGCTACAACTGCGCCAACGCCATCGCGGACGACCTCAAGCTCAAGCGCTTCTGGAAGCCGGTCGCGCCGCCGAGGCTCTAGGCCGCCCCCCGGCCGGAGGCCACCGGCGGGGGAGGGCCCCCTCCCCCGCCTTTTTCATCAAGGAGACCCCCCTTGGAGCTGATCGACCTCGCCCAGACCATCGCCCCCGGCGGCTACGCCCGGCCCTTCCACCCCACGCCCGAGATCGTCCCGATGATGACGCACGAGGAGTCCTCGAAGCGCTTCCGGGGCAAGTTCTCCTTCATGGCCATGAGCTTCAAGCTCTCCGACCACAGCTCCACCCACGTGGACGCCATCAACCACTTCAACCCCAAGCCCGGCTCCCCCTCGATCGACCAGCTCCCCCTCG
>MGDP01000115.1 GCA_001790955.1 Candidatus Tectomicrobia bacterium RIFCSPLOWO2_12_FULL_69_37
CGTCTTCCTGGGCCTGGCCCTGGTGGCCGCCGCCGGCTTCGCGGGCCCCGAGGCCCTCCACGAGGCCGCCCACGACGCCCGGCACGCCCTCGGCTTCCCCTGCCATTAGGCCAGGCGGGACCCTCGGCATGATGGCCTTCCGGCGCGTCCTCTTCGCCGCCGCCCTGGCGGGAGTGCTGACGGGGGCGGCCGTCACGGCCGTCCACGCCCTGCGCGCCATCCCCCTCATCCTCCAGGCCGAGAGCTACGAGAAGGCCCCGTCCCAGGGCGGCCAGCGGCCCCCCGCCGGGACGCCCTGGTCCGACCCCGGCCGCCTGGCCCTGACCGCCCTCGCCAACGCGGTCGCCGCCACGGGCTTCGGCCTGGTGCTCGCCGCGGGCTTCGCCGCCCGGGGCGGAGCGGGCTGGAAGGAGGGCCTCCTCTGGGGCCTGGGGGGCTTCGCCGCCTTCAGCCTGGCGCCCTCGCTGGGACTCCCCCCCGAGCTGCCCGGCGCCCTCGCCGCGCCTCTAGCCCAAAGGCAGGGGTGGTGGCTCCTGACCGCCCTCTCGACCGCCGGGGGCCTGGCCATGATCGCCTTCGCGCGGGGAGCCGCCTGGAAGCTCCTGGGGGCCGCCCTCATCGCCCTGCCCCACCTCATCGGGGCCCCCCACCCGGCCCAGCCCGGGGGCTCGGCCCCTGCCGCCCTCCAGCGCGCCTTCGTGGCGGCCTCCCTCCTGGCCTCGGCCCTCTTCTGGCTCCTCCTGGGCGGGCTCTCGGGTTTCTTCTACCAGCGCCTCGGGCGCGCCTAGCGGGGGGAGACCGCCATGCCGGCCGGCGAGTGGGACCAGCGCCCCTGGGGCCATTACCTCGTCCTCTCCGACGAGCCCGACTACAAGGTGAAGCGCATCGTGGTCGAGCCCGGCCAGCGCCTGAGCCTCCAGCGCCACCGCAAGCGCAGCGAGCACTGGGTCGCCGTCTCGGGCGAGGGCATCGCCACCCTCGGCGAGGAGGAGATCACCCTCCTCCCCGGGGACGCCCTGGACGTCCCCCAGGGCGCCTGGCACCGGGTGCGCAACCCGGGAGCCCTGCCCTTCGTCTTCATCGAGGTCCAGCGCGGGAGCTACTTCGGCGAGGACGACATCGAGCGTAAAGAGGACGACTACGGGCGGGCGTGAGACCGCCGCGCCTCCCGCCCCTGGATTTCCTCTGTCCCCGATATGGTATGATTCTTCCATGCGCCGCCCCGGCGGTGGAGGGATCGCGCCATGAAGCCGGACGACCTGCTCAAGCGGAAGCGGGAGGAAATCCTCCGGGCCGTGGAGCGCTACGGCGCGCGGAACGTGCGCGTCTTCGGCTCGGTGGCGCGGAACGAGGCGGACGAAAAGAGCGACATCGATCTCCTCATCGATCCGGGCCCCGAGATGAGCCTCTTCACCCACGCGGAACTCGAAATGGAACTGGAAGAGCTCCTGGGCCGGAAGGTCCACCTCATCAGCGCGCGGGGCCTGCGCCCGCGCGTCCGCGAGAACGTGATGCGGGACGCCGTCCCCCTGTGAGAGACGACCGGCTGTGGCTTCTCGACATCCTTGAAGCCGCTGCGCGCATCGAAGAGCATGCCGCCAAAGGCAGGGAAGCTTTCCTCCGGGATGAGTTCCTCCAGGTCTGGATGCTCCACCACCTTCAAATCATCGGCGAGGCCGCGGCGGGACTTTCCCAGGAATTGCGGGCGCGCCATCCCCAACCTTCATGGAGAGCGGCCATCGCCTTGCGGAACGTGGTGGTGCACCAGTACTTCGTCCTTGATCTCGAAGAGATATGGAAAGCCGTAACCGTGCACTTGCCCCCCTTCAAGCGGCAGGTGCAACAAATCCTGGCCGAGATAGACTCGCAGGGAATATGAAGGGCTGGGGATATAGCGAAAGCGGCATCGAGCGCAAAGAGGACGACTACGGGCGGGCGTGATTCCTTTCGCGGATAAAAAGAGGCCCGGGGGAGCGTGACTCCCCCGGGCCTCTTGCTTTTCAGGCTCAGCCTACCCCCTCATCCCCTCCAGGGCCTTCCCCAGCCGCTCGACGCCCCGCTCGCACTCCTCCTTGGAGCAGGAGTAGGCGAGGCGCAGGTAGCCCTCCCCGCTCGTGCCGAAGACGGCCCCGTCCACCGTGGCGATGGCGTGCTCGTTCAGGAGGCGGTCCGCCACCTCGCCCGAGGTGCCGCCGAAGATCTTCACGTTCGGGAAGGCGTAGAAGGCCCCCGTCGGCTCGGCCAGGGTCACCCCCTCGATGGAGCGCAGCCCCTCGACGATGACCTTGCGGCGCGCGGCGAAGGCCTGGCGCATCTCCTCCACGCAGTCCTGGCTCGCGGTGAGGGCCTTGGCGGCGCCATGCTGGATGAAGGTGTTGACGCACACCGTCGTGTACTGGCGCACCTTCAGCAGGTGGCGGGTGACCTGCGGGCTCGCCACCGTCCAGCCCAGCCGCCAGCCGTCCATGCTGTACACCTTGGAGAAGCCGTTGATGACGATGGTGCGCTCGGCCATGCCGGGGAGCGAGTAGATGCTCGGGGCGCAGGGCGCGGGGTAGTAGATGCGGGCGTAGATCTCGTCCGACATCACGACGAGGTTGTGCTTGACGGCCACCGCCGCGAGCTTCTTGAGCTCCCCCTCGGAGACCGTGGTGCCCGTCGGGTTCCCAGGCGACGTGACGCAGAGCATCTTGGTGCGCGGGGTGATGCGCTTCTCTACCTCCTCGGCGCGCAGGGCGAAGCTGTCCTCCTCCCGGGTGGGCACCTCGACCGGAACCCCGCCCGCCAGCGAGGCGCAGGACTTGTAGTGGTGCCAGTTGGGGTCGGAGACCAGCACCTCGTCCCCGGGGTTGATGAGGGCCAGCATGGACACCATGATGCCCTCGTTCGCCCCGTTCGCCCCCGCCATGACGATGACCTGCTCGGGCTTGGTCTCGACCCCGGTGTCGGTCTCGGTGCGGGCGGCGATGGCCTTCAAGAGGGGGGCGATGCCCGCGTTCGGGGCGTAGTGCACGTCGCCCCGGGCGAGGGACTCGGCCGCCGCCTGCTTGGCGTGGGCCGGGGTGTCGAAGTCGGTGCGCCCGATCTGCCAGTGGACGACGTCCCGCCCCGCCGCCTCGAGCTGGGTCACGGCGTCGAACACCTTGCGGATGCCCGAGAAGGGGACCTCGTTCAGCCGCTTGGCGGCCACGGCCTGGGGGTCGAATGTCGCGCCCATTCAGATGCCTCCTGGGGGATAGCGGGGGAAGCGGAACGGGGTCTTATATAGCGGGTTGGAACAGGGCGCAAGGCGGGGGGGACAAGGCAGGGAAGCCCATTCTGTAGGGGCAGGCCCCCGTGCCTGCCCTGTATTCGGCGAAGGCGGGCGGCCACAGGGGGCCGCCCCTGCGGGTTCAGACAAAGACCGCCGGATGACGGAACATGAGGGAATTTGATGCGGGAACCCCCCCCACGGCCTGGCGTACCCTGCCCGGCGCGGGGGGTCCCCCCGGAGGCGGGCCGCCCGGAAGGAGATCCTTCCCGCCGCGCCTACATGCGGTACTTCGCCGAGAACTTGAGCACCTTGGGCTTCGCGAGGCGCTCGAAGTCCCCGTAGGGGAGCCGGATCAGCTCGCTGTGGGTGCCCGCGTTGAAGGCGATCTCGTCGTCCTCCGCCAGAATGTCCGCCGCGAAGACGTCCATCCCGTAGAGGTTCCCGAAGGGCGGCATGGCGCCGGGCTCGCACCCGGGGAAGAGGTCCTTGAACTCCTTCTCGCTGGCGAGCTCCACGTTCTCCGCGCCGGTCAGCTCCTTGAGCAGCCGGAACTCCACCCGGCAGGAGGCGGGCAGGACGGCCATGGCCATCCGGCCGTCCACCTTGATCATCACCACCTTGGCGAGCTCCTTGCCGGGGATGTGCGCGGAGGCCGCGACCTCCTGCGCGGTGAAGGCGGACGAATGGCTGATGACCCGGTACTTCACGCCGTGGCCGTCCAGGAACTCCTTGAGCTTCTGCACGGGCATCTCGGTCCCCTCCCCGCTGGCCCGCCGGACGCGGGCGCCCCTCCCTTTCCCCATACCTCTCAATATAGGAGCCCCTCCCGGCCCGGGCCCCACGAACGAAGGGGAGGAGCGGGGAAATCCGAAATTAGGCGGATCCCCCCGGGGCGGCATGCCGGGAACTTGAGGGAACTTGAGGTAAGAACTTTTCCCCCGCCGTGCCTTACATTGGCCCCGGGCGGCCTGCGGCGAGCCCTCGGCCTGACTTCGGGCCGAAGGCTCAGGCCGAGCCGGGCACGCCCGTGGGTTCACCTGCCCCATCCCCCCTTGGGAAGGGGGGGCGAGGGGAGGCGTGGTTTCAGGGCGCGGAGGCGAGTAACGGGAAGTAACGCGAATTAACGGGAAAAGCACCCCAAAATAAGAGGGGCGCCCCTTATCGTCCCCCCCCTTCCCCGGCCGGGTTCGCCGCAAGCTGGGAGGGCCGAGCTGGAGGCGGTTTTCAGGCGGAGGACGAAGGGTGTCCACTTCTGTCCACCCTTTTCCACTGTTTTCCACCCGAAAAAATGAGCCCGCCTCCAGGGGGGGCCCCGCCGTCCGGCGCTGTCTGGGGTTTTCCGGGATATTCCGGGGGAAAAAAAGAGCCCCTCCGCCGGGAAGGGGGGGCCGTTGTCCGGGGGTGTCTGGGGTTTTCCGGGACATTCCGGGGGGAAAAAAGGCCTATCTCTCCCGGTGGGGGGGGTCCTCCCCGGAGCTACAAAAGCTGCCCCCGCAGCACCGTCACAGCCTGGCCGCCGAGGAGGACGCGATCCCCTTGCAGGGTGACCCTCACCACCCCCCCGCGCGCCGAGGCCTGGAAGGCGGTCATCCCGGTCTTCTTGAGCCTCTTGCCCCAGAAGGGGGCGAGGCAGCAGTGGGACGAGCCGGTGACGGGGTCCTCCTCGATGCCCGAGCCGGGGGCGAAGAAGCGGGAGACGAAGTCGAAGCGCGGGTCCGCCGAGCGGCTGGTGACGATCACCCCGCGCACGGGCAGCGTCCGCAGCAGGGCGTGGTCGGGCGCCAGGGCGCGCACGGTCTCCTCGGAGTCCACCTCGACGAGGAAGTCGAACTTGTTCCTCCCGACGTACCGGGGCGTCGCGCCCAGGGCCTCGGCCAGGCTGCCGGGGGGCGAGGCGGGCTCCTCGGCCGTGGCCGGGAAGTCCATCTCGATCCACTGCCCATTCTTCCGGCAAGTCAGCAGGCCGCTCTGGGTGTGGAAGCGGGCCTCCTCCCCGGCGGTGAGGACGGCCTCCTCCCAGAGGACGTGGGCGCTGGCGAGGGTGGCGTGGCCGCAGAGGGCCACCTCGACCGCGGGAGTGAACCAGCGCAGGCCCCAGCCGTCCTCCCGCCGCGCCAGGAAGGCGGTCTCGGAGAGGTTCATCTCGCGGGCGACGCGCTGCATCCAGCCGGGCTCGGCCGGGGCGGGGAGCAGGCAGACGGCGGCGGGGTTCCCGGCGAAGGGGACGGCGGTGAAGGCGTCCACCTGGAAGAGCGGGAAGGCCACGCGCTAGGCCTCCACCACCCGGTCGCCCCGGCGGATGAGGCCGCCCTCCAGGATCTCGGCGTTCAGCCCCGCGCGCTCCTCGAGCGCCGCCTTGAGGCCGGGGGCGCCGACCAGGCCCTCCAGGTGGAGGCAGGGCTGGTTGATGCGCACCCCGCGCAGGAGGACCCCTCCCACGCGGAAGGTCTTGCCCACGAAGCGGGTGAGGTCCACCCCGCGGGTGACGAGGTTCCGGCGGCTGTGCTCGGGGCGCAGCGCGATGCCGTTCTCCCGGGCCACGGCCTCGATGGCCTCGGCGGCGATGAGGGTGACCTGGCAGCCCGGGTCCGACGAGGAGTGGGTGCCCGCTCCCTCGGCGTAGCGGTCCCCGCGCAGTCCCCTGCCGGCCAGGGCCTCGGCCTCGCTCACGCCCTCCATCGGCTCCTTGCTGATCGAGGTGAGGAAGATGCCCTCCACCACGCCTTGGGCCATGCCTTCACCCTCCTAGAGGTGCTGCCGGATGAGCTTCTCCACGTCCGCCGGGGTGGGGAAGCGGTGGGTCTCGAGCTTGGAGTGGAGGAGCTCGCCGTCCAGGGTGACCTCGAAGGAGCCCACCCGGAACTTGCCGTTCTCGTTCCCCGCGACCTCGATCTTCGGGAACTTCTTCCTCAGCGCCTGAGCCAACTGCTCATACTGGGGCTTGTAGTTTCACCTCTCGCAGTACTCGACGTGAAGCCTCATTCCCGCTCCTCGCTGGGTGAAACCGGGCGGCGCGCCGGATCATCCTCGCACCGGGGGCGGGGGCGAGGCAAGGGGGCGCTTAATGCCGGTGACGGTGGTGCAGGTCCGGGTAGTGGGGATGGGTGTGGACGAGGGGCTCGTGGCGGTGCCAATGGCTGTGCGGCCCCTGGGGGTCCACACCCGGGGGGTGGCCGTGCCGGTGGTGCTCGTCATGGCCGTGCCAGTGCTCGTGCTCCATCTCCTCGTGCGCATGAGGGTGCTCATGGCGCTCCGTCAGGTGGAGCCACACCCCGCCGCCCATGAGAAGGGCCGCGGCGGCGAACGCGGCCGAGATGGGCTCCCGCAGGATGAGGAGGGCCACGCCCGACCCGATGAAGGGGGCGAGGGAGAAGTAGGCCCCCGTCCTCGCCGTCCCGAGGTGGCGCAAGGCGAGGACGAACAGCACCAGGCTCAAGCCGTAGCCGAAGAAGCCCACCGCGAGAGCGGCCCCCAGGGAGGGCAGGCCGGGAAGCGTCACGCCGCTTCCCCAGGCGAGCCCGCCGTTCACGGCCCCGGCCACGAGGCCCTTCAGGCAGGCGATCTGGACGGGATCGCCGCCCGAGACCCGGCGGGTGAGGTTGTTGTCGATCCCCCAGCCCAGGCACGCGCCCCCGATGGCGAGCGGCCCGGCGAGCCCCGTCCAACCGGGGGCGCCTTCCCAGGAAAGGATGCAGCCCCCGGCCACGATGGCCGCCATTCCCAGGGCGATCCGCCGGTCGAAATTCTCCCGGAAGACGAACCAGGCCAGGAGGGCCGTGAACACCCCCTCCAGGTTGAGCAGCAAGGAGGCCGCCGAGGCCGGGGTGACCGCCAAGCCGGTCAACAAGAGAACGGGGCTCACGACCCCGCCGCTGATGACCGCCCCCGCGAACCAAGGCAGGTCGGGCAGGCGCAAGGGAGCCTCCCGCGCGCCCTCCCGCCCCTTCCGGGCGGCGCGGCCAAGCATGAGCGCACCGAGGCCCAGGCCCGACCCCAGATAAAAAAGGGCGGCCAAGAGAAGCGGGGGGACGCTGCCCAGCAGCAGCTTCGCCAAGGGGGTGCTGAGGCCGAACAGGAGAGCCGCCCCGGCGGCGGAGGCGATCCCTCTCTGCGCGGCGGAGAGCTTGCTCAAGACGATCCTCTCCCGGGGAAGGAACTTCGCTCGCGTTCCAGTATATCCATTTCCCGCTGCGCGGCGGGAGAGGCCGGGGGAGCCGGCGGTCAGCGCTCCTCGGGCGGCTTCACCCGGCGGAAGGCGCCGTAGAGGAGCAGGTCGTAGGAGACCTTCAACCCCGCGCAAATAAAAAGCGGGGCGGACAGCGCGAGGAGGCCCATCACGTGGCCCGCGATGGCGGGGGCCGCGGCGCGCGTCATCCCCCGCACGAGGTTCGTGATGCCCGTGACCGCCGTCCGCTCGCCGGGCTCGACGATGGCCACGATGTAGGACTGGCGCGTGGGGACGTCCATCTGCACCAGGAACTCCCGCAGCAGGTAGACCCCGACGGCGGCCGGGAAGCTGGGGACGAACGGGAGGAGGAGGAGCAGGAAGCTCGAGGGGATATGCGTGAACACCATGGTGTTGACCAGCCCGATGCGCCGCGCGAGCCACACGGCGGCGAAGTAGGAGGCCGCGTTCATGAAGTGCCCGGCGGCGAACAAGGGCCCGAGGGCCGCCTCCTCGGCGCCGAACTGGCGGAAGAACCAGTAGGAGAGAAGGGCGGCCGGGATGAACCCGCCGCCGAAGCTGTCGAGCGAGAAGAGGGCCGAGAGCCTGGCGATGGTCTTGCGGCCCGCCGGGCTCACTCCCCCGAGCCCCGTTCCCCTGCCCCCCTCGACGGCCGGGGAGAGGAAGGCGTACAGGAAAGCCGAGGCCAGGCCCGCGAGGGGGTAGAGAGCCATCGCCGCGCGGTAGGACGCCAGCTCCCCGGCCGCCATGTGCTCCCGCAGGACATACGGCAGCCCCGCGAGGAGCGCCCCCAGCGCGAGGCCGACGTCGGCGACGACCCCGTAGGTGGCGTAGACGAGGGTGCGCTTCCCATCGGGAACCGTGGCCGGAAGGACGGCCTGCTCCAGCGAGTAGGCCGCCCCGCGATCCCCTCCGCCGCTCATCATCCCGCAGAACGCGCCCAGGAGGATCGTCCAGAAGCCGCCTCCCGCGGCGACCAGCGCGCCCCCGGCCAGGGCCATGAGGGAGATGCCGATGAGGGTGCGCTTCCTCCCCCAGCGGTCGGCGAGGAGGCTGACGGCGAGCGTCCCCCCCGAGACCCCCGCCAGCCCCGCGGCGATGACGAGGCCCACCTGGGGCGCGCCGAACTCCAGCTTGAGCAGATAGATGCCGAGAAGGACCCCGGTCGTCCCCACGCCAAGGCTGCGCAGGAAGCCCGTGCAGTAGAAAATCCCCCGGTCCCGCATCCCTCCCCTTCCTGGGCCCCGGCCGGTCCGTTTCCGGCGGGGCACCGGCGCCGCTAGGCCGCGGCTTCCGCCCGCCCCCCCGCCGGGTCCCGCACGGCGAGGGCGAAGACGACGGCCGCCGCCAGCATGAGGAGGGCGATCAGGTCGAAGGTCCGCCCGTAGCCGGCCCGAACGATGAGGAAGCCGGCCAGGATGGGCCCCGCCGACTCCCCGATGTCCCAGATGGTCCCGAACACCCCCATGGCCGACCCCATCCGCCCGGCCTTCACCAGGTCGGCCACCAGGGCGGTGGTGCAGGGGGTCACGGCCGCCACCCCCAGTCCGAGCAGCAGCGAGAGGCCCAGCAGGGTGCCGAACCCGCCCGCCCGGAAGAGGAGGGGCAGCGACGCGGCGCAGGCCAGGAGCCCCGCCAGGATGACCGGCTTGCGCCCCACCCGGTCCGAGAGCCGGCCCGTCAGGGGCTTGGCCGCCATCGCGGTGGCGAGCTGGCCGCCCAGCACGAGGGCGATCTGGGCGTCGTTCAGCCCGCCCGCCTTGCCATAGATCGGCAAGAAGCCGAGGAAGGCGCCATAGCCCACGTACATCATGGACTCCAGCGCCGAGGCGATGATCACGGGCGGGCTCGCGAGCACCTCGGCCACCCCCTCCCGGAAGCGGCGGGAGCGGGCGGCGAGGGTTTCGGAAGCGGCGCCCCCCTCCTCCGCCTCCGGCAGGCGGAGCACCATCAGGAGGGGCAGGAGCCCCAGCACTCCCACCAGGAGATACGTGGTGGTGTAGGAGCCCGCCGTGGCGAAGAGCACCATCCCGCCGATGAGAGGCCCCACCGTCGCGCCGATGTCGGTGGCCGAGGCGAACCAGCCGAGCTTGGCCCCCCTCCCCTCCTTCGCGAGGGAGGCCACGTAGGCCGAGGCCACGGGGGCGAAGATGGCGGTGGCGAAGCCGTGCAGGAAGCGCAGCAGCAGGAGCGAGTAGGGCCCCGCCACGAAGGGATAGAGGAAGGGGGGAGCGGCGAAGAAGAGGCAGCCGATGAGCATCATGCGCCGCTTCCCCAGCACGTCCGAGAGGGCGCCCGCCGGGAGCTTGATGAAGATGCCGGTGATGGTCGAGGCGGCCACGATGAGGCCCAAGAGCTCGGGCGCCGCCCCCAGGTCCTGGGCGAAGCGGGGCAGCACCGGGCTCCGCGCCATCTGGTAGCCCAGGCGGGAGACCATCCCCGCGATGAGGATCGCCAGGAAGGGCCGCACGGCCTACTCCTCGGGCTCGTAGTGGGGGAGGTGGGCCCAGCGGCCCTGGAGAGTCTTGACGGGCCGGGTGCCCGTCCCGGGCAGGGAGCGGACGGGCTCGGCCTCGAAGTCCACGGCGGGCATCCGGTTGTCGAAGCCCACGTTCTTGTGGGTGACGCTCAGGGAGAGGGCGATGGCCGCCTCGGCCTGGATGAGGCCCAGCTTCCGCGCGGCCACGGCGATGCGCGTCTGGCAGCGGCTGTCCACGTTGTAGAGGCTCGCCGCCTTGGCCGCCGAGCCCACGGCGATCCCCAGGTCCACGTTCCGCAGGTTGCACTGGGGGCCGATGAACTCGAAATCCGCGCTCTTCTCCCGCAGCGCCTGCGTTGCCGCCATGAACTCGGCGCAGGTGGCGTAGCCGCACATCCCGCAGTCGTAGATGGGAGGATACCAGTCCTTGAGTCCGATGAAGAGGACGGCGTCGATGCGTTCGGCCATCGCGGCGTCCCGGAACCAGATCTCCTGCCGCCGCTCCCGCCCCCGCGCCCGCATCCACTCGGCCAGGCGCTTGAGGGTGGGCTTGTCGTCCACGATGACGGTCTCGATAAAGAGGGGCTTCCCCCTGATGAAGAGCTGCCCCCCCGACTTGGGGGCC
>MGDP01000116.1 GCA_001790955.1 Candidatus Tectomicrobia bacterium RIFCSPLOWO2_12_FULL_69_37
CGAGGAGGGGACGTTCCTCACCAAGTACGGCACCAAGGTCTACCTCATCCACCGGCGGGACCAGTTCCGGGCCCACGCCGTGGCGGTGGACAAGCTCAGGGAGAACCCCAAGGCCGAGCTCATCCTCGACACCGTGCCCGTGGAGGTGGTGGGGGACGAGAGAGAGATGAAGAAGCTCCGCGTCCGCAACGTCAAGACGGGCGAGACGCGCGAGATCGAGGCCCAGGGCCTCTTCGTCTTCATCGGCTTCGTCCCGAACACCCACCTCATCAAGGGCGACGTGAAGAAGGACGAGGGCGGCTTCATCCTCACGGACCAGAACATGGCGGCCAGCATCCCCGGCCTCTACGTCGCGGGGGACTGCCGGAGCCAGCTCATCCGCCAGATCACCAACGCGGTGGGGGACGCCACCACCGCCGCCGTCGCGGCCGAGAAGTACCTCGAGGCCCAGGCGGCGGGGAAAAAGCGCAAGCGAGAGGCCGCCAAGGCCTCCTGAGGCCCGGCCCCCGGGCGGGGCGGAGGGCGGGGGAGCGAGATGGAGATCTCCAGGGCGCTCAAGCGGTTCTTCCTGTGGGACATCGTCCTCGGGATGACGCTCACCTTCAAGCACATGTTCCGGAAGCCCGTTACCCTCCAGTACCCGACCGAGCGCTGGGAGGCGCCCGAGCGCTTCCGCGGCTTCCTGGGCCTCACGCGCGACTTCAAGACGGGCGAGGAGAACTGCATCTCACCGGGGGCAAGGGCCGCGAGATGTACGCCAAGGAGTTCTATATCGACTACATGCGCTGCATGTACTGCGGCCTGTGCACCGAGGCCTGCCCCACCACCCCCAAGTCCATCGTCCACACCCACCAGTACGAGACGCCGGGCTTCTTCCGCGACGACCTGGTCTACGAGAAGGAGCGCCTCTACGACGTCTGGGAGAAGGAAGTGAACTACCGCGGCCCCCGGCCCTGGGGCAAGCTCTTCGGCCTGCGCAACGCCGAGACGGCGCGGCGGCCCAAGGCCGCGCCCGCCGCCGCCGCGGAGTAGCCACCCCTCTCCCCGGGCGGCCCCTCCCTTGAGCCTCTTCATCTCCGGCTTCGACGAGATCCGGTCCGGCAAGGTCACGGACGTCTACTTCGAGCGCACGCGCAGCGTCCTCGACGCCAAGGGCGTCCGCAAGCGGGTGCGGGCGGAGTTCATGGCCAAGGGCCTCCCCTCGGGGTGGGGGGTGTTCGTCGGGCTGGAGGAGATCCTCTCCCTCCTCAAGGGCTTCCCGGTGGACGTGCGGGCGGTGCCGGAGGGGACGGTCTTCCGCCCCTTCCAGCCCGTCCTCGAGATCGCGGGGACCTACAACGACTTCGCCGTGCTGGAGACTCCGGTGCTCGGCCTGATGTGCCAGGCGAGCGGGGTGGCCACCAGGGCCGCCCGCTGCCGCATCGCCGCGGGCTGGCGCCAGCTCGTGAGCTTCGGCGCCCGGCGCATGCACCCCGCCGTCGCCCCCATGATCGAGCGCGCCGCCTACGTCGGCGGCTGCGACGGGGTGGCCCTGGTGAAGGGCGCCGAGCTGCTGGGCCTCCCCTCCATCGGCACCATGCCCCACGCCCTCGTCATCCTGATGGGGGGCCTCGTCCCCGCCCTCAAGGCCTTCGACGAGGTGATCGGCCCCGAGGTCCCCCGCGTGGCCCTGGTGGACACCTTCGGGGACGAGAAGTTCGAGGCCCTCGCCGCCGCCAAGGCCCTGGCCGACCGCCTCTCCGCCGTCCGGCTCGACACCCCGGGCTCCCGGCGGGGGGACATGCTCCAGATCCTGAAGGAGGTGCGCTGGGAGCTCGACCGGGCCGGCCACCGGCACGTCAAGCTCTTCGTGAGCGGCGGGCTGGACGAGGGGAAGATCCTCGATCTCAACGAGGCGGTGGACGGGGGCTACGGCGTGGGCACCGCCATCAGCTCGGCCTCCACCATCGACTATTCGATGGACATCGTCGAGGTCGAGGGCGAGGCGGTAGCCAAGCGCGGCAAGCTCTCGGGCGGGAAGCACTTCCTGCGCTGCCGGGCCTGCGGCGCCGAGCGCGTCATCCCCCTGGACCGCCCCTACGGCGACTGCGAGGCCTGCGGCGGCGCCATGGGGCAGCTCCTGGCCCCCGTCCTCAGGGCGGGCGAGCTCCTCGCTCCCCCCGAGCCCCCCCGGCGGCTGCGCGAGCGCGTCCTCGCCCAGCTCCACCGCGTGGGCCTGGACGCCGCCGGATGAGCGCCGCCGGCCTCTTCGGCGGGGTGCGGGCGTTCATCGCCTCCCGGAGGCGCTTCCTCCTCCTCACCCACGTCGGCCCGGACGGGGACGGTCTCCTCGCCTGCATCGCCATGAGCCGCTACCTCCGCGCGCAGGGCAAGGAGGCCACCGTGGTGACCGAGGGCCCCTGCCCCGGCTTCACCGCCTCCTTCGACCCCGAGGGCCTCGTGCGCGGGCGGGCGGACCTCCTCGCCGTCCAGGACTGGCCCTCGCACTTCGACGGCGCCCTCGTCCTCGACACGGGCAAGCCCAGCCGCCTCGGGAGGCTGGAGGAGCCCTTTGCGGCGAGCGGGCTCCCCGTCGCGGTGGTCGACCACCACATCGCCGAGCCCGACAACTTCGACTGCCCCTCCGCCATCGACACGAAGGCCGCCGCCGTGGGGGAGATGATCCTGGACTACCTCGACGAGGAGGGCTACGCCTTCGGCGACCCCCTCGTCGTGCGCTGCCTCCACGCCGCCATTGTCTACGACACGGGCCAGTTCCGCTTCACCAACACCACCGCTAAGACCCTGCGCTGGGGGGCGCGGCTGATGGAGCTGGGCGCGAACCCGGGGGAGGCCTACTCCATCTTCTGGGAGTCGCACGGGGCGGGATCGGTCAAGCTCATGGGGATCCTGATGGGCCGGCTGAGGCTCGAGTGCGGAGGCCGGCTCGCCTGGTTCACCCTCACCCAGGAGGAGCTGGACCGCTATCGTGTGCGGCGCGACGAGACGGACGAGTACACCTCCATCCCCCGGGGCATCCAGTCGGTCGAGGTCGTGGCGTTTTTCTCGGAGATCGAGGGGGGCCGGGTGCGGGTGAGCCTGCGCTCGAAGGGCCGCGTCGAGGTGCACGGCGCCGCCCAGCAGTTCGGCGGGGGCGGCCACGCTTTCGCCTCGGGCGCGCGCAAGAGGGGCACCTTGGAGGAGGTTTCCCGCCAGGTGGTCGAGGCTCTCGCCGAGCAGATCCGCAAGACCCTCGGGCCGGACGGGAAGTAGGCGGCCGCCCCTGCGGATGCCGGCACGCGAAGATCCGCGGTTTTTTCCGTAGGGGCGAACCTCGTGTTCGCCCCAAGGCCCCCAGGTTGACTCAAGGGGCGAATACAAGATTCGCCCCTACGGCTTCCACTCCTTCCCCGTGAGCAGGCGCCAGGCGTTGCGGTAGGCGATGTCGTGCTGCGCCTCCCCGGGCAGCTCCCGCAGGATGAGGCGCAGGTTCGCCGCCCGCTCGCGCAGGAACTCGGGAAGGGGCTTGCGCCCCCCGCCGTAGTCCGTCGCCGCGACGAAGCGCGTGCGGAACTCCGTGAGGATGGCCTTGTACTCGGGCTTGAGGGAGTCGCCCTGCCCCCCGAGGAAGCCCTCCCGCCAGATCGCCGTGTCCAGGACGTTCTCGTTGCACGCGTAGCGGCGGCCAGGAAAGCCGGTCGAGATGTCGTAGTGGAGGTTGGGGTAGGCCCGCAGGAGACGACGGACGAGTTCCGGCCCGAACTTGGTCTGCTTCTCGGGGTGCCGGAGCTGGCCGAAGTGGGCGACGATGACCTTGGCCTTGGGGTAGGCGGCGAGCATCTCCTCCAGCGCCTGGAGGGGCGCGTCCTCGGGCTCGTGGTGGATCCCGAAGGGCACCCCCGTCTCCGCCGCGAGGCGGAAGAGGCGGCGGCCGTTCGGGCCGTTGATGGGGATGTTGACGTCGCGCCCGGTCCGGCCCGTGCGGCACTGGAAGGCCGACATGTAGTGGCGGAACTCGACCTCCCCGATGAGGGGGTAGTCCCCGCTCCGCACGTGCGCCTCCAGCTGGTCGATGAAGTCGGTGGGCGTCCCCCCCCTCTGGGAGGTCCAGTTCGGGTTGGTCCCCCCGTTGGTGGCGAGGATGAAGCGGCCCGGGTGGGCGTTCACCAGCCGGTGGACCGCGTAGCCCCAGCGGTAGCCCCGGGTTTTCCCGTCCCGGGGGGCCTGGTAGCCGTCGAAGGCGATGAGGGCCAGGCCCGCCTCGTCCATCACCCCGAGGGTCTCCTCGGTGTAGCGCTCGTCTCCGTTCGGGAAGCTCGACTCCATGTCGACGAGGGGGATGACCCCCTTGGCGAGGAGGGACTGAATACGCTCGCGCCACTTCGCCTCCAGCTCCTGGCGCGAGAAGCGGAGCCTGACCGGCTCCGCCGCCCGCGCGGCAGCCGGGAGGGCGAGGCAGAGGGCGAGCAGGAGCAGGGCGGCGGCGCGCTTCATAGAGGCGGCCTCAGATTCCCCTTTCCTGGAAGACGCTGAGCGAGGCCCGGTTGGCGCCCACGGCGTGGGGCGCCCCGGCGTAGTAGGCGCACACCATAATGATCTCCTGGAGCTCCCGCTTGGCCATTCCCAGGTTCAGGGCGGCGTGGGCGTGGTGCTCGAACTCGCGGGTCATCCCCCGGGCGCAGAGGATGGCGAGGATGACCGCCTCGCGCATCTTGGGGTCGATGCCCTGGCGCTCGTAGAGGCCGCCGTAGATCTCCTCGGTGACGAAGCGGGCGAAGTCCGGGCTCGCCTGCTCGAAGGCCTTGCGGCGCTCCTCGCCCTCCTCGCCGAAGGCCTTGGCGCGGTTGGCGAGGCCCTTCTGGTAGCGCGTCTCGTCCGGCATGGGCGTGCTCCTCTCCGGGCGCGGGATGGCGGGGTCCCCCGGATGGGACCACGTTCCCGCCCCGCCGGGCAAGGGGGGGAAGGGACGGATGAAAGACAGCCCCCATCTCCGTGATCCCGTAGGGGCGAACCTCGTGTTCGCCCCCGGGTTCCGGAAGATGCCATCGGGGCGAATACGAGATTCGCCCCCGGGTTCCGGAAGATGCCATCGGGACGAATACGAGATTCGCCCCTACAGATGAATGCGCGTCGCCCTCAGATCCCCCTCTCCTTGAAGACGTTGAGCGAGGCGTGGATGGCCGCCACGGCGTGGGGCCCGCCGGCGTAGTAGGCGCAGACCATGATGATCTCCTCGATGTCCTTCCGGGTCATCCCCACGTTCAGGGCGGCGTGGACGTGGTACTCGATCTCGCGGCTCATCCCCCGGGCGATGAGGATGGCCAGGATGACCGCCTCGCGCGTCTTGTCGTCGATGCCCTTGCGCTCGTAGAGGGCGCCGAAGACCTGCTCGGTGACGAAGGAGCGGGCGAAGTCCGGGCTCGCCTTCTCGAAGACCTTGCGGCGCTCCTCCCCCTCGGTGCCGAACACCCGGGCCCGGTTGGCGAGCCCCTTCTGGTAGAGCGTCTCATCCGCCATGCGGTTTCTCCTTTGGTCTTGGTGAACGGGATGCGCCGGGATGGGAGCACGTTCCCGCCCGGCCGGGCAAGCGCGCCGGGAGGATTGGCGGCGGGGGCCGGAGGGGCGGTATATTAGGCGAAACAGTCCTTGCCGGGACGCGCAGGCGCGCGGGGAGGCGGGCATGAAGCTCGAAGCCGTGAAGTTCGGGGTGGCGATGGGCGCCGTCTACGGGCTGGTGTTCTTCGTCTACGGCGCCGTCTCGGCCCTGACCGGGGCGGGGGCGGAGATGATGCGCCTCATCGGGGGCTTCTACCTCGGCATGGGGCCCTCGCTCTTGGGCGCGGTCATCGGCGCCCTCTGGGGCTTCGGGGTGGGCTTCGTCTTCTTCGGGGCCGCGGCCTGGATCTACAACGCGCTCCTGGGGGGGCGCTGAGGGTGGAGGAGATGGAGGTCTACGCCCGGGAAGAGGGTGGCGCCGAGGAGCTCCTGGCCTGCGCGGGCTGCGGCTCCTCCCGCCTTGAGCCGGCGCCGGGCAGCGGGGCCACGGGGGCGCCGTCGTGGGGTCTCATGACCCGTTTCTCGGCCCGGTGCGCGGGCTGCGGGCGGGAGACGCACCGCTCCTGGCCGGGGCGGGTGCGCTTCCGCTTCGTGCGGGAGGAGAGCGGCGCGGCGCGGGCTACTTAAGGGCCTTGGCGAGCTGCTCCGCCCGGGCGCGCATGGCGGCGGTCAGCCGCTCGCCGTGGGGCAGGAAGGCCATGGCCACGAAGACGTCGTCCGTGTTCTGGCCGTGCACCAGGTTGCGGTAAAGGGGCTGGGGGTAGCACGAGGGCGCGGCCGCGGTGGAGGCGAGCTGCCGGTTCTGGCGCATGTAGTGATAGGCGATGACGGCCCGCGGGGGCGCCCAGCGCTCGCGGGGCTGGCCGTCCGGCCCCTCATCGCGCACCACCCCCCCGAAGCCCGCGGTGTGGCCGTCGCCGAAGAGGAAGGAGGCGGTTTGGGCCTGCTCGCAGTCGTGCAGCTCGGCCAGCTGGACGTAGGGCGTCTCCTGGGGGGGCCAGCCCTCCGGGAGCGGCAGCTCCGCCTGGCCGCAGGCGGGGCAGATGAACGTGGCCTGGGCCTGCGTCTGGATCTCGTCGGGCATGTCCGCTTCCCTGGATGCGCGCCGGGGACGGCCGGGGCGCCATCGTGCCAGAGGAGGCGGGGATGATCAATCGGGTCTACCGCCCCCGGAAATGGTTCCCCCCCCGGGGCTTCCTGGGCTGGCTCTCCTTCCTGGCCCTCGTGGCGCTCATCCTCGCGGCGCTCGGCGACGCGAGCCTGTGGTACTTCCGGATCAACGAGCGGTTCGGCTCCAAGGCCAGCTTCGTCTCTCACTTCTGGCCCTACTACTCCCTGGCCGGCTGCCTGGTGGGGCTGCTGGCCCGGGGCGTCTCCAGGATCCTGCGCTCGGTCCCCACCCTCTGGCTGCTGGCCTCGCTGGCCGTGCAGCACGCGGACATGCTCTTCCCCCGCGGCGCGCTGCCGCCCCCGGCCGGGCCGATCATCCGGGTGATGACCCTCAAC
>MGDP01000117.1 GCA_001790955.1 Candidatus Tectomicrobia bacterium RIFCSPLOWO2_12_FULL_69_37
CCCAGCTCCAGGTACTCCCCCGCCACCCGCTCCACCGCCTCCAGGGGCACCCGGCCCTCGTAGGGGCAGCCGAAGGCGGTGACCACCCCCCCGCGCATGGGGAGGCGAGCCTCCCGGGCCGCCTTCGCCACCTCGCGCGCCGCGCCCAGCATCGCCTCCCGCCCGGCGCGCAGGTTCTTCTGGTTGAAGGACTCGCTCGCCGCCACGAAGAGCACGATGCGGTCCACCTTGCACTTGAGCGCCCGCTCGATGCCCCGCGCGTTGGGCACCAGGGCCTCGTAATTCGTTCCCGGCCGCCGCTGGATGCGGGCCAGCACTTCCTCCGCGTCCGCCATCTGGGGGACGTGCTTGGGGTGGACGAAGCTCGTCACCTCGATCCGGGGCACCCCGGCCGCGGTGAGGAGGTCCACCAGGCGCACCTTGGCCTCGGTGGGGACGAAGGTTTTTTCGATCTGGAGGCCGTCCCGGGGCCCCACCTCGATGATGGTCGCGCGGGTGGGAAGGGTCATGGCGCCCTCCTGGCGGGTGGAAACGCCTACCGCTTCAAATGCCTGTCGAAGTAGGCGATGACCTTGGCGATGGAGTCGAGCTGCACTGGGTCCGGCTCGTAGCGGCCGCTCCCGGCGCGGATGGGGTAGACGTAGCCGTGCTCGGGGTGGTCGTAGGAGACCCACTCCGCGTCCTTGCCCGCCTCCTTCAGGAGCTCGTAGGTGGCCCGGAACACCCCCTGGAGGTGGTCCGTCTCCCGCCCCATGACGAGGATGGGGGTGCGGATGGTGCGGATGCGCTCCAGGGCGGTCTTCCGGTCCACCCGGGCGAGTATCTTGGCCGCCGGGCCCAGTTCCTCCTCGTCCACTTGGCGCAGCCGGGTGTTGGGGTCGAAGCCCTGGCTCCCCTCGGGGTGGAGGACGAGGAACTCGTGCGAGGCGGGCTCGCTGGCCACGGCGCAGGCCACGCCGTGATACTCCGAGGTGATCTTGAGGATCATCTCCCCCCCGTGGCTCATGCCGAGGAGGCCGACCCGGCTCCCGTCCACGCAGGGGAGGGTCTTCACGTATTCGATGATGGAGATCTCGTCCTCGTACTCCAGGGGGGAGCGGTTGAGGAGGAGGCGCCGGGTGCGCACCCCGCGCATGAGCTTGCCCCCGGTGTTGTAGCCGAGCTCGATCTCGGCCCGGTAGCGCAGCCAGGCGCAGGCGTAGCCCGCGGCGAGCAGGCGCTCCATGATGTAGCCCCGGTTCTGCACCGCGTCCCGCACCCAGCGCATGCCCTCGCTGCCGTTCCCGGAGGCGAGGAGGACGATGGGGAAGGGCCCCTCCCCGTGGGGCTTGCGCAGGCCGATGGGGGTGTAGAGGCCGTCGATGGTCTCGACGTACATGAGGTGGACCGGGATGTCCGAGTCCCGGACCTCCTCGGTGATGACGACGCGCTCGGGGTCGATCTGGGTGGCGAGGCCGCTGGGGTTCACGGGCGTCTCCTGAGAGGGGATTGTCTTTCCAGGCCATTCTACGGGGAAGCCCCCGGGGGCGCCACCGGAGGGGCCGGGCCGCCGCGGCGCCGGCGTTTGGGGGAATTTGAGGCGGGAGATCGTCCGCCGGCCGGGGGTACATTCCCCGTGGGGCGGTGCACCTGCGCGTCCGCGGGGGCGGATTTCAACCCTCCTACAGATGGGGAGCCGCGAGAGCCGGTGAAAATGAAAATTCCACTGTTTTCATGCGAATTCCAGCGGGGAAAATCGCGTGCCTCGGAGCGCGTCCGGGGATTTCACGGATATTACCGGGCAATACCCCCTCTTTTTATCATCGAGGCGGGCGGGGCGGCCCCCCGCCCCGGGAGGGAGGGCCCCTCCCGGGATTCCTGGGATTTCCGGGATATTCCGGGGTATTCCGGGGAGAAAAAATCACGCCGCCAGGAAGGCGTAGCGGAGGACGAAAAGGACCGAGAGGCAGTGGACGAGGGGGTGGGCGTCCCCGGCCCGGCCGGTGGCGGCCTTCAGGATAGAGTAGAGGATGAAGCCGAAGGCGATGCCCTCGGTGATGCTGAAGGTGAAGGGCATGATGACGGCGCAGAGGAAGGCGGGGAGGTACTCGGTCGGGTCGTCCCAGTCGATCTGCTTGAGGGAGGCGATCATGAACGAGCCCACCACGATCAGGGCGGGGGCGATGACCGGGTAGAGCACCTTCTTGGGGCCGATCCCCACCCCTCCCGCCACCGTCCGGATGAGGGGCGTGAAGAAGATCGAGAGCAGGAAGAGGGCGGCCGTCACCAGGTTGGCGAGGCCGGTCCGCGCCCCGGCCGCGACCCCGGCCGCGCTCTCGATGTAGCCCACGATGGTGGAGGTGCCGAGGGAGGCGCCCCCCACGGTGGCCAGGGCGTCCACCGTGAGCGCCTCGCGCGCCTTGGGGAGGATGCCCCCCTTCATGAAGCCCGCCCGCTCGCACACGCCCACGAGCGTCCCCACCGAGTCGAACATGTCGAGGAAGAGGAAGATGAAGACGGCGGTCCAGAAGCCGGACTCCATGAGGCGGCCGAAGAGGTCCAGCCGCAGGAACGTGGGGGCGATGGAGGGGGGCAGGCTCACCAGGCCCTCGAAGCGGATGAGCCCGGAGGCCAGGCCGATGGCGGCCGAGGCGAGCATCCCGATCAGGATCGCCCCCCGCACCCGCAGCGCGATGAGCGCCCCCATCACGACGAGGCCGAAGATGGTGAGGAGCACCGGGGCCGCGGTCAGGACCCCCAGGCCGATGATGGTGCCCGGCCGGTCGATGACGAGCCCGCCGTATTCCATGCCCACCAGGCTGATGAGGAGGCCGATGCCCACCGCGATCGCGTGGCGCAGGGAGTGGGGGACGCAGTGGAGGATCTTCTCCCGCAGGCCCACGAGGCTCAGGATGACGAAGATGAACCCCGCCACCGCCGTGGCGCCCAGGGCTTCCTGCCAGCTGTAGCCCAGCCCGCCCGCCGCGGCGGCGCCGCAGACCGTGAACGCGAAGAAGAAGTTGTGGCCCATGGCGGGGGCCATGGCGATGGGATAGTTCGTCATCAGGCCCATGAGGACGGTGAAGAGGGCCCCGCCGATGCAGGTGGCCATCAGGACGGCGCCGGCGTCCATCCCCGCCTGGGAGAGCACGACGGGCTGGACGAAGATGATGTAGGAGAGGGTGAGGAAGGTGGTCGTCCCCCCCAGGACCTCGCGGCGGATCCTCGTGCCGTGGCTCTCCAGCTCAAAGCGGCGGCTCAGCCATTCCAACATCCCGGTCTCTCCTTCGCGTCGGGTGCGCTGGGTGCGCCGGGGCGGCAGGCCCGGATGTCGGGCAGGGTCCGGTAGGCCTCGGCGCAGTCGAGGCCGTAGCCCACCACGAAGACGTCCGCGATTGTGAAGCCCACGTGGTCCGCCTCGATGCTCACCCGGCGGCGGGAGGGCTTGTCGAGCAGCACGCAGGTCCGCAGGGAGGCGGGCCGCAGGGCCTGGAGGGCCCCCCGGGCGGCGGCGAGGGTGTGGCCCGTGTCCAGGATGTCGTCGATGAGGAGGAGGTGGCGCCCCGCCACCCGGCCCACGGCCTCCAGGCCGAGGCGCACCTCGCCCGCGCTCTCGGTGCCTCCCCCGTAGCTCGAGGCCGAGACGAAGCCCAGGGAGGCCTCCCGCCCGAGCGCCCGGAGGAGGTCCACCGCGAAGAAGAGGGCGCTCTTGAGGACGACGGCGCAGTGCAGGTCCCCCGGGGGCAGGGCGGCCCCGACCTCGCGGGCGAGCGTCCCGACCCGGCCGCGGATCTCGCTCTCGGTGATGAGGGTCTCGCCCAGGGCCATGGGGCTAGGCCTCCCCGCTCCGGGCGGCGGTGGAGGCGAGCTCTCCCTCGGTCTCCCACGCCTCGACGGGCGCGGCGATGTTCTTCAGGGCGAGGGGCCCCAGGCTCCGCAGGCGGAAGCGCCCCCCGGTCCGGCGGGCCGTCTCGGGCGAGAGGACAATCTGGCCCCGGCGGGCCTGGTCGCGGAGGCGGGCGGCCAGGTTGGTGACGGGCCCGGTGGCGGTGAAGGTCCACCGCTCCCCCGCCAGCCCCTGGAGGCGAGTCGAGCCCACGTGGCACTCCCCGGAGGCGACCCCCATGTTCACCGCGATCGGGGGATGGCGGCCCGGGGCCTCCCCGTTCGCCGCCTCGGTCATCGAGCGGACAGCGAGGGCGGCGCGCACCGCCGCCGCGGCGTGGGCCTCGGGCGCCCCCTCCTGAAAGAGGATCATGAGCCCGTCCCCGGCGGTCTCGTTGATGTCCCCGCCCTCCCGGCGGATGTCGGCGAGGTAGAGGGAGAAGTAGCGCTCCACGAGGCGGCTCAGCTCCTCCCTCGGGAGCTGCTCGCTCAGGCGGGTGTAGCCCTCGATGTCCAGGAAGAGCACGGTGACGTCCCGGAGGGTCTTCGAGAGCGAAGGGGAGTCGGGATCCTCCTCGATCAGGCGCCGGACGGTGTCGGGCACGAAGCGGTCGAGCCCGCGCTTGACGCTCTCGAGGAAGGCCACCCGCTCAAGGGCCCCGGCCAGCTCGCGGTTGCGGGCCTCGAGCGCCCGGTAGCTCTCGGCCAGCCGCCCCGCCATCAGGTTGAAGCCCTCGGCCAGGGCGCCGATCTCGTCCGTCGAGGCAGTCCGCTCCCGGACGGTGAAATCCCCCCCGCGCAGGCGGCCCATCGCCCCCTCCAGGTCCCGGAGGGGGCGGCTCATCGCCCGCGACACCAGCCAGGCGAGCCAGGCCCCGCCCAGGGCGGCGGAGGCGCCGATGAAGATGATCACCACCATGACCATCCTGTGCTGGGGGTTGGACGCCGGGTCCGCGATGTCCAGCCGGATGAAGGCCGTCATCGCCACCGCGCCCAGGGGCAGGAAGCTGACGGCCATCCAGAGGAGGAACAAGCGGTGGCCCACCCGGATCTTCCACAGGCGGGGGTTCCCCTCGATGGGCATCCCTTCGAGAAGGATCGGCCAGGCGTGGGTTCGGCAGATGTGCTCGGTGGTAAAGAATATGGCGGTGGCCACGATCAGGCCGGCGAGGAGGGGGCGCACAAAGAAATGTATCCAAGCGCCCAGCGTGGATTCCGTGAAGACCATCTGCATTCGGAAAAGGACCGCGAGGGAAAAGAAAATCCAGATCAGCAAGGTGGCCATGGCGAGCATCAGGGGGGTATTGGCGCACCGTTCGGCCACACGGGAAGGGGCTGTCCGGGCGTCAACGGGGTCTCCCTGAATGCTCCGGAGCCAAGCGAGGACGGGCCATAGATAGGCGGCGGAGAACACGACGGGAATCAGCATGAGCAGTACCCGCGTGGTCTCGCGCATGTGCTGGGTTTGGGCGGAATCATACAGGGGAAGGTAGGGACGCAGGTTCAACATACTGTAGACTTGCTGGAGCCCGAGCCCGCCCAGGTTCAGCAGGAGGACGAGGAAAGGAATCCAGGCCATCCTCGCCGGTTTGAGATGGCGCACCCCCTGCCCTCCCGCTCCCTCAGCCCGCGCACTCCAGGTAGAGCCGCTTCATCTCCGCCGGGCCCGCGAAGACGGGGTTGGTCTGGACCGTGGCGCTCTTGGCGGCCTCGCGGGCCATCATGTCCAGGGGCTCGTCCGACCAGCCGCAGTAGGCCCGGAAGCTGGGGGCGATGCCGACGTCCCGGCCCAGGGCGCGCACCCCCTCGATGGCGGCCTCGGCGGCGCCGGGGTCGCGGGGGTCCGTGGATGGGTCGGCGAGCAGGGGAGCCATCTGGGCGTACTTCTCCCGCATGGCGGGGAGGTTGAAGCGCATGACGGGCGCGAGGAGGATGGCGTTGATGGTCCCGTGGTGGCCGCCGAAGGTCATGAAGTAGGGGTGGGTGAGGGCGTGGACGATGCCCAGGCCCGTGTTCGTGAAGGAAGCGCCGGCCAGGGTGGAGGCCAGGGAGACCGCGCCGGAGGCCTCGGGGTCGGCGGGGTCGGCGACGAACCGCCGGGCGTGCTGGCCGATGAGGCCGATGGCCCGCATGCACATGGCCTCGGTCCAGGGGCCCGAATACTTCGATCCGGCGGACTCGATGGCGTGGGTCAGGGCGTCCATCAGGGCGCCCGCCGCGACCGGGCGCGGCAGCCTGGCGAGGAGGGCGGGGTCCACCACGGCCAGGTCGGCGTAGAGCATCTCGCTGTGGATGCCAGCCTTCACCTTCCGCTCGGTGTCGGTGATGATTGAGGCGCGCGTCACCTCGCTCCCGGTGCCCGCCGTCGTGGGGACGGCGATGAAGAGGGGGACGCGCTTGGGCGGCTTGTTGACGCCGTAGTAGTCCGAGATCTTCCCCCCGTTCGAGAGGAGGGTGCCCATGGCCTTGGCCGTGTCGATGGCGCTGCCGCCCCCGACGGCGATGATGCCCAGGCAGCCGTGCGACTCGTAGAACGCCCGGGTGAGAGGGATGCTCTCGTCCGAGGGGTTGGGCTCGGCCTTGTCGTAGAGGGCGAAGTCCACCCCCGCCTTCTTCATGCCTTCGATGATGGGCTCGAGGACGCCGGCCGCGGACAGGTCTGGGTCGGTGAGGAGCATCGGGCGCTTCATCCCGAGGGCCTTCGCTTCCTCCCCCACGAATGCGGCCTCGCCCCGGCCGTAGCGGACGCGCGGGCCCCGCGTGATCTGAAAAGGCTGGATCATCAGTGCTCTCCTTATTTCGGGGATGAGGGCATTATCGCAGGAGGAGCGGAGTTTCCCAACCGGCCCTCAGCCCCCTCCTCCGAGCCGCTTGAGCAGCCGCGCGTGGTCGGCCTCGGTGTCAAGGTCGAGGAAGAGGTCCTCTTCCCCGGCGGGCACCGCGAGAAGGCGCCCCTCCTCCTCCAGCCGCCGGAGGATTTTCCGGGCCCCTTCGTCCCCCTCAAGCCGAGCGAGCTCCCCGCGCAGAGAGGTGGCGAGCAGGACGGGGTTCCCTCTCCGGCCCCCGTGGTAGAGGGCGGCGGCCAGGGTGCCCTCGGGAGCGGCGGCGAAGGCGCCGATCAGGCGATCCACCCACCCCGCCGTGAGGAGGGGCTGGTCCCCCAGGGCGAAGAGAAAGCCCTCCGTCTCGGGGGCGGCCTGGGCGAGCCCCGCCCGCAGGCTCGTGCTCTGGCCCTGGGCGTAGCCGGGGTTGTGGACGATGCGGAGGCGCAGCCCCTCCAGCGCGGCCGAGACGGCGGGGGCCTCGTGGCCCACCACGGCGATGACCTCGGCGGCGCGGGACTCCGCCAGGGCGAGGGCGGCGCGGCGGACCACCGGCATCCCTCCCGCCGGGAGGAGGAGCTTGTTCCGCCCCAGCCGCTGGGAGAGGCCGGCGGCGAGCAGGATGGCCGAGATCCGCGGGTCCCGCGTCACGGGGCGGCTCCGGGAGAAGAGGAGGAGGGCCGTTGCGAACCTACGGGACGGCGGAGGGGGTGTCAATTTGGGGGCCGTTCCGTTGACACCCCCCGGAGGTGCACCTAAGATTTCCCGCATCGGCACAGGGCCCGCTTCCCCCCATCCGGCCTCCGGGCCGTCACCCGAAGATCGAGCCATGGCGAAAGAGTTCGAGGGACGGCTTGTCATGATCACCGGGGGGGCGGGGGACATCGCGCGGGCGGCCGCCCGCCGGTTCGCGGAGGAGGGGGCCCGCCTCCTCCTGGCCGACACCGACGCCAAGGGTCTCGATGCCGCCTGCGCCGAGCTTCAAGCCAAAGGGGCCGGGGCGGAGGGCCGCCTCCTCGACGTGACGGACGTGGGGGCGGTGGAGGCCGCCGTGGAGAGCCTCCGGGGCGGGCTGGACGTGCTGGTCCACTGCGCGGGCATCTACCGCCACCGCCTCGTGGCGGAGATGACCGAGCAAGAGTGGGACGAAACCCTGGCGGTGAACCTCAAGGGGGCCTTCGCCGTCTGCCGGGCGGCCGGGCGCGCGATGGCCACCCGGGAGCGGGGGGGCGCGATCGTCAACCTGGCCTCGGTTTCCGCCCAGCGGGGGAGCGCCCTCCACGCCCACTACTGCGCGTCCAAGGCGGGGCTCGTGGGTTTCGGCCGGGCCCTGGCGCTCGAGCTGGCTCCCCGGGTGCGGGTGAACGCCGTCGCGCCGGGGATCATCGAGTCGAGGATGATCGCGGACATGCTCCCCGTCCGCGGGGAGGAGTGGAAGCGCCAGATCCCGCTCGCGCGCTACGGAAGGCCGGAGGACGTGGCCGAGGCTATCCTCTTCCTCGCGGGCGACCGGGCCTCGTACGTTAACGGCGCCGTGCTGAACGTGAACGGCGGCATGTGGATGGACTGATCCCCTTATCCGAGAGTCAGGGAGAGCGCCATGGCGTACAAGAACCACCAAATCGTCGATCTCACGCAGCCCATCTACTCCGGCATGCCCGTCTTCGTGGGCCATCCCGACACCTGGCGGTGGACGAACATGACCCACGAGGTGAGCGCGGCGAGCGGCCGCTTCAAGAGCGAGATGAGCTACTACTCGGGGGTCGTCCAGATGTGCGAGCACGGGCCCACCCACGTGGACTCCATCAGCCACCTGGATCCCTCCCCGGGCGCCCCCCACATCGATAAGATGCCCTTCGACTTCTTCTACAGCCGCGGCATCGCCATCGACTTCGAGAACGTGGCGGACAACAGCTACCTCAACGCCGACGACGTGAAGCGCCGCCTCGACAAGTACAAGCTCCAGATCAAGCCGGGCGACACCCTCCTCTACACCTACGGCCACTACAAGCGGCACTATCCCCGGCCCTCCTACACCACGGCCTACGCGGGCTGGACGCGGGACGCCGCCGAGTACGTCTACGGCGAATGCGGCGCCCTCAACGTGGCCACCGACGCCCCGAGCATGGACATGGCGCACAGCCCCGAGTACCCCTGCCACCTCGTCTGCCGGGACCTC
>MGDP01000118.1 GCA_001790955.1 Candidatus Tectomicrobia bacterium RIFCSPLOWO2_12_FULL_69_37
GAGGGGTGGTAGCCCCTGAAAGCAATCTTCCAAGGCTAGGCCCGCAGCTTCTCCTTGAGCCAGTCGAACATGTAGGCCGTGCCGATGGAGAGGTTGTCGCGCTGGCAGTGCTGGGCGCCCCCCTCCTCCACGGTGAAGACCTTGAGGGTTTTGTCCTTCGAGCCCGAGGCCTTGTAGAGCGACTGGGCATAGTGGAGGGGCTGCTGCTTGTCGTCCTCCCCGTGCGTGATCAGGAAGGGGCAGCGCATCTTCTGCACCACCCCGTCCAGGCGGTAGGGCTCCAGCATCTTGAGGGCCTCGTCCAGGGACTTGGCGTTCAGGATCCAGGTGATGTGGTGGCCGGGCACCGAGAGCTCGGTCTTGAAGGAGGCCTCGACACGCTTCTTCCAGGTCTCGTGGTAGTCCCAGATGGCCCCCCAGGCCACGCAGGCCTTGAAGCGGGGTTCCATGCTGGCCACCCGGGGGGCGTAGTAGCCGCCCAGGCTGATGGCCATGACGGCCACGCGATTGGCGTCCACGTCCCTGCGCTTCTCGAGGTAGTCCATCGCGGCCGAGCCCGCCGCCTCGTAGTCGTGGCGGAGGTAGATCTTCCGGAAGCGGATGGACTCGCCCGTGCCCGGGCCGTCCACGATGAGGCAGCTCATGCCGCGCCGGACGAGGTCATCCACCCCGCGCATGTACTGGAGCTCCTTGGTCACGTCCAGGCCGTCGAAGAAGACCACGCAGGGGGCCTTGGCCTTCTTGGTGTTCTCGGCGCGGACGAAGTAGGCGGGGAGCTTCTTCCCCCTCTCGTAGGGGATCTCGACCTGCTCGATCCGGGGCCGGTCGGTCAGCCGGACGAAGCGGCGGAAGCAGTCGAGCGAGGCCTTGAAGACGTCTAGCGCCCGCTTGTCCTTGGGGGTGCGGAAGCGCTCCCCCATCTGGTAGTAGGAGCACGCCCGGAGGTAGTGCGAGGCGGCCGAGAGGCCGTTCTTCTTCTTCTCGGCGGCTTGGCCCAGGGCCCGCACCCGGTCCCCCATCCACTTCCACTCGTTGAACCAGTGCTCGTCGTCCCCGAGCTTCTCGCGCAGGCGGCGGCCCACCTGGTCGATCTCGCCGATCTCGGACTGCCCGAAGCGCGCCCCCGAGAGCATGCCGCAGATGGCGGCCGACCAGCGGTAGTCCTCCGGGAAGTAGGTGAACCAGTTGGCGTTGGCGCGGGCTTCGGGCATGGGGGGCTCCTCGGTGTGGGGGTGTTCCCCGGGAAGAAGACGGCGGGAGGCCTGCGGCGGCTCCCTTGGATCGGTTGATGAACAGGCCCAGGAATCATATCTTCGGGGAGTTCGTCCTATCAAGCCGGCGGAGGACCGGACGGACGCATGGGTTTTTGCCGTGGAGGAGGGCCGGGAGTGTCCCAGAAAGCGGAACTGAACGATGTCCTCGCTTACATCGACCGGAAGGCGGAGAAGACCGTCGCCGGCCTCCAGGAGCTCTGCCGCCAGCCGAGCGTCTCGACGACCCACACCGGGATCGAAGAAATGGCCGCCCTGGTGAAGCGGCGCCTGGAGGAGACGGGCTTCCAGGCCACCCTCCACAGGACCCCCGGCCACCCCATCGTCACCGGCTTCCTGCCAGGGAAAGCCAAGAAGACCCTGCTCTTCTACAACCACTACGACGTCCAGCCCGCGGAGCCCTTGAGCGAGTGGGCGAGCCCGCCCTTCGAGGCCCGGGTGGTGGACGGCGCCGTGATCGCCCGGGGCTCGACCGACAACAAGGGGAACATCGTCAGCCGGCTCGCCGCCTTCGAGGCCTTCCTGGCGGTGCGGGGGGAGCTGCCCTGCGACGTGAAGTACATCATCGAAGGGGAGGAGGAGGTCGGCAGCCCCTCCCTGGAGAGCTTCGTCCTTGCGAACAAGCCCCTCCTCGCCGCGGAGGGCTGCGTCTGGGAGGACAACACCACCCGGGAGGACATCCCCATCCTCGCCCTGGGCAACAAGGGGCTCTGCTACCTGGAGCTCGCCTGCCGCACCGCGAACGTGGACTTTCACTCCAGCAACGGGCAGATCTACGAGAACGCCGCCTGGCGGCTGGTGTGGGCGCTCTCGACCATGAAGGACGAGAAGGAGAACATCAAGGTCGAGGGCTTCTTCGACGACATCCGGCCCCTCAGCCCCAAGGAGGAGGGCCTGGTGGACAAGATGAAACCCTACAACTTCGCCGGCCGCGCGAGGAAGTTCGAGCTGCGGGGCAACCTCCTCGGCCTCTCCGACCGGGAGCTCACCCGCCGCCACCTGACGGCGCCCTCCTTCAACATCGCGGGCTTCGACGCGGGCTACACCGGGGAGGGGGTGAAGACCATCGTCTCGGGCCGGGCGCGCGCCAAGGTGGACTGCCGCCTCGTGGTGGACCAGGACCCCGAGAAGATCCTGGCCTGCGTCCGCCGCCACCTGGACCGGCGCGGCTTCACGGACATCGAGGCCAGGCTCCTCTTCCGCTCCCTCCCGGCCAAGAGCGACCCCGACGCCGGAATTGTGCGGGCCTGCGAGGCGGCCTCCCGCCGGCTCTACGGCGTGGACCCCATCATCAACCCCTTCGGGAACGGGAGCACCCCGACCTGGATCGTCCTGCGCCACTTGGGGATCCCGCTCGCCTCGACGGGGGTGGGGCGCATCACCTCCCGCACCCACAGCGCGAACGAGAACCTCAAGGTCGCGGACCTCATCGACGGCGCCAAGTGGATGGCCGCCATCGCCGAGGAGTTCGCCTCTCTGTAAACCGGAGGAACCCAGTGCCTGCTTCGAGGGACCTTGCTCCCGTCTTCGCCCACATCGACCAAAACGCCGATCGCATCGTCGCCGACCTCCAGGAGCTCTGCCGCCAGCCGAGCATCTCGACGGCCCATGTGGGCATCGAGGAGATGGCGGCGCTGGTGAAGCGGCGGCTGGAGCGGACGGGCTTCCAGGCCGCGCTGCACCGGACCCAGGGCCATCCCATCGTGACCGGGATTCACCCCGGCGCGGGGAAGAAGACCCTGCTCTTCTACAACCACTATGACGTCCAGCCCGCGGAGCCCCTGAGCGAGTGGACGAGCCCGCCTTTCGAGGCCCGGGTGGTGGACGGCTATGTGATCGCGCGAGGCTCGACGGACAACAAGGGGAACATCATCAGCCGGCTGGCCGCCTTCGAGGCCCTGCTCGCGGTGCGGGGGGAGCTCCCCTGCGACGTGAAGTACCTCATCGAGGGGGAGGAGGAGATCGGCAGCCCCTCGCTCGAGACCTTCATCCCGGCCCACAAGGAGCTGCTCGCCGCGGACGGCTGCGTCTGGGAGGACACCTTCCGGGAGGACGTGCCCGTCCTCGACCTGGGGAACAAGGGCCTCCTCTACCTGGAGCTCACCTGCCGCACCGCGAACGTGGACTTTCACTCCAGCAACGGCCAGATCTACGAGAACGCCGCCTGGCGTCTCGTGTGGGCCCTCAACACCATGAAGGACGAGAACGAGAACGTGAAGGTGGAGGGCTTCTTCGACGACGTGGCTCCCCTCACCGCCAAGGAGGAGGAGCTTTTGGAGCGCATCCCCCCCTACGCCGGGGAGGAGCGCAAGCGCCGCTTCGCCCTGCGGCGGTTCGTCCTGGACCTGCCGGACGCCGGGCTGCCCCGCCGCCACCTCACGGTGCCCTCCTTCAACATCGCGGGCTTCGACGCGGGCTACACAGGCGAGGGGGTCAAGACCATCGTCTCGGGGCGGGCGCGCGCCAAGCTCGACTTCCGCCTCGTGGTGAACCAGGACCCGGCCAAGATCACGGCCTGCATTCGCCGCCACCTGGACAAGCACGGCTTCGCCGACGTCGGCGTGCGGATGCTCTTCCGCTCCTACCCCGCCAAGAGCGACCCGGAGAGCGATCTCGTCCGGGCCTGCGAGCGGGCTTCCCGCCACCTCTACGAGAAGGACGCCGTCATCAATCCCTTCGGGGTCGGGGGGACGCCCACCTGGATGGTCATCCGCGAGCTGGGGATGCCCCTGGTGAGCACCGGCGTCGGCTACGTCACCGCCCGCACCCACAGCGCGAACGAGAACCTCAAGGTCGAGCACCTGATCGAGGGGGCCAAGTACATGGCCGCCATCTGCGAGGAGTTCGCCGCCCACTAGCCGGGGGCGGGAGGAATGAGGGAGCTTCGGCCATTTCCTCTTTTCAAGGAGACACCATGCACGTCTACGACCTGCAGAAGGAGGCGCAGTTCAAGCCCGAGCGGCACGTCGAGAAGGTCTTGGGCCGGTTCGAGACCCGGTGGGACAAGGTGGACGTGACGGTCGCCTGCTGGGAGCCCGGGCAGGTGAGCCCCAACCACGCCCACCCCGACGCGACCGAGATCTACTTCTGCTTCACGGGCGGGGGCAAGATGAAGGTGCCCGGCCAGGCGGTGGACGTGAAGCCGGGGCAGTTCATCGTCCATCCCCCGGGCGAGCTGCACGAGTACGCCAACGGGCCGGAGCGCACCCTGCTCTACCGCGTGCGCTGCGGGGCGGGCATGGCCTCGCGCACCAAGGAGTGGCCGACCAACAAGGAGTGGAAGCCCAAGCCCGAGGACATCGAGTATTATAACGGAAGGTGAGCAGCCCGCCTGGGTCGGCCGGCCGGCATTCTCTCTCAAGGGAGGGGCAGTCATGGCCGATTCGTCCTTGATGGATCAGACGTTCCACTACGTCCTGAGCACCATGGTGGAGCGGGGGTTCGCCCCGCACTACACGGAGGTCGCCCGCGCGCTCTCCGTGCCTCCCGAGGAAGGCAAGAAGGTGCTGCACGAGCTGATGGGGACGGGCATCCCCTGCTGGTTCCACCCGGGCACCGACTTCATCGCCTCCTTCGCCCCCCTCAACAACCTGCCCACCCAGTACCGCATCACGGTGGAGGGGCGGCAGAAGTGGTTCGCCCAGTGCGGCTTCGAGGCGCTGGCGGTCTGCTGGCTCTTCCCCGGCAGGACGGTCACGGTCGAGGCGCCCTGCCTGGACTGCGGCGAGCTCATCCGCCTGGACGTCCGCGACGGGGTGGTCGAGAAGGCCGAGCCGGAGGGGATCTTCGGCTACATCGACATCCCGCGGAAGGACTGGCGGAAGAACCTCCCCTACAGCTGAAGCCGGATGAACCTCTTCCGGTCGGAAGAGCACGCCCGCAACTGGGCCGGGTTCGGCGACCCGCAGGGGCTGCTGCCCTTGGATTGGGTGCGCAGGCTGTGGGGCGTAGCGTGGTACCGCGAGCGCCTGAACGGGCACTTCGTCTCCGGCATGATGGATTTCGTCCCGGAGCGGAACGCGGTGCTGAAGGCGGTCACCCAGGACCGCCCCTTCTGGCGCCCGGCCTAGAGGCAAATCCTCGCAGCCTTGTTCACCCGAAGAAGGTCCGGGGTTTTTCCCTCTCCCTCTGGGAGAGGGGCGAAGCTGCCCGAAACGCGGTCCTTTGGGCGCTTGCTTGGTGAGCAACCTGTTCAGATCATATACCTAGAGGCGCGGCGGGAAGCTCCGCCGGGGGGAGGCTCAGTCCCCTCCCCGCCGCCATTTGAGCCAGCGCCCCATCCACTTCTGGACCGCAGGCGTGAGGCGGGTGCGGTTGTAGAGGTCCCCGGTCTTCCGCACCGCCTCGGCCTGGGTCGGGTAGGGCAGGATGAGGCCCGCCAGCGCCTTGAGCCCCAGGCGCCTCTGGATGGCCAGGACGTAGAGCCCGATCATGTCCCCCGCGTTCCGGGCCACCACCACCGCGCCCACGATCTCGTCCGTCCCCTTCCTCACCCACACCTTGGCGAAGCCCTCGGTCTCCCCGTCCAGCACCGCCCGGTCCACCCCTTCGAGGGGCTGGAGGAAGGCCTGCGTCTCGACGCCCTGGGCGGCCGCCTCGGCCTCGGGCGTCCCCACCGCGGCCACCTGGGGGTCGGTGTAGGTGCACCAGGGGATGACCAGGGCGGA
>MGDP01000119.1:0-11571 GCA_001790955.1 Candidatus Tectomicrobia bacterium RIFCSPLOWO2_12_FULL_69_37
CTCCTGCGCCAGAAGGTGTGGATGTGGGAGGGGGACCCCCTCGCCCGGGCCTACTTCGAGGCCCTGGGGGTCCGGCCCATCCCGCTGAACGTGACGGACGTGCTCACCTCCCTCCAGACGGGCTTGATCGACACGGTGTACGCGAACCCCCTCGGCGCGGTGGCCCTCCAGTGGTTCACCAAGGTCCGGTACATGAGCCCCGTCCCCATGGCGAACGTGACGGGGGCCATCGTGGTGCGCAAGGACGCCTTCGGCCGCCTCGCCCCCGCCCACCAGCGCCTCCTCCTGGAGAAGACGCGCGCGCGGATGGAGGAGCTCCGGCGCCTGACCCGGGCCGAGAACGGGCGCGCCGTCGAGGCCATGCGCAAGCGCGGCCTCCGGCTCGGCCCCGCGCCCTCCCCCGGGGAGATGGAAGAGCTCAGGCGCATCGGGCAAGAGGCCGAGAAGAAGGTGCTCGGCGCCCTCATCCCGCCCGGCCTCCTCGCCCGGGCCCGCCGGGCGCTCGCCGCCCCCCGCTGAGACCATGCCGGGGGCCCTGCGCAGGCGCTGGGAGGCCCTCGACGCGGGCCTCGCCCGCTTCGAGGGCGCCTTCCTCGCCGTCCTCTTGATCGGGATGGTGGGGGTGGGCTTCCTCCAAGTGGTCCTGCGCAACCTCTTCCACACCGGCATCTTCTCGGCCGACCTCCTCCTCCGCCAGGGGATGCTCTGGCTGGGGCTCGTGGGCGCCTCCCTCGCCACGCGGGGGGAGGGCCGCCACATCCACATCGACGTGCTCTCCCGCGCCATCCCCCCGCCCTGGAGCGGGCGGGTCCGCCGGCTGGCCGACCTCTGCGGGGCGGCGGCGTGCGCGCTCCTCGCCCGGGCCTCGCTCCTCTTCGTGCTGGGGGAGTGGGAGGCGGGGAGCCGGATCGCGGGCGTCTTCCCGGCGTGGGCGTTTGAGATCGTCCTGCCCGCCGGCTTCGCCCTGATGAGCCTCCGCTTCCTGGCCGCCGCCGCCTGGGGGAGGCCCCCCCAGCGCGAAGGGGCCCGCCCATGACGGCGCTCGCGGGGCTCCTCTTCACCGCCATCGCCCTCCTGGGCACCCCCATGTTCGCCGTCATGGGCGCGGCCGCCCTGTGGGGCTTCGCCTCCGAGGGGGTGAGCGCGGCGGCGGTCATCATCGAGCTCTACCGGATGACGGACGCCCCCGCCCTCGTCGCCATCCCCTTCTTCACCTTCGCGGGCTTCCTGATGGCCGAGGCCCGCACCCCCCACCGCTTGACGGCCCTCGCCCGCGCGGCGCTCGGCTGGATGCCGGGCGGGCTGGCGGTGGTGACGCTGGTCACCTGCGCCTTCTTCACCTCCTTCACGGGGGCCTCCGGGGCCACCATCGTGGCGCTGGGGGGGCTCCTCTACGCCTCCCTCCTCCAGGACAACTACCCGGAGCGCTTCTCCCTGGGCCTCGTCACCACCTGCGGAGGGCTGGGGCTGCTCTTCGCGCCGAGCCTCCCCCTCATCCTCTACGGGGTGGTGGCCCGGGTGAACATCGACCACCTCTTCCTGGCGGGGGTCGTCCCGGGCCTCCTCCTCATGGCCGTCCTGGGGGGCTACAGCCTCTGGGCGGGGGGGCGCACGGCCCCGCGCACCCCCTTCTCGGGCGCGGCCCTGGGGGCGGCCCTGCGCGGGGCGGCCTGGGAGCTGCCGCTCCCGGTCCTCATCCTGGGGGGGATCTACGGGGGCTTCTACACCGCGGCGGAGGCGGCGGCGGTGGCGGCCTTCTACGTCCTCGTCGCCGAAGTCTTCATCTACCGCGACCTGGACCTCTGGCGGGACGTGCCCCGCATCGCGCGCGAGAGCATGGTCCTGGTCGGGGTGATCCTGATCATCCTCGGGGCGGCGCTCGGGCTCACGAACTACCTGGTGGACCAGCAGGTGCCCCAGCGGCTCCTGGAGGCCATGAAGACCTGGATCGTGAACCGCTGGCTCTTCCTCCTGGCGCTGAACCTCTTTCTCCTGGTCGTGGGCTGCCTGATGGAATTCTACGCGGCCATCGTGGTGGTGGTCCCCCTCATCCTTCCGATCGCCAAGGAGTTCGGCATCCATCCCATCCATCTGGCCATCATCTTCCTCACGAACCTGGAGGTCGGATTCACGACCCCGCCCCTGGGCCTCAACCTTTTCATCTCGGCCAACCGCTTCCGGCTCCCCCTGAACGAGGTCTGGCGGTCCTCCCTTCCCTTCCTGGGGCTCCTGTTTGCGGCGCTTCTCCTCATCACCTACCTGCCGGAGCTGAGCCTCGCGCCCCTGCGCTGGCTGACCAAGGCGGGGTTCTGAGGGTTGAGCGGCAGGCCCCTCCGGGGCTATCCTCCCCCGGTCCCTGAACGGAAAGCTCTCCCCCGGGAGGAAGCCCCCGATGGACACCTCGAAGGAGCAGCGCGCCGCCGTCCAGCGCATTTACAACCGGGACTCGGACTACTACATCACCAGCACCCCCCACGCGCGCAGCAACTCGCTCACCCGGGCCTTCGAGGTGCTGCGGCCCGAAGGAGGCGTCCTCCTCGACGTGGCGACCGGGGCGGGCCACACCGCCTTCAAGATGGCCGAGGGCTGCCGCAAGGTGATCGCGAGCGACCTCACCCGGGGCATGATCGCCTCCGCCCGCAAGCTGGCCGCCGAGAAGAAGGTCGGGAACGCCCTCTTCCTCCGGGTGGACTCCGAGAACCTGGGCTTCCGGGACGGCGCGCTGGACTACGTCTCGGTGCGCATCGCCCCCCACCACTTCGCCGACGTCCAGCGCTTCCTGCGCGAGGCGGCCCGCGTCCTCAAGCCGGGCGGGAAGCTCATGTACGTGGACAACGTGGCCCCCGAGGAGCCCCGCGAGGCGGCCGCCTACAACCACTTCGAGAAGGTGCGCGACCCCAGCCACAATCGCTGCGACACCGTTCCCGCCCTCGTCGAGATGATGGAGGCGGCGGGCCTGCGCATCCTCCACTGCGAAACCCTGCGCAAGAAGATGGCCATGGACGAATGGACCAACCGGCCCCACCTCGACGCCAAGGCCAAGGGGGAGCTGCGCGCCTTCCTCGGCAACGCCTCGCCCGCCATCCGGCACTGGCTCGCCCCCCGGGAGGAGGAGGGCCGGTTCGTCTTCGACGAGATCGAGGCCGTCGTCCTCGCCCAGCGCCCCTGATCCGATGGACGGGAAGGAGCGCCTCCGCCGGCTGGCGGCGCTCGACCGCAAGCATCTCTGGCACCCCTTCACCCCGATGGACGAGTGGGAGCGGGAGGACCCGCCCCTCATCGCCGAGCGCGGGGAGGGCGCCTGGCTCATCGACGTGGAGGGCCGCCGCTACCTGGACGGCGTCTCCTCCCTCTGGGTGAACCTCCACGGCCACCGCCGGGAGGAGATCGACCGGGCCGTCCGCGAGCAGCTCGGCCGGATCGCCCACTCCACCCAGCTCGGCATGGGCCACCCGGCCCCCATCGAGCTGGCCGCGCGCCTCGCGCGCCTCGCCCCCCGGGGGCTCACCCGCGTCTTCTACTCCGACAGCGGGGCCACCGCGGTCGAGGTGGCCCTCAAGATGGCCTTCCAGTACCAGCGCCAGCGCGCCCCCGCGCGCCCGGAGAAGCGGCGCTTCCTGGCCCTGAACCTCGCCTACCACGGGGACACCCTGGGCGCCGTGAGCGCGGGGGGGATCGGCCTCTTCCACCGCGTCTTCGCGCCCCTGCTCTTCCCGGTCCTCCGGGCGGAGAGCCCCCACGCCCTCGGGTGCCCGGGCGGAGCGGGCTGCCCCCGCTGCTCGGGGGAGGAGGCCGCGGCCCAGATCCTCGCCCGCGCCGGGGAGCTGGCCGCCGTCATCGTGGAGCCCATGGTGCAGGGGGCGGCGGGGATGATCGTCCAGCACCCCGGGTTCCTCCAAAAAATCCGCGAGGCCTGCACCGAGGGGGACGTGCTCCTCATCGCCGACGAGGTGGCCACCGGCTTCGGGCGGACGGGCCGGATGTTCGCCTGCGAGCACGCGGGGGTCGCGCCCGACATCCTCTGCCTGGCCAAGGGCATCACCGGGGGCTACCTGCCGCTCGCGGCGACGCTGGCGACCGAGGCGATCTTCGACGCCTTCCGGGGGGCGCCCGCCGAGGGGCGCACCTTCTTCCACGGCCATTCCTACACCGGCAACCCCCTGGGCTGCGCGGCGGCCCTCGCGAACCTCGACATCTTCGAGCGGGACAAGACCCTCGACGCTCTCCAGCCCAAGATCGCCCGCCTCTGGCGGGAGCTGGAGGGCCTGCGCGGCCTCCCCCAGGTGGCCGAGGTGCGCGGGCTGGGCTTCATGGCCGGGATCGAGCTCGTGAAGGACAAAACCGCGAAGACCCCCTTCGACCCCGCGCTGCGCATGGGGCGGCGGGTCATCCTCGCGGCGCGCAAGAGGGGCCTCGCCATCCGCCCCCTCGGGGACGTGGTGGTGCTCATGCCGCCCTACTGCGTGACCGAGGACGAGATCGCCTGGATGGTGGGGGTGGTGCGGGAGAGCATCGGGGAGGCGGCGGGCGTCTCTTAGGGCCTCGCCGGGGCCTGCGGCGGATTCTGCGCCGGAGGGGCAACTGGCCTGGCGGGCTTCGGCGCGCCCGGGGCGGGTTGGGCGGCCTCCTTGGCCACGAGGTCCTCCCGCAGGCGCAGGGGCTCGTAGAGGGAGAGGGCGCCGGCGATGGTCTCGGCTTCCTGGCCCTCGACGAGGAGGACCACCTGCTCGAAGTGTTTCGGGAAGTTGAAGACCACGGTGTTGGCCACGGCGTGGGCGGTGAGGTACTCGCTCCAGGCCCCGCCGGGGTGGCCGGCGCGGAAGGCGCGGTCGAAGTCCACGTAGAGGGTGCCGTCCGGGCCGGGGATGGCGGTGCGCAGCTTGGCGCCCGGGGGGGCGGCGGGGGCGTAGCCGGGCCGCTTGGGGCCTTCGAGGAGGGCGGCGAGGACGTTCCGCACGGTCTGGACGGGCTCCTTGCCCTGCTCCACCTCGGCGGGGTAGGGGGCGAGGAGGTCCGTCTCCGCGCCGGGGAAGAAGAGCACCACGTGGATCGTGGGGGCGAGGGAGGGCCGCCCGGGCTCGGAGGGGCCGAAGGCGGCGCGCCGGCCCCGCTGGATGAGGTCGCTCAGGGGGTCGAAGAAGTAGATCGCGGCGGCGGCCCCCAGCGCCATCCACAGGAGGAACCAGAAGAGCCCGCGCCTGCGCCGCCTCATCTCAGTCCCCTCCCGGCCGCGAGGCGGCGGAGCCCGGCGAGGCGGGCGCGGGGGCCTGCGGCGCCGGGGGAGCCTCCCCGGGCTTGGCCAGCCCCGCGAAGCGCGCGATCTCGGCCTCGAGGGCGAGGATGTAGGGGTTCTCCTCGTTCAGCTCCCGCAGGCGGGCGGCCTCCTCGGGGGTGGAGATCACCCCGAGGCTCACGTAGGCGGCGGGCATGCGGGCGCCCTCGAGGTTCTGGAGGGGCAGGGTGAGGATGGGAGGCTTCCCGGCCCCCGGGATGGCGGCGAAGCGGGCCTGGAGGTCCTGGGCGAAGCGGAGGCTCCCCGCGAGGTGGACGTTCTGGCCCCGCTGCCAGCGCAGGGCCATCGCCTCGGAGGGCTCCCCCTCCACCCGGGGGGGGCGCTGGGGGGCCGAGAGGAAGATGGAGGCCCCGCGCGCCCCGGGGCGCCAGGAGGCGTCGGCCTGGATCGAGAGGAAGAAGGAGGCGGCGTGGAAGTTCCCGACGGCCGCGCGCTGGACGGGGGTGAGCTCCTTGTCGTCCTCCCGGGTGAAGACGACCTTGATGCCCTCGTAGCGCTTGAGCCTCTCGCCGAGGAGCCTGGCGGCCTTGAGGGTGACGTCCTTTTCGAGCAGCCCCGGGCCCTTGCTCCCCTCGTCCCGGCCGCCGTGGCCGGGGTCGATCACGAGGACGAACGCTTCCTTCGGCTTCTGCCCCGGCCCGGGGGCGGAGCCGCCGGGCAAGGGAGGGGCCTGGGCCCCGGCTTCGCTCCAGGCGAGGGCGGCGCACAGAAGGGCGGCGGGCGCGGCCATCAATCTCAACCGGATCAAAGCGTCGGCCTCCTCTCACCCCCCGGCCACAGTAGCACCATCCCTGCGGGCGGACCAACCTGGGGGCGGTTTACTCGGCCCGCCGGAACGGGGAGAATACTGAAACCCCGGGCAGCGGCGCGGGATCACCCCCTCGGACAGCGGCATGGACATGTGGGACGCGCTTTTCTCCGATGCGGACGCCCTCCCCTCCCTCCGGCTGGTGAAGACGGCCGGGGGGCAGATGGAGGCGATGATCGTCCGCTCGCGCCTCGAGGCGGAGGGCATCCCAGTCCACCTGCGCTACGAAGCGGCGGGCTCCCTCTACGGGTTCAGCGCCACGGGCATGGGCCGGGTGGACATCCTGGTGCCCGAGGCCTTCGCCGAGGCCGCGCTGATCGCCTGCGGGGAGGGGCGCGGGCCGCTCGACCAAGGGGACGCCGCCTAGGTTGAAGGTGTAGGGGCGACCCTTGTGGCTGCCCAAGACTGGGCGGGCACAAGACCCGCCCCTACAGAATCCCTCACCCCAGCCCTCTCCCAGAGGGAGAGGGAGAGAGCCCCGTTCATCCCCTGCGAGCCGTTCATGGATCAACGCGAGGAGCGGGAGAAGGCGAATGAGTGCCGTTGACCCGGACTGGGAGAAGCTGCGCCAGCTCCTCCTCGCCAAGTCCTACGCGAAGAGGAAGGTCGTCCTCGTCTCGGGCCGGGAGAGCGACTTCTACGTGGACTGCCGCCAGACCACCCTCCACGGGGAGGGGGCCCGCCTCGTGGGGAGGCTCTTCCTCGGCCGCGTCAAGGCGAGCGGCGCCCGGGCCGTGGGCGGCCCCACCCTGGGGGCCGACCCGATGATCACGGCCATCGCCCTCACCGCCGCCCTGGAGGGGCTGGATCTCCCCGCCTTCATCATCCGCAAGGAAACCAAGGGCCACGGCATGGGGAACCGCATCGAGGGCATGGGCAACCTCGCGCCCGGGATGCCGGTGGCCATCGTCGAGGACGTGGTGACAACGGCGGGCTCCACCCTGAGCGCCATCGAGGCGGCCCAGGGGGCGAAGCTGGAGGTGGTCCAGGTGCTCTGCCTCGTGGACCGCGAGGAGGGCGGGCGGGAGAACCTCGCCGCCCGCGGCTTCTCCCTCGACGCCCTCTACACCAAGACCTCCCTCCTCGAAGGGCGGCCCGCCTAGCCCCTCACGCGATCCGCCAGGCGATCAGCGCCACCCCCAGCACGATCAGCGCCGTCCCCCCCACGATCCAGCCCGTCACCCGCTCCACGTCCCGAAGCAGGAGCCAGCTGAAGAAGAGGGCGAAGAGCGGGGAGGTCGAGGAGAGGGGCGTCACGAGGGTCAGGTCCCCGTAGGAGAGGGCGACGAAGTGGAGGAAGAAGGCGAAGGTGTTCGCCAGGCCGGAGGCGCTGTAGAAGGCCCAGGCCTTGCCGGGCCGCAGGTCGGGCCGCTGGCCCGGGGAGAGGAAGCGGCTCAGGGCGAGCAGGCAGAGGAGGCCCATCAGGCTCGTCACGGTGATCCCCAGCAGGGGCGAGGGCGTGAGGTTCAGCCCCGCCTTGCGGAAGATGTTCGAGACGGCGAACCCCGCCACCGAGAGCAGGGGCATCCACAGGTGGCGGCGGCTCCAGCTCTTGTCCCCCTTCTTCTTGATGGAGATCGCCGCGCAGCCCGCCGTGATGAGGACGGTGCCCGCCCAGACGAGCGGCCCGGGCCGCTCCCCCAGGAAGACGGTGGCGAGGAGCGCCGTGAAGAGCGGCCCGACGGCCAGCATGGGCATCGCCCGGGCCACCCCCAGGTAGTGGATGCCCCGGTACATGAACACCCGCCCCAGGGAGGGCCCCGTGAGGCCCGCCAGGGCGAACCAGAGGAACGAGGCGGGGCTCCACCAATGGGGCTGCCAGGAGAGGAGGGTCGCGGCGACGAGGATGGGCACGCTCACGATGAGGCCGATGATCACGCCCGTGATGGCCGAGCCGTGCTGCTGGCCGCGCCGCACGATGATGCTGAAGCCGGCCGAGAAGACGGCCGTGCCCATCGAGAAGAATACCGCGAGGAAGGCGTTGCTCACCGGCCGGGCCTCCCCATGCGCTCTCCCCTCACAGCACCCGCCAGGTGATGAGCGCCCCGCCCAGCACCACCAGCGTCGTCCCCGCCACCACCCAGAGGGTCACCCGCTCCGACTCGCGCAGGAAGGCCCAGCCCAGCAGCAGGGAGAAGAAAGGCGCCGTCGAGGACAGGGGCGCCACCACGGTCAGGTCGCCGTAGCGCAGAGCGCTGAAGTGGAAGAGGATGGACAGGGTGTTCAGCAGGCCCGTCAGCCCCAGATAGATCCACGCGGCCCCGCGCCCCAGGGCGGGCCTGTGGGCCCGAGGGAGAAGCCCGCCGAACAGAAGGAGGCACGCGGCGCCCGAGAGGCTCATCGCCGTGAGCCCCAGGATGGGGGATGGCACGAGGGCGAGGCCCATCTTCTGCCAGAGGTGGGCGACCGAGAAGGCCGCCACCGAGACAAAGGGCATCCACACGAAGCGCCGGTCCCACCCTCCCTCCATCCCCTTCCTCGACGTGATGCCCATGCACCCCGCCGCCACGAGGAGGGTCCCCGCCGCCACGATCGGGCCGGGGCGCTCCCCCAGGAAGGCGATCCCCAGCCCGGCGGTGGCGAGGGGCAAGGCCGAGATCAGGGGCACCGCGCGCGCCACGCCCAGCCGGTGGATGGAGAGGAAGAGGAACACGCGGCCCACGGCCGGGTTGATCGCCCCCGCGGCGGCGAACAAGACGAGCGCCTTGACGTTCCACCATCCCGGCTGCCAGAGGTGGAGCGTGGCGCCGGCCATGAAGGGCAGGCTGACGGCGAGCCCGATGAGCACGCCGGTCACGGCGTTGGCGCGGTTCTCCGCCCGCCGCACGAGGAAGCTGAAGAGCCCCATCGTGATCGCGCTGGCGAGCGAGTACACCACGGCGAGCCAGGTATCCGTCATCGGATAAAGGCGGGCGGCGCCCGCCCCCTCCTCCCCTCACAGCACCCGCCAGGTGATCAGCGCCCCGCCCAGCACCACCAGCACCGTCCCCGCCACGATCCAGCCCGTCACGGGCTCCAGGTCACGCAGGAAGATCCAGCTGAGCACAAGGGAGAAGAAGGGCGCCGTCGAGGCGAGGGGGATGACCACGGTGAGGTCCCCGTGCTGGAGGGCGTAGAAATGCAGCAGGACGGAGCCACCGTTGAACAGCCCCGCCACCCCGTAGACGCGCCAGGCGCCCCGGCCGCCCAGGCCGGGCCGCTGCTCCTTCGTGAGGAGCCCGCCGAAGAGCCAGAGGCAGAGGGCACCCGCCGCGCTCATCACCGTGAGCCCCAGGACGGGCGAGGGCACGAGGGAGAGGCCGACCTTCCGCCAGACGTGCGAGAGGGTGAAGGCCGCCACCGAGGCGAAGGGGAGCCACATGTCGCGCCGGCTCCAGGGGGCGTCCCCGGCCCGCTGGGAGGTGATGGCCATGCAGCCCAGGACCACGAGGACCGTCCCCGCCAGCACGGCCGGCCCCGGCCGCTCGCCCAGGAAGATTATCCCCATCGCCGCCGCCGCGATGGGCATGGTCGAGAGCAGGGGGATGGCCCGGGGCACCCCCAGCCGGTGGATGGCGAGGAAGTAGAATACCCGCGCGATCGAAGGCCCCACCGCGCCCGAGGCCGCGAAGAGCGCCCACGCCTTCCAGTTCCACCATCCCGGCTCCCAGAAGCAGAAGGCCGCGCCCGCCATGAAGGGCAAGCCCACCAGGAGGCCGATGAGCACCCCGGTGGCCGCGTTGGCGTGGCGCTTGGCGCGGCGGACGAAGAGGTTCAGGAAGCTCACCGTGAAGGCGTTGCCGATCGCGAAGAGGACGGCGAGCGCGGTGTCGGTCATGAACGGGCAGGGCCCTCCCCGGGAACGGCGGCGCGCCTCCCAGGCGGAGGACCGTAGCAGATGCGGCCCCCCTGCGCGAGGCCAACGGAGCCTGGGGAGACGGAACCGCGGCGCCCACCCGGCAAGAAGCTCCTCCCGCCGGAGGCGGGCCCGGGCCGCGGGAGTTCCCCGGAAAAGGAAAGTGTGATCCCCCTCACACTTTTCCGCCTCTTCCCTCACTCCCGCGCCGGGGCGGCACGGCCTTGGCATCTCAAAGGGAGACGGCCCGGCCGAGGCCCCCTCCGGGGGACCGCTAGACCCGGGCGCCCGGCAGAACCCCGCGAGTGGGAGATTCCGATGCCGCGTTCGTGGAAGCCCTTGACCGCCGCCGCGCTGGCGGCGGTCCCCCTGGCGATGACGGCGGCGTGGGCCGGCCCGGGACCGGACCAGATCCCACCCCTTCCCGTCCCGCCCGCCGCCTGCGCCCCAGCGGGCCTGCGCGCCCAGGCCGGGAGGGCGCCCGCCTGCCCCGGAGAGCCGCGCCGCGGGGAACCCCGCGAGGGCGCCGCCCCCCGCCTTGAGCTCCTCACCTGGCCCCAGGAGGAAATCCCCGCCCCGGCCAAGCCCGGCAGCCGCCTGGAATAGCCCGCCTTCCGCGCCCCCGCCCCGCGCGCCCGGGGCGGCTTTGACCTCTCCCGTTTGCCTTTCGTATCGCCATCGGGAAGAATGAACCCCGCATCGGCCTTTCCTGGCACCATGGAACCGGGACCCCCGCAAAGGAGGACCCCATGGAGCCCAGCCACCATCCCAAGGGCGCCCTCGCCTTCATGCTGGCCTTCCTGGCGCTCCTGGCCCTGCTGTGGGCGAACGCCTACCTCCGCCTGTGGGGAGGGTGAGGCGGGTGAGCAAGGGCTCCGTCTACAAAGCCGAGCTGATGTGGATCCTGCCCAGCATCGCGCTGCCGGTGATTATGCTGGGCCTCCTCCTGTGGGCCGCGATCGGGCGGGGGCACGACCTCCCCGGGGTGGAGGGCACGCTCGACCCCGCCCAGCTCGCCAAGACCCCCCCCTTCGACAAGCCCGGCACCTTCCCGGCCGGCCCCAACCGCTACCAGGTGAACATGGTGGCCGGCATCTGGAGCTTCACCCCGAACGCGGTCCGGGTGCCCGCGGGCTCGACGGTGGAGTTCGCCGTCACGAGCCGGGACATCGTGCACGGGATCATCATCAAGGGGACGAGCGCCAACGTCATGGTGGTGCCCGGCCAGGTGACGCGCTTCTCGGCGCGCTTCGAGAAGCCGGGGGAGTACCCCTTCGTCTGCCACGAGTACTGCGGCGTGGCGCACCACATCATGTTCGGCAAGGTCATCGCCGAGGCGAAGAAATGAAGGCGGACTCGGCCGGCTGGACCGCGGAGGGCCGGATGGCGGCGGCCTACCTCGCCGTCGCCCTCGCCGCCCTGCTCGGCGGGGTGGCGACGGGGCTCCTCCAGGCCCTGGAGTACTCAGGCATCAACCTCTACCCCAAGCTCGCGCCCGTCGTCCGCTCCTACTACCACGGGCTCAGCCTGCACGGGGTGCTGAACGTCCTGGTGTGGACCACCTTCTTCATCAGCGGCTTCCTGCCCCTCGTCACCGGCTGGTCCCTCGGGCGGCCCCTGGCGGGCCGGGGGCTG
>MGDP01000119.1:11579-12563 GCA_001790955.1 Candidatus Tectomicrobia bacterium RIFCSPLOWO2_12_FULL_69_37
CGGCCCCTGGCGGGCCGGGGGCTGGGATGGATCGCCTTCTGGCTCATGACGGCCGGGCTGGTGCTGGCGGCCGTCCCCCTGGTGCTGAACGAGGCCACCGTCCTCTTCACCTTCTACCCCCCGATGAAGGCCCACTGGGCCTTCTACGTGGGGCTCACCCTGGTCGTCGCGGCCACCTGGCTCGTGACGCTCAACCTGGGCCTCACCGTGCGGGCCTGGCGGCGGGAGCACCCCGGGGAGCGCACCCCGCTGCCCGCCTTCATGAGCCTCGTCACCTTCATCATGTGGACCATCTCCTCCCTCGGCATCGCGGCGGAGATGCTCTTCATGATGATCCCCTGGTCGCTGGGCCTGGTGAAGAACACCAACCCGCTCCTGGCGCGGGTGCTCTTCTGGTTCACCGGCCACCCCATCGTCTACTTCTGGCTGCTGCCCGCCTACGTCTCCTGGTACACCCTGGTGCCCCGGCAGGCGGGGGGAAGGCTCTTCAGCGACCCGATGGCGCGCGTCTCCTTCATCCTCTTCCTGCTGCTCTCCATCCCGGTCGGCTTCCACCACCAGTACACCGACCCCGGCATCGCCCAGGCGTGGAAGTTCATGCACGCCTTCCTCACCTTCTGCGTCTTCTTCCCGAGCCTCCTCACCTTCTTCAACGTGGTGGCCTCGCTCGAGAGCGGCGCCCGGGCGAGGGGCGGGAGGGGCTACTTCGCCTGGTTCCTCAAGCTCCCCTGGGGGGACCCCTCCCTGGCCGCCCAGGTGCTCTCCATGCTCATCTTCGTCTTCGGGGGCATCGGGGGCTTGATCAACGCCTCCTACAACGTGAACCTCGTGGTCCACAACACCGCCTGGATCGTGGGCCACCTCCACCTGACCGTGGGCACGGGGGTCACCCTCACCTTCATGGGGGTGACCTACTGGCTCGTCCCCGTGCTGAGCGGGCGCGCGCTCTGGCGCCCGCGCCTCGCGCTGGCCCAGGCCTGGCTC
>MGDP01000120.1:0-4858 GCA_001790955.1 Candidatus Tectomicrobia bacterium RIFCSPLOWO2_12_FULL_69_37
CCACCAGGCCAAGATCCAGCTCCACCGCTTCCTCAACACCATCGGCGGCTTCACCGCCCAGGTGCACACCTACTCCATCGCCGCGGGCTACGCGATCCTCCCCTACGCCCTGGGGGACCACGCCGCCTGCACCGGCCCCCTCACCTCCTGGGACGGCATCGCCCGGCACAGCCGGCTCGTGGTGATGTTCGGGGGGCTCCCCCTCAAGAACGCCCAGGTCTGCCACGGCGGCCCCGCCGAGCACGCGACCTCCCACTGGATGCGCCGGGCGAAGGAGGCGGGCGTCGAGTTCGTGAACGTGAGCCCCCTGCGGGAGGACGCCCCGGACTTCCTCGGGGCCGAGTGGGTCGCCCCCCGCCCCAACACCGACACCGCCCTCATGCTCGGCCTCGCCCACACCCTCCGGGCCGAGGGCCTCCACGACCGGGAGTTCCTCGCCCGCTGCTGCGCGGGCTACGAGCGCTTCGAGCGCTACCTCCTGGGGCTGGACGACGGCCGGCCCAAGGACGCCGCCTGGGCGGCCGGCATCTGCGAGGTGGAGGCCGGGGCCATCCGCCGCCTCGCCCGCCGCATGGCCTCGCGGCGCACCCTCATCATGGCCACCTGGTCCCTCCAGCGGGCGGACCACGGGGAGCAGCCCTTCTGGGCCACGGTCGCCCTCGCCGCCATGCTCGGCCAGGTCGGCCTCCCCGGCGGGGGCTTCGGCTTCGGCTACGGCTCGATGGGAGAGATGGGCAACCCCAAGCTGGACGTGAGCGGCCCCTCGATGGACCCGGGCCCGAACCCCACCGGGAGCTTCATCCCCGTCGCCCGCATCGCCGACATGCTGCTCCACCCGGGCGGGCGCTACACCTTCGACTGCCAGGAGCGCACGTATCCCGACATCAAGCTCGTCTACTGGTGCGGCGGGAACCCCTTCCACCACCACCAGGACCTGAACCGCCTCGTGCGCGCCTGGAAGCGGCCCGGCACCGTGGTGGTCCACGAACCCTGGTGGACCCCGGTGGCCCGCCACGCCGACATCGTGCTGCCCGCCACCACCACGCTGGAGCGCAACGACATCGGCGCCTGCGCGAACGACCGCTTCCTCATCGCCATGCACCAGGCGGTCGAGCCCGTGGGCGGGGCGCGGAACGACTACGACATCCTCTGCGGCCTCGCCGCCCGGCTGGGCACTCTCGACGCCTTCACCCAGGGCCGGAGCGAGATGGAGTGGGTCCGCCGCCTCTACGACGAGACGCGGGCGAAGGCCGCCGCCAAGGGCGCCGCCCTGCCGGACTTCGAGACTTTCTGGAAGGAGGGCCACGCCGAGGTGCCGCCCCCGGCCGAGCCCCACGTGCTCTACGGCAAGTTCCGCGGGGACCCCGAGGCCCACCCCCTCAAGACCCCCTCGGGCAAGATCGAGCTCTACTCCGAGGCCATCGCCCGCGCGGGCCTCCCGGACTGCCCGCCCCACCCCGCCTGGATCGAGCCCGCCGAGTGGCTGGGCGGCGAGGCGGCGAAGCGCTACCCCCTCCACCTCATCTCCAACCAGCCCAGGACCCGCCTCCACAGCCAGATGGACGACAGCGGGATCAGCCGGGAGGCCAAGGTCCGGGGCCGCGAGCCCGCCTGGCTGAACCCGGCGGACGCCGGGGCGCGGGGGCTGAAGGAGGGGGACCTCATCCGCGTCTTCAACGGGCGCGGGGCCACCCTCGCGGGCCTCAAGCTGAGCGGCGGGGTGCGGCGGGGCGTCCTCCTCCTCCCGACGGGGGCCTGGTACGACCCCGCCGAGCCGGGCCGCCCGGGCGCCCTCGACAAGCACGGCAACCCCAACGTCCTCACCCTCGACAAGGGGAGCTCCGGCCTCGGCCAGGGCCCCGTCGCCCACACCGCCTTGGTCGAGGTGGAGGCCTGCGCCGGGGAGCCCCCCCCCGTCACCGCCTTCCAGCCCCCGGAGATGGTAGAGGGGTAGAAGCCCCCTCCCCGCGTTGCCGCTCCCCGGAAACCGGGCCTATAATCCCCGCTGAACCTTCGGCCCGGTTCCGGGAAAGGCGCCGCTTGGACCCCACCTTCAGCCTCTCAGCCCATCTCTTCGCCTACGAGCCCCTGAGCCTCGAACACCTGAGCGAGGCCGCCGAAGCGGGCTTCCGGCGGGTGGAGCTCTGGGCCATGACCCCCCACCTCGACGTGGGGGACGCCCGCGCCCTCGCCGACCTCAAGGGCTGGCTGCGCGGCCTCTCCCTCGTGCCCGGGAGCTTCCACGCCCCCTTCTACGCCGGCCTCGCCGAGGCCCGGGCCGGGCACTTCCTCTCCCTCGCCCACCCCGACCCCGCCGCGCGCGCGGACGCCCTCGCCCGCACCGAGGCCGCCATGCGCGCCATGCGGGAGACGGGGGCGCGGCTGGCCGTCCTCCACCCCGGCGGCGGCCCGAAGGACACCCGGGAGAACCTCCAGGCCAGCCTGGAGCGGCTCCTCCCCCTCGCCGAGGCGCTGGACGTCACCCTCGCCCTGGAGAACATCCCCGGCCCGCTGGGGCGCCCGGGGGACCTCGCGGCCTTCCTCGGGCGGATGGGCCACCCCCGGCTCCGCGCCTGCCTGGACGCCGGCCACGCCCGCCTGACCGAGGGGGACGGCGCCTCCGCCGCCTTCGCCCGCCTCGCCCCCTTCTGCGCGGCCACCCACATCCACGACAACGACGGCCGCCGGGACGAGCACCTCATCCCCGGCGAAGGGGGGCTGGACTGGGACGCCTTCCGGGGCGCGCTGGAGGCCGCCCGCTACGGCGGCGCCCTCACCTTCGAGGTCAAGCGGCGAGAGGAGACCTACCGCGAGACTCTCGCCTGCCTCGCCCGGTCGGCCGCCCTGCTCCTCTCCCCCCGGAAGGGCGCCGCCCTGTGAGCTCCCCTCCTGCCGGGTGGCGGTGCCCGCCACCGCCCAAGCGGCAAGCCGCTTGGGGTGGGGCTGCCGCCGAGGGCGCGGACCTCGCCCTCGGCCGCCTCCGCCGCATGGCCGGGGAGCGCTTCGGCGCGCCGGGGGCGGACGCCGCCCTCCTCGCGGGGGACGCCTCCGAGCGGAGGTACGCGCGCCTCCATCACCCCGGCGCGGAGCCCCCGAGCTCGATCGGGATGATCCTCTCGGCCCCCTTCGACCCCGCGGAGCTCCCCTTCCTGGAGGTACGGGCCCACCTCGCGGCCATCGGCCAGCCCGTGCCGGAGGTCTACGCGATGGACCCGGGGGCGGGCCTCATCCTCATCGAGGACGGCGGGGGGCGCTCCCTGGAGGACCTCTGGAACGCCTCGGGCTGGGAGGCCGCGCAGCCGTACTACCTGAAGGCGGTAGACCTCCTGGTTGCGCTTCAGGAATCCAAGCGCGGGCCCTCGGGCCCCGCCCTGCGCCGCGCCTTCGACCCGGCCTTCTTCGCCCGGGAGCTCCACCACACCCGCCGCTGGGCCTTCGAGGCCCTGCTCGGGATGGAAGCCCCCGAGGCCGCCTTCGCCCCCCCCTTCGAGGCGCTGTGCGAGGCCGTCTGCCGCCAGCCCTTCCGCCTCGCCCACCGCGACTACCACAGCCGCAACCTCATGGCCGGGCCGGGCGGCCGCCTCATGGTGCTCGACTTCCAGGACGCCCGGCGGGGGCCGGCGGCCTACGACCTCGCCTCCCTCGTCTTCGACAGCTACGCCGAGCTGCCCGGGGAGGCGCGGGAGCTCCTCATCGCGCGCTTCCGCGGAGGGGCTTCCGCCGCCCGCGAGATGGGGGGCGCCGGCGCCTTCCGCGCCGCCCTCGCGGCCGCGGGCCTCCAGCGCAACCTCAAGGCCATCGGCACCTTCGCCTTCCAGCGCGCCGGGCGCGGCAAGACGTTCTACCTCCCCTTCATCCCGCCCGCCGTGCGCTCGGTGCGGGGGCACCTGGCCCTGCTCCCGGAGCAGGCGGCGCTGGGGAGCCTCCTCGGACCCTTCCTGGACGCCCTGGAGCGGGTGGGGGCGCCCCGCGCATGAGCCGCCCCCTCGCACGCCTCTTCTACAAGCGGGTGGAGCTCTGCCTCTACGACTTCCTCTTCTCCGGGCTGATCCCCCCCTCGGAGGCGCGCATCGAGGTGGCGCACAAGGTGCTGGACATCGCCTCCCCCGACCGCGACCTCATCTGCGAGGTCCAGGGCTCCTTCCTCCCGATGGAGCGCTACACCCGGGGAGAGAGGTGCTACCTCGCCCTGCACCGGGGCCGGCCGGTCAGCTACATCTGGGGGGCGGCGGGCCCGGTGGGGGTGGACGAGATCGGGATGGCGGTGAAACCCGGCCCGGGGGAAACCTACCTCTACGACGCCTTCACCCTGGAGGGCTGGCGCGGGCGGAACCTCTACCCCTCGGTGCTGCACCGCGCCCTGGAGGACGGGCGGGAGGAGGGCTTGCTGCGCATGACGATCTTCGTCGAGGCCAGAAACGCGGCCTCCCGGCGGGGGGTGTCGAAGGCGGGCTTCGTCCAGTTCCAGACCCTCCTCTGCCACCGGATCCTCTTCTTCCGCCGGCCGCGCCTTCTCCCCCCGATCGAGGGCCACCCGCCGGCGGTGTTCGTCCCGCGCCCCTGAGCGGCCCGCCGCCGTTGACCCCCCGCTCCCTGGTTCTTAGAATTTCCGGTTCCCCCCCCCGAACCGGGGGGCGAATGCGAGGTGACGATGACATCCGGCTGCTCCATACCCTCCCGCGGCGCCCGCCGGGCCGGGCCCGGCCCCCTGGAGGTGCGCGCCCACAGCGCGCCCGAGGCCTTCGCGCGCCTGGCCCCCGAGTGGCGGGCCCTGCTCGCCCAGGGCAAGCCGAGCCACCCCTTCTACGACCCCGCCTGGCACCTCTCGTGGTGGAAGCACCTGGGCTCGGGGACGCTC
>MGDP01000120.1:4866-5629 GCA_001790955.1 Candidatus Tectomicrobia bacterium RIFCSPLOWO2_12_FULL_69_37
GCTCCACGTCTGCGAGGTGCGCCGCCCCGGGGGGGAACTCATCGCAGTGGCCCCCTTCACCGTGAGCGGGGAGGGCCTCCTCCGCCTCACCGGGGGCGAGGACCTTTCGGACTACCTCGACATCGCGGCCGCCCCGGGCGCCCATGACGAGGCCTGGGCGGCGCTGCTCGGCCATTTGGAAAGCCCCCAGGGGCCGGACTGGAAGGAGATGGTGGTGCGCGGCCTGCCCGGAAACTCCCCCACCCTCAAGGCCCTCGAGGCCCGGGGGAAGGCGGAGCCGGAGGAGGTCTGCCCGGTCATCCCCCTCCCCGCAAGCTGGGAGGACTACGTGGGCATGCTCGACGCCCGGGACGAGCGCGAGCTGCGCCGCAAGCTCCGAAAGGCCTTCATGCAGCCGGGCCTGGAGTTCCGCCGCACCCTCTCGGAGGAGCGGCTGGACGGGGACCTGGAGGAGTTCATCCGCCTCCACGCCCTGAGCCACCCCGAGAAGGCCGGCTTCTGGAACGAGGCGCGGGGCGCGTTCTTCCGCGAGATGGCGCGCGAGATGCTCCGCCTGGGCTGGCTGGACCTCTCCTTCCTCGTGCTGGATGGCCACCCGGCGGCCTCCAACTTCTCCCTGGACTACGAGGACCGCATCTACCTCTACAACTCGGGCTACGACCCGAACGAGCGCACGCTGAGCGCGGGCCTCGTCCTCCTCGCCCACAACATCGAGGAGGCCATCAACGGCGGCCGCGCCTCCTTCGACATGCTGCGCGGGGAC
>MGDP01000121.1 GCA_001790955.1 Candidatus Tectomicrobia bacterium RIFCSPLOWO2_12_FULL_69_37
CCACCCCCTCGAGATCGACCGCATCCTCGGGGACGAGCGCAACTACGCGGGCACGAGCTTCGTCACCGCGGACATGTTCGGGCGCTACCGCTACGGCTCGGAGCGGATGAACGTGACCTTCGACCCGGGGGTGGCGGGGGAGTTCGCGGGCTACGCCTTCGACGACGAGGGCGTCCCCGCCCGGCGGGAGCATCTGATCGAGGAGGGCATCCTCCTGCGCGGGCTGGGCGGGCTCACCTCCCAGGCGCGGTCGGGCCTGCCCGGGGTGGCCTGCACCCGCGCCGCCGGCTGGAAGCGCCCCCCCATCGACCGCATGGCCAACCTGAACGTCGAGCCGGGCGACTCCACCCTCGACGAGATGATCGCCTCGGTCGAGCGCGGGGTGTACATGAAGACCAACTGCTCCTGGTCCATCGACGACTCCCGCCTCAAGTTCCAGTTCGGCTGCGAGTGGGCCCGCCTCATCGAGGAGGGGAGGCTCACCCGGGTGGTCCGCAACCCCAACTACCGGGGGGTGACGCCCGAGTTCTGGCGCGGCCTCCGGCTGGCGGGGGACGCCTCCACCCTCGAGGTGCTCGGCACCCCCGAGTGCGGGAAGGGGGAGCCCAACCAGACCATCCGCGTGGGCCACGCCAGCCCGGCCTGCCTGTTCTCGGACGTGGAGGTGTTTGGCGGCGAGTAGGCGGGTCCACACAGGTTCCTGGAGAGAGGGGCGGCACGGCGCGGAGGCGCGCGGGGCGAACACAAGGTTCGCCCCTACGGATCCGGAATATGTAGGGGCGATGCTGGTCATCGCCCTGCTTGGGAGGAGAACAGGATGCGCGGGGCCTTCGAGGGCGCGGCGAAGTCGGCCTTTGAGCGGCTGAAGGGGGAGGAGGTCTGCGCCCTCCACTTCGAGGGGGAGGACTCCCACTTCGTCCGCTTCAACAAGGCGGCGGTGCGCCAGGCGGGGAAGGTACGCCAGATGCAGGCCCGCCTCCAGCTCATCCGCGGCCGGCGCCAGATGCAGGGGGACCTCACCCTCTCGGGCGAGGCGGGGGAGGACCGGGCGCGGATCGCCCGCATGATGGAGGAGCTTCGGGGGGCACTCCCCCTCCTGCCCGAGGATCCCCACCTCGCCTACCTGGAGAACGGCGCCTCCTCCGAGCGCGCGGGGGAGGACCGGCTGCCCCGCGCCCAAACCGCCGTCGAGGACATCCTCGCCGCCTGCAAGGGCCGGGACATGGCCGGCCTCCACGCCCAGGGGGGCGTCTGCGCGGGCTTCGCCAGCAGCCTGGGCGCCCGCCGCTGGTTCGCCTCCCACAGCTTCAACTTCGACTGGAGCTTTCACGCCCGGGGGGACAAGGCGGCCAAGGCGCACTACGCGGGCTTCGAGTGGGACGCGGAGGCGCTGCGCGCGCGCGCCGCCCGCGCCGCCCGCGAGGCGGAGCTGCTCGCCCGGCCCGAGCGCACCGTCCCGCCCGGCCGCTACCGGGCCTTCCTGAGCCCCTACGCCGTCGAGGACTTCGTGGGCACCGTCGCCCGGCGCGGCTTCGGCCTGAAGGCCCTGCGCACAAGGCGCAGCTCCCTCCTCCGGATGGCCGAGGACGGCCGGAGGCTCAGCCCCCTCGTCCGCCTCGACGAGGCGCCCAGCGCCGGGGTGGGCCCGGACTTCCAGGAGGAGGGCTTCGCCAAGGCCCCGCGCGTGCCGCTGTTGAGGGAGGGCCGGCTGGGCGACCCCCTCGTCTCCCCCCGCTCGGGGCGGGAGTACGGCGTCCCCACCAACGGGGCCTCCGGGGACGAGATGCCCGGGGCGCTGGAGATGGCGGCGGGGGATTTGCCGATGGCGGAGGCCCTCGCCCGCCTGGGCGCCGGGGTCTACGTCGGGGACCTCTGGTACCTCAACTACTCCGACCTCGCCTCCTGCCGCATCACCGGCCTCACCCGCTTCGCCACCTTCTGGGTGGAGGGGGGGGAGGTCGCCGCGCCCCTGCGCGTCATGCGCTTCGACGAGAGCGCCTACCGCCTGCTGGGGGAGAACTTGATCGGGCTCACCCGGGAGCGGGAGTTGATCCTCGACCCCGGCACCTACGGCGCCCGTTCCACCCGGAGCGCCCTCGCCCCCGGGGCCCTGGTCGAGGACTTCGCGCTGACGCTGTAGGGCTAGCTCGCCTTGCGGGCGCGTTTCTTGCGCTCGCGCTCGATGTCCGCCTCCACTTCCGCGAACGGGCGTGTGGTTTCCTTCCCGCTGCGGAGGTCCTTCAGGGCCCGGCGGGCCGTTTCCGCGTCGATCCGGTCCTCGATCGCCTCGATCGTGCGGACGTCCTCCTCCGGGACGACATAGGCGACGACCTTGCCCCGCCGCTTCAGCGCGATGCGCTCCTTTCCGTAGGCGGCCCGGTTGATGATCTCGGCGAAGTTCCGGCGCGCCTCGACCGTGCCGATGTCCATTTTTCCCGCCCTCCTATCCGCCCTTGAGGCCCCTGCGGTAGATTTCTCTCCGGTGCCCGATCTCGATGATGATCACGAGGAGGCGGACATCCTCCACGCGGTAGATCACCCGGTAGTCCCGGACCCGGATCCGGTAAAGGCTGCCCGGGCCGCGGACCTTCTTGCACCCCGGCGGCCGGGGGGCCGCCGCCAGCTGGCGGATGGCCGCCCGCACCTCATCCTGGATGTCCTCCCCCAGCCCCCGGAGCGCTCTCTCCGCCCGGCGGGTCATTTCCAGCGCATACGTGCGGTTCAACGTGTCCCCGCCGAATCGTGGCCACGGGCGAATCTGTTTGAAACGTACATTTTGACGGAAATGTTGTCAAGGGCTTCGCCCGGGGCGCTGGCCGGGGAGTTCGCGCTGACGCTATAGGCGCGAGCCTTGTGCTCGCCCGAGTGTGATGGGGCGATGGCAAGTATCGCCCATTCGGAACGCTGCGTGGAAACGCGCACGGGCGGGTTTAAAACCCGCCCGTGCATTTTGGATGGAATGGAACGAGGGTTCCGCGCACCTCCCTACCCCTTCCCCTCCACCGCCTGCCCCACCTTCTCCATGAACTCCTCGTTGGTGAGGACGAGGCCCAGGCACCGCATGACGTTCTGGAGCCCGAGGGCGTGGAGGTCGGGGCCGTACATGGAGGCCACGCAGTCGGAGAGGACGGCGACGCGGTAGTCGTGGTTGTGCGCCGTGAAGGCGGTGTTGAGGACGCAGGTGTTGGTGTTGATGCCCATCAGGACGACGTTCCGGGCCCCCAGGGCGTCGAGCAGGCCCTTGAGGTCGGTCCCCATGAAGCAGTCGAGGCGCTTCTTGTTGTCGATGACGTAGTCGCCGGGGGCCTGGAGGGAGGGGATGATCTCGGTCTGGACGGCGCCCATGATGTTGTGGTCGTTCACGGTGCTCTTGCGGCCGGGGGTGAGGCGGTTGGTTTCGTCGGCGATGTCGTGGAGGGATTTCCAGAAGGGGTTCTTCATCCCCTCGCTCCCGAGGCCCGGGATCTTCCGGTAGACGAGCTTCACGTGGACGACGGGGATGCCCCGGGAGCGGGCGAAGCCCAGCAGCTCCTCCGCCTTGCGGATGACGCGGGCGGCGTCCCCGGGGTCGGCGGGCATGGTGGCCACGGCGGGGTCGAGGTGGCCCCGGTGCATGTCCACGGTGACGATGGCGGTCTCCTTGGGGTGGAGAGTGGCCATCTCCTTCAGCCGGTTCGTCATCCCGGAGCGGTCGAGGATCTCCACTGTCTGGCCCATGCGCGCCTCCCGAATGGAAAAGCCGGAGGGGGGAGCCCCTCCGGCGGGTTGGTTGTCTTCGGGTCCTTCCGCCCTACTTGCCCATCATGCTCTTGTACTTCTCCTTCATCTTGGCCTTCTCCGCCTCGGACATGCCGCTGAACCGGGCCTTGAGCTTCTCTTTCTGGGCGGCGTCCATGTTCTTCAAGGCCTTCATGTTGCCGCCGGTCACGGCGCCGCTGACATCGGACTTGTCGTGCCCCTTGTCGCCCAGGCCCATGGCCTTGATGTCCTGGAAGGCGAGGTAGTCGAAGAGGAACTCGACCATCCGCCCGGGCTCGGCCGAGATCACGAACGAGACGATGAGGGCGCAGACCATGGCCCCCACCCCGAGGCCGGCGAACTGGAGGGCGGTCCGCTTCCGGTTGCTCATGGGGGCGGAGCTGCGGTGGGACGCGCGGCGCTTCTTGGGCTTGGGGGCCTCGCCGTTCGTCCTCTGCTGGGCCTCCTCATGGAGCTGTTGCTTGTGCTCCTCCATCATCTTCGCGCCTTGCGCGTGGTAGGGGCACTGGTTGAAGGCGGCGAAGCAGACTTCGGCCTGCTTCTCGCGCGTGAGCCGGCTGTAGGGGATGGTGACGCGGATCATCCCCTTCCACTCCTTCCGCGGGTGGGCGTGGCAGACGTTCGTCCGGGAGGGGGAGTTGTTCGCCAGGCCCGGGCCGTCCTCGGAGCCGAGGAAGGGGCACGGCCGCCCCGAGGCGAGGGCGCCCGAGCGCGCCCGGCCGCTCGGGAGGGTGTAATCCTGCCGCGGTTCAGAGGGCCGGCTGGGGGATCCGGAGAGATTGATGCCCATGGCGCTCTCCCATCCGCTTCGCGCGCATCAAGCTGTGGGATGAACGAAGCGCTTTCTTATATAACAATTCTATCAGAAATGGGTTCGCGTCAATAGCCTTCAATCAGAAGAGTGCGCACGGGCGGGTATTTGCTTGGCAAGTCATTGAATTGGATTGGAATCCGGGAACCGTGTTTTTTCGGGGGGCTCAGGGGCGGAAGAGGTCCTCCGCCTTGGGTCTGAAAAGCGTCCGGGCGGGGCTCTCCCCCGGGCGGTAGCGAGCCCCCCGGATGAGGACGGCCGGTACCCCCTCGGCCGCCTGGCCCATGACCGCGCTCGCGGCGGCGGCCAGCTCGTCCGCCTGGGCCACCTGGGTGATCTCGAGGAGGCGGCCCGCGCGGTCCCGCGTCCCCCGGAGGTCGGCCACGGGCTCGACCCCCGCGCAGCCGATGGCCACCCCCACCACCCCCCGCCGGAAGGCCCGGCCCTGGGTGTCGGCGATGATGACGGCCGGCCGCGCCCCGGTCTGACGCGCGAGGGCCTCGCGCAGCGCGCGGGCCGAGGCGTCCGCGTCCCGGGGGAGGAGGAGCACCGCCTCCTCCCCGCCCGGGAGGTTCGAGCGGTCCACCCCCCCGTGGGCGCACACCGCCCCCGAGCGGTGCTCCACGATCAGGGCGCGCGCCGAGGCCACCACCACCTCGTTCGCCTCGCGCAGCACCACCTCCACGAGGCGCGCGTCCCGCCCGTCCCGCTCCGCGATGCGCCGCGCCTCGGGCGAGGGCGCGACTTCGGCCAGGCGCACGAAGCGCCCCTCGGCCTTGCTCACGATCTTCTGGGCCAGGGCGAGGACGTCCCCTTCCTCGATCGTAAGGTTCGCGCGCCCGAGGGCGCCGAGGAGGAGGGCGGCGAGGTCGTCCCCCGGCCTCACCTCGGGGATGCCGGTGAGGGGGAAGATTTGGAGAGGATTCACGTGCGGGCGGCCCCCGCGAGGTCCGCCGGGAGGGGCGCCCCCCCTTGGGCGAGGGGGGCCAGGGCGGCCAGGTCGGCGGGATGGTCCACGTCCAGGCCGAAGCCCGGGCTCTCGATCCGGACGGCGCGCAGCCCGCGCCCCCCGGCGGAGGCCCAGTGCCGGGCGAAGCTCCCCGGCCCGAAGGCGAAGGGCAGGACCCCGGCGGGGCGGAGGAGGAGGCCGTTCGTCCCGCCGTCGGGCGAGGGGGCGAGGACGGCGCAGCCCGTCTCCCGTCCCGCCGCGAGGATGCGCTCCACGTCCCCCGCCCGGAGGAAGGGGAGGTCCGCCGGCACCACCAGGACGGCCCCGGCCCCCCGCCGGAGGGCCCAGGCGCGGCCCGCTTCGAGGTCGGCGTTGAGGTCCCGGGCCGGGCAGCGGATGCCCTCCGCCCCGCGCCCCCCGGCCAGGGCGAGCACCTCGGGCGCGTCGCTCAGCACGGCCACCCGGCCGATCCCGGCGGCGCCCTCCAGCGCGTCCAGGACGCGCCCGAGCATCCAGCGCCCGAGGCCGTCCCGCGCTTCCTCGCTCAGGACCGACGCGAGGCGGCGCTTCGCCGTTCGGAAGTCCCTCGCCGGGACGAGGGCGATGGTGGGGCCGGGCGCCATGGGGTTCCCTCAAGATCGGGTCCAGGGAGGGGCACTATAGCACCAGAGGGGGGAAATAAGGATGATGGGGGACCCTGGATTTGTAGGGGCGCACGGCCGTGCGCCCCTACGGACGATGGGGCCGATCGGGTGGCGTAGGGGCGGGTTTGAAACCCGCCCCTACGGACCCCGCCGCTACCGGGCCAGCTCCGCCGCGAAGGCGAGCACCCCCTCGGCGAGCCTCTTCTTGGAGGCCGCGTCCGTCATCACGCTGGGCAGCGCCCTGGCCCTGAGGCCCAGGGCCTCGACGCAGGGGAGGAGGGCGGCGTCCGCCTCGTCCAGCACGAAGCCGTCCAGGCACTCCCGGAGGATGCCGGCCACCCCGGCCGCCGAGACCTCGTGGCCCAGGCTGCGGAGCATCTCCGCCGCCGGGCCCTTGAGGGCGGCGCCGCCGACGATGGGGCTCACCGCCACGCGCGGCACCCGGGCGGCGAGGATGCGCTCGCGGATGCCCTCGACGGCCAGGATGGGCCCCACGCTCACGATGGGGTTCGAGGGGCAGATGACGATGGCCCGGGCCTCCTCCAGCGCGCGCGCCGCCTCGGGGGAGGGCCGGGCCTCCCCGGCGCCCTGGAAGCGCACCCCGAGCACCTTGGGCCGGGTGCCGCGCGCGACGAAGTAGTCCTGGAACTCGAGCTCCCCCTCGGGGGTCTGGACGCGGGTGGCGACCGGGCTGTCCGTCATGGGGAGCACCCTCGCCCGAACCCCCAGCGCGGCGCAGAGTTCGGCCGTCACCTCGGTGAGCCGGGCGCCCTCGGCCAGGCGCTGGGTGCGGCGGATGTGGGTGGCGAGGTCCTTGTCCCCCAGCCGGAACCAGGTGGGCCCGCCGTAGCGGCCGATGAGGGCGAGCGCCCCCGCCGTGTCCCCGGCGATGCCCCAGCCCGCCTGGGGGTCGGCGAGGCCCGCGAGGTTGTACATCACGGTGTCGAGGTCGGGGCTGATGTGGAGGCCGTGCAGGGCGAGGTCGTCCGCCGTGTTGACGATGACGGAGAGCGCGCCCTCGGGCAGGGCGGCGGCCAAGCCCACCGCGAGCTTGGCGCCCCCGACCCCTCCGGCCAGGGCGGCGACGGGACCGGGGAAGCTCACCGGACGAGGACGGCGGGCCGCGCGCCGGGCTTGGAGGGAGGGGGGGCCTCGGCCCGTCCCGCGAGGACGATGGCGCGGGGCACCCAGTCCTCCGGGAGCGAGAGGGCCCGCCGCGCCGTCCCGGGGCAGAAGAGGGGGGCACACCGCCAGACCGAGCCGATGCCCTGGGCGGTCAGGGCGAGCATGAGGTTCTGGAGGGCGGCCCCCAGGCTGTGCTCGGCCATCATGCGCTCGTTCGCCTGCTTCGCGGGGTCCGCGTAGCTGTCGAGGTCCTTGTAGGAGAGCGCGGCGAGGATGAGGGCGGGGGCTCCCGTGAGGAGGCGGAGGCTCCCCGCGTGGCGGCGCTTCCGCTCCGCCTCGGGCACGCCCTCGCTCTCCATGTCGCGCAGGAAGTCCTTCCCCATCTCCGCCGCGAGGCGCAGCCGCGCCTCGGGCGAGGCCACGAGGCAGAAGCGCCAGGGGGCGCTCCCGTGGGGGCTCGGGGCGAGCCAGGCCGCCTCGATGGCCACCCGCAGGCGGTCCGGGTGGACGGGCTCGGGGGCGAACTTCCGCACCGAGCGGCGGTAGAAGAGGGCGTCCGCCAGGGTGATGCCGCCGAAGGCGGTCTGGAGGTTCTCGCCGCTCACCCCGCGCCCTCCTTCTCCCCCGCGGCCTCGGGGGGTCTCCACCCCGGCGGCGCGCCCCCCTGCTCGGGAGAGGGGGGGGGCGGGAGCTTGCGCTTCTCGCCCGGGGGGGGCTCCCCCGGGTCCCCCGGGATGGGCTGGCCCGCCATGTAGCCCGCGACCCGGACGGGCCGCTCCTCCCCGCCGTAGGCCGTGGCGAGGCAAGCCTCCGTCTCTCCGGCGCTCTTGCCGCTCCCCGCCATGCGGGCCAGGGCGGAATCCGCGCCCTCCCTGGGATTGTACTGGGGGAGGCCCGCCGAGGTGCCGCTCCTGCCCTCGCGGATGGGCACCCGCCCGCGCTGCCGGCGCGCGAGGATCTGGAGGATGTTCCAGGCGCGGCGGTTCTCCCGGATGGGCATGGTCTCGACCCCGCCCGCCGCCTCGAAGGCGCGCCAGACGTCCACCCCGCGCTGGGTGCGCAGCACCACGATGGTCCAGCCCCGGGTGCCGACCCCCCCGCAGGCGATGTCGGCCAGCTCGGCGGAGAAGTCGGCGCAGTGGCGGCACTCGGGCCGCTGGTAGTCCCGCATGGCCTCTTCCAGGGGGAAGGTGACGAGGGAGCCGTCCTTCTTGTGGACGAGCACCTCCCCCTTCACGTTGAACTTGGCCACGTCGGCCAGGGGGATGCCGAGGCCCTTCTCGATCTTCCCGGTCATCAGGCCGAAGGTGAAGACCTCGGTGCAGAAGAGCCCGATCTGGAGGGCCACCCGGTCCGAGAAGCCGCGCAGGAAGCCGCGCTGCTTCCCGATGTGCTGGGGGCGCTTCTTGGGGGAGAGGAGGAAGGCGGGGTCGATCAGCTCCATCTTGCGGAGGGGGGTGATCTGGCAGGGCACCCCCACGAAGGCCACCTTCTTGAGATCGCGCTCCGCCGCTTCCTTCAGGGCCAGGTTGTTCGGGCAGTAGGTGTACCAGCTCCCCGCGCTGGCCCGGATGGCCTCCTGGGTGGTCACCACCTTGGGGCTGGGAGCGCAGGGAGGGTCGTCCTCCCCCACGGCCGAAACCACGGCCCCGTCGATGCGGCCGCTCTCCAGGGCCCAGGCGAGGAGGGCGGTGACGATGCCGCCGTCCTGGGCGCGCTCCATGATGCCCGCGTCCCGGGTGCGCGCCGCGAAGATGTGGCGGTAGACCCCGAAGATGTCCTCCCAGGGGCGGCGGTCCTGGAACGCCGCGTCCTTGAGGTGGATCTCGCGGGGCCAGAGCCTCGGGCAGACGGCGGCGCAGACGTCGCAGCCGATGCCCTCGCTGATGCCGCAGTAGTCGAAGGGGGCCGCCGCCTTGGCCGTCTGCTTGGGCTTCCCCCCGATGTACTCGATGACGTTGTGGGGACACACCAGCACGCAGCTCCCGCACTCGCAGCAGGTCCCGGCCGCCACCACGTCGTTCATCATGTCCTTGAGGGAAGGGTGGTGGAGGGTCATGGGGAGGCCTTTGTAGGGGCGAACGGCCGTTCGCCCCTACAGAAATCGGGCAATGCTTTCGTAGGGGCGATCAATTGAACGCCCCTGCAAGGAATGAGGCGTCACCGGCACCCGCCCCCGTTGAGGAGGGGGAGGAGGCCCTCCTTCTTCCTCCCGCCCTGGGCGCCCTGGCCGAGGAGGGCCTCGTCGTCCGGCCGGGGATGGCGCCAGCGCGGGTCCCCCTCGCGGATGATGTCGTAGGTCGTGGTGCGCTGGACGGGCACCCGCCCCGCCTCCCGGATGGCCGCGTTGAACTGGGCGGGCGAGAGGCTCTGGCCGTACTCGGAGCCGGAGGTGCGCGAGATGTTCTCCTCGATCAGGGTGCCGCCCAGGTCGTTCACCCCGAGGGCGAGGGCGCGCTTGGCGGCCTCGATGCCGATCTTGGGCCAGGCCACCTGGAGGTTCGGGATCCAGCCCCGGAAGAAGAGCCGGGCCACCGCGTGGAGGCGGAGGATGTAGTCCAGCGGCGCCATCTCGCGGATGCCGAACTCCTCCCCCATCCTGTTGTCGTAGGGGATGAAGGGCAGCGGGACGAACTCGGTGAAGCGCGCCCGGGCGCTGCGCGTGGACTCCTTCTGCATCTCGCGCAGGATGCTCATGTGCTCGGCCAGCTCGGCGGGCCGCTCGATGTGGCCGTACATGACCGTCGAGGTGGTGGGGATGCCCACGGCGTGGGCGGCGCGGATGATCTCGCACCACCTCG
>MGDP01000122.1:0-11330 GCA_001790955.1 Candidatus Tectomicrobia bacterium RIFCSPLOWO2_12_FULL_69_37
CCGCTTGATTTTCTCCCTGAATTCAGGGGAGAGGCCGCCCCGCACCGTCCAGTTGTAGTCGTAGTAGGGAGGGGTGGTGTAGAAGATGGCTACCTTTTTGGTGTCCACCAGCTTCCCAGCCACCATCTTCTCCCACACCTGCTCGTTCAGGGCGCCGGCGTCCACCTTGCCCTCCTCCACCCACTTCACGGTGGCGTCGTGCGCGCCGGCGAAGCTGAACTTGGCGAAATCCCGCTCGGGGTTGACCCCCGCCTGGAGGAGGAAGAAGCGGGGCATGAGGTGGCCCGAGGTGCTGCTCACGCTCCCGAAGGCGACGGTCTTGCCCTTCAGGTCCTTGAGGCTCTTGATGCCCGAGCCGACCCGCGCAATGAAGTGGCTCTTGAAAACGGCGTCACGGTCGCGCATGACGAGGGGAACCGCCTCGCCCTTGGTTCGGATGCGCGCCTGGACGTGGGTGAAGCCGCCGTACCAGACCATGTCCACTTTCTTGGCGGCCAGCGCCTCGACGGTGGCGGCGTAGTCCACGAGGGGGGTGAACTTCACCGGGACGCCCAGCTCCTTCGAGAGGTAGGCGGCGAGGGGCTCGAAGATGCGGATGAGCTTGGTGGGCGCCTCGTCCGGGATGGCCGAGATGCGGAAGGTCTCCGCCCCCCAGCCCGGGGCCGTAGCCGAAACCGAGAGGGCCAGAACCGGCGCAGCCAGAAACGCAAATATTTTCCTTGGCATAACCACAACTCCTGAGGAAAAAAGTGAAGTTTCATGTCATACGCATTCCCGATGGCAAGGGCGCCGGACCACCGTGGAAATCGATAATTCCTTTTTGTTCCACAGGGATTGTCTATATATAGCGTTGGTTTGTCAATGGAGATGGGCGCACGCGGGGGAGCGCCATGAAATCGGAGATGAGGCAGAGAGCCCTCTCCCGGGCGGCGGGCTCCCCGCGGCCGCAACGCGGGAGAATGCACGTCTGCCTTGCGCTTTCCGGCCCGGGCCGATACCATCCGCCCGGTTTCTCGCAGGTCATCCGTCTTCATTCACTTCATTCGGGAAGGCTCGCCAGCCGGGCTCCCCGGCGGGGAGGATGCAGGGAATGGACTTTTCGCTGACCGAAGAGCAATTGGCGCTTCAGAAACTGGCCCACGAGTTCGCCGAGCGGGAGATCCGCCCCGTCGCCAAGGCCCTCGACCAGGAGAAGGATCCGCACAAGCGCTTCCCCTGGGCGGTGGTCGAGAAGGGCGCCCGGGCGGGGCTGCGCACCCTGGCGCTTCCGGAGGCCATGGGGGGCGGGGGGGCGGACGTCCTCACCCTCTGCCTGGTGGGAGAGGAGCTGGCCTGGGGCGACCTCGGGGTGGCCGTCACCTTCGACCAGACCTGGAAGATCAGCCACCTCCTGGAGCGCCTCACCAACGAGGAGCAGCGCGCCCGCTACCTGCCCCGCTTCCTGGAGGACCACCGCTTCCACCTGGCCATCGCCATGACCGAGCCCTCGGGCGGCTCGGACAACATCATCCCCTACGACAGCCCCTCCGCCGGGGTGCGCACCACCGCCGTCCGGGACGGGAGCGGCTGGGTGGTGAACGGCACCAAGCAATTCATCTCGAACGGCGGCATCGCCAAGCTCTACTTTCTCGCCGCCCGCACCGACCCCTCGAAGGGCGTCTCCGAGGGCCTCACCTACTACATCGTCACCCCCGACATGGCGGGCTTCTCGATCGGGGAGATCCACGACAAGATGGGCCAGCGGCTCTCCCAGAACGCCGAACTCGTCCTCAAGGACTGCCGGGTGCCGGACGCCAACCGGGTGAGCGCCGTGAACGAGGCGATGAAGGCGCGCCGCAAGTTCGTCCGCGGCTCCAACATCGAGGCGGCGGCGACGGTGCTGGGCACCGCCCGGGCCGCCTACGAGGACGCCCTGGAGTACGCCCGCAACCGCGTCCAGGGCGGCAAGCCCATCATCGAGCACCAGGCGGTGGGCTTCATGCTCTGCGACTGCCTGGCCGAGTACGAGGCCAGCCGCCGGCTCCTCCACTACGCCGCCTGGACGGCGGGGCGGGACGACCTCTACGACCCGAAGTTGGGCTTCCTCACCAAGGCCTTCGTCTCGGAGGCCTCCTTCCGCATCGCCACCCGCTCCCTAGAGGTCTGGGGCGGGATGGGCTACATGACCGAGGCCCCGATGGAGAAGTACCTGCGGGACGTGACGAGCTTCCTGCACTCGGACGGCACCAACCAAGCCATGCGCATCCGCGCCATGAATTTCCTGTGAGAGAGGTTTCCCGATGCCCGGCCTGAAGATCCGCGCCCTCGAGGCGAAGCGGCTCAAGATCCCGCTGGCCAAGCCCTTCTCCAGCTCCCTGGGCGTGTACAAGCACGTGGACTGCGTGGCCGTCCTCGTCCACACCGAGGGCGGGCCCTCGGGGACGGGCTACACCACCGTCCTGGGCGGGGAGGGCGGGGCCGCCATGGCCGCCTACGTCCGCGACGAGCTGGGCCCCCTCACCATCGGCCAGGACGCCCTGGCGCCCGAGGCGCTCTGGCACCGGATGTGGGGGCCGAACAAGGCGCGGCTTAGGGCCGGCCTCGGCGTCTACGCCCTCTCGGCGGTGGACATCGCCCTCTGGGACATCGTGGGCAAGGCGGCGGGGATGCCCCTCAACCGCCTCTTCGGCGGCTACCGCCAGTGCGTGCCCGCCTACGGCAGCGGGGGCTGGCACACCCTGACCGACGCCGAGCTCATGGACGAGGCCCAGGGCGCGGCCGAGAAGGGGATGACGGGCTACAAGTTCAAGATCGGCACCCCGCGCGACCGCGAGCGCATCGCCATGCTCCGCAAGGAGATGGGGCCGGGCTTCACCCTCTACGTGGACGCCAACCAGAAGTACAACGTCCGCGAGGCGGTCGAGGTCTCGAAGATGCTGGCCGAGTACGGGGTGGCCTGGTTCGAGGAGCCCGTCATCGCCGACTCGGTGGACGACCTGGCCGAGGTGGCCCGCAAGAGCGCGGTGCCCGTCGCGGCGGGGGAGAACGCCTACATGCGGTGGGGCTTCCGGGAAATCTGCGAGCGCCGAGCCGCCGCCTACCTCCAGCCCGACGTGGGCCGGTGCGGGGGCGTCACCGAGTTCATGAAGATCGCCCGCCTGGCGGACGCCTTCAACCTGACGCTCACGAGCCACCTGGCGCACGACCTCTCCACGAGCCTCGTGGGGGCGGCTTCGAGCGGGGCCATGGTGGAGTACATGGAGCTCTTCCCGGCGGGGACGCTCACCCGGGAGTTCAAGGTGGAGAAGGGGAGCCTCCGCGTCCCCGAGGTCCCGGGCCACGGGGTGGAGTTCGCCCCCGAGGCCCTCAAGCGCTTCGGGGCGGACTGAGCCCGGCAACCGACCGGCGCCCCGGGCGCCGGCTTTCCGATGGGGGAACGCCATGAGGCTTCTGAGCTACGACTACCGGGGAGTGTCCCGGGTGGGGGTGTACGTCGGGGAGAAGATCGCCCATTTGTCCCGGATCGCCGGCATCCTGGGCCAGCCGGACCTGGCCGCGGGCTCCATGCGGGAGCTGATCGAGCGGTGGGGGGCGATCGGCCCCCGCGTCCGGGCCCTGGTGGCCGAAGCCGAGAAGCGGGCGAAGGACAAGGACATCGCCCCCGTCCTGATGGACCCCGACGCCGTCACCTTCCTGCCCCCGGTGCCCGACCCCCCCAAGAACATCCTCTGCATGGGCCTCAACTACACCGACCACGTGGAGGAGGGGCTCCGGACCAAGGCCATCACCGAGGCCCAGGCGAAGATGGACGTGCCCATGTTCTTCACCAAGGCGCCCGGCACCCTCGTCGGCCACCGGGCGGGCATCCCGCTGCACGCCTGCACCTCCCAGCTCGACTACGAGGCCGAGCTGGTGGTGATCATCAGCAAGAGGGGCAGAGACATCCCCGAGTCCAAGATGGACGACTACATCTTCGGCTATTGCTGCGGGAACGACATCTCCGCCCGTGACCTCCAGCGCAGCCATAAGCAGATCTTCAAGGGCAAGACCCTGGACGGCTCCTGCCCCCTGGGGCCCTGCGTCGTCCCCAAGGAGGATGTGAAAGAGCCGGCCAAGCTCCGCCTCCGCAGCTGGGTGAACGGCGACCTGCGACAGGATTCGACCACCGCCAATATGATCTTCAGCGTCCCGGCCATGCTCGCCTCCCTCTCCAAGGGTTTCACCCTCGAACCGGGGGATCTCTTCATGACGGGCACCCCCTCCGGGGTGGGCTACGCCCGCGCGACGCCCGCCTTCCTGAAGGCGGGAGACGTGGTGGAGATCGAGGTCGAGGGTCTTGGAAGGCTCGTGAATTCCGTCGTGGCGGCCTGAGAGAGGAGGTTCGGAATGCCAGAGGAGCAGCCGATAGACCCCGCCGCCGTCCGGCGGGGGGACACCCAATATGGAACGGGTTACACGGAAACACTGTTCAAACGGCTTAACACGGTCGACCTCCATTTCTCCTCCCTCATGCAGAAATTCGTGCACGGGGGGCTCTACGACCGGGAGGTCATCCCCCACAAGACCCGGGAGCTCTGCGCCATCGCGGCGCTGTGCACCTCGGGGCGCTTCAACCAGATGCGCTCCCACTTCACGGCCGCCCGGAGCTACGGGGCGAAGGACGCCGAGATCCTCGAGGTCATTATCCAGATGAGCACCTACGCCGGCATCCCCACTGTCCTCGAGGGCATCAAGGTGTTCCAGGACTGGGCGGCCCAGGGCGGCGCCATGTCGGGCTACGGGACCGGCGAGAAGTAGGCGATGGGCCCGGCGCGCGCGCGGGGGCTCGAGGGCCGGGTCGCCCTCGTCACGGGCGCGGGGGGAAGCATCGGCCGGGGGATCGCCCGCTGCCTCGCCGAGGAGGGGATGGCGCTGGCGCTGGCGGATGTCTCGCTCGCGGGCGCCGAGGCCGCCGCGGCCGAGGCTGAGGGGCGGGGCGGGCGCGCCATCGCCCTCGGGCTCGACGTGGCGCGCGCCGATCAGTGCCGCTCGGCCGTCGGCGAGACTCGCGCGCGCCTGGGCGGGCTGCACGCCGTGGTGAACAACGCCGGCGTCATCGGCGGCCCGGACCTCAAGCTGGGCCTCCCCCTCTCCGATCTAACCGAGGAGGACTGGGACGCGGCCTACGAGGTGAACGTGAAGGGCGTCTTCCTCCTCTGCCAGGCCGCCCTGCCGCACCTCCAGGCGCAGCGCTGGGGCCGGATCGTCAACATCTCCTCGCGGGCGGGGAGGCATGGCACCCCGGCCATCCCCCACTACAGCGCGAGCAAGGCCGCCGTCATCATCTTCACCCAGGCCCTCGCCCGGGAGGCCGCCCCCCACGGGGTGACGGTCAACGCCGTCTGCCCGGGCCTCATCTGGAGCCCCATGTGGGAGCGCCTGGCCCGGCTCTACGAGGCCAAGCTCCCCGGCCTGGAGGGCAAGAGCCCGCGGGAGGTCTTCGACCACTTCGTGGCCCAGACCCCTCTTCGCCGGGAGCAAACCCCGGAGGACATCGGCCGGGCGGTCGCTTTTCTCGCCAGCGAGGACGCCCGAACCATCACCGGCCAGGCTCTTTTAGTGGACTCCGGAGCGGTCATGTATTGAATAAAAATAGTGAAAATAATACATTATCTCCCTGGGGAGAATTCTTGACAGCTCTAAAAAAGCCGTGCTAGGGTCGAGCAGAAGCGGGAAAATGCCCTCATATTTTTGTTTTCGGACACTGCACCGCCTGCTGAGGTAGCGTACAGAAGCGACCATCCTGATCGTGCATGGGGGGAGAAGGGTGGCCAGCAAGCGTTACACCGTCATGGTCATCCCGAACCAAGGAAGCGGGGCGAGGCGCTTCGCCATCTCGCGCCGCGCCGTGGCCGCGGCCGTTCTCCTCGCCCTCTCCCTCCTCGGCACCAGCGCCTATCTCTTCGCCGACCGGGTCACCCTCGAACGCAACCTCGCCCGCCTTGAGCCCCTGATGGAGCGCGTCCAGGTCCAGCGGACGGTGCTGGACCGGATGAACGAGCGCATGCGGCAGATGGACCAGAGCCTCGTCCGCCTGCGGAAGCTGGAGGAGCAGCTCCGCGTCATGGCCTCCCTCAAGCCCGCCGAGCGCAAGAGCGATCTGGGCGTCGGCGGCGTCACCCGGCCGGGCCTCCTCGACGAAGTGGAGAAGCTGCCCGAGGCCGAGAAGCTGGTGGTGGGCCGCCTGGGCCGGCAGTTCCTCGACATGGAGCGCCGCGCCACCGAGCAGGAGGTCGGATTCAAGGAGGTCTTCGAGGCCTTCCGCGAGAAGCGCGTGATGCTGGCCCACACGCCCTCCATCCTCCCCGCGAAGGGGTGGGTCACTTCCACCTTCGGGAGCCGCCTCTCCGCCTTCACCGGCGGCCGCGAGTTCCACGCGGGCGTGGACATCGTGGCCCGGGTGAACACCCCCATCCTGGCCCCCGGCGACGGCGTCGTCATCACCTCGGGGCGCGAGTCCGGCTACGGGAACATCGTCGAGATCCGCCACATGCAGGGCATCATCACCCGCTACGCCCACAACCACCGGAACCTCGTCCGGGTGGGGCAGAAGGTCCGCCGGGGGGACGTGATCGCGGAGGTGGGCAACACGGGCCGCACGACCGGGCCCCACCTCCACTACGAGGTGCGGCTGAACGGCGTGGCGGTGAACCCGATGCTCTACATCCTGGAAGAGGTCGCCTTCCGGAAATAGGCCGCGGCAAGCGGTTGATTCGCCCTCTCCCTTTCCGCCCCCCCCTCCGCATGGTAATCTTGCAGGCCGTATCCTGCGCCCGGCGCCCCCGGGCGGGTGAGACCGCCGCTCCGGAGTCTTGAATGGCCGTTTCGGTTGTCCAGTCCCTCCTCTCCGGCATGAGGGCCGTCTTCGGGACCGCCAACGACCGGCTCCTGAAGCGCGTCCGCCCCAAGGTCGAGGCCATCAACGCCCTCGAGCCCCGCTTCCAGGCGATGAGCGGCGCCGAGCTCAAGGCGCAGGCGGCCCGGTTCCGCGAGCGGCTGGCCGCCGGGGAGGCCCTGGACGGCATCCTCCCCGAGGCCTTCGCCCTCGTCCGCGAGGCGGGCCGGCGCTACCTCCGCATGCGCCACTTCGACGTCCAGCTCATCGGCGGCATGGTCCTCCACATGGGGCGCATCTCCGAGATGAAGACGGGCGAGGGGAAGACCCTCGTGGCCACCCTCGCCGCTTACCTGAACGCCCTGCCCGGCAAGGGCGTCCACATCGTCACCGTGAACGACTACCTGGCCCGGCGCGACACCGCGTGGATGGGCCCCCTCTACGAGGGCCTGGGGCTCACGGTCGCCTGCATCCAGCACGAGATGGACGACGCCGCGCGCCGCGAGGCCTACGCCGCCGACATCACTTACGGCACCAACAACGAGTTCGGCTTCGACTATCTGCGCGACAACATGAAGTTCGAGGCCGACAGCCTCGTCCAGCGCGGCCTCCACTACGCCATCGTGGACGAGGTGGACAGCATCCTCATCGACGAGGCGCGCACCCCCCTCATCATCAGCGGCCCGGCCGAGGAGGCCACCCGGCTCTACTCCGTCATCGACCGCCTCATCCAGCCCCTCCTGCGCGAGCAGCGGGGCGAGCCCGAGCCCGCTCCGGAGGAGCCCGAGGAGGAGGACGGCCGGGAAGCCTACGTCGAGGGCAAGGACGCCATCAGCAAGAAGAAGTACGAGTTCCTCATCGTGGACGAGAAGAGCCGCACCGTGGGCCTCAAGGAGCGGGGGGTCGCCGAGGCCGAGCGGCTCCTGGGCCGGGCCGGGGTGCTGGAGCACAACCAGAGCCTCTACGACATGCAGAGCATCACCGTGCTCCACCACGTCGAGCAGGCCCTGCGCGCCCACGCCCTCTTCACCCGCGACATCGACTACGTGGTGAAGGAAGACCAGGTCGTCATCGTGGACGAGTTCACCGGGCGGCTCATGCCCGGCCGCCGCTACAGCGACGGGCTCCACCAGGCCCTCGAGGCCAAGGAGGGGGTGAAGATCCAGGAGGAAAACGTCACCCTCGCCACCATCACATTCCAGAACTACTTCCGCCTCTACGGCAAGCTGGCCGGCATGACCGGCACCGCCGACACCGAGGCCTCTGAGTTCAACCAGATCTACAAGCTCGACGTCGCCGTCATCCCCACCAACTGCCCCCTCATCCGCACCGAGTACGCCGACCTCGTCTACCGCACCGAGCGCGAGAAGCTCATGGCCGTGGTGGAGGAGATCGCTGACTGGTACAAGCAGGGCCGGCCCGTCCTGGTCGGGACCGTCAGCATCGAGAAAAGCGAGAAGCTCGCGGCCCTCCTCAAGCGCTACGGCGTGCCTCACCACGTCCTGAACGCCAAGAACCACGAGCGCGAGGCCGAGATCATCGCCCAGGCCGGGCGCAAGAAGGCCATCACCATCTCGACCAACATGGCGGGGCGCGGCACCGACATCCTCCTGGGCGGGAACCCCGAGTTCCTCGCCGCCGCCGAGGCCGGCGAGGGGCCCGGGCACGAGGCGGCCATCGAGAAGTTCCGCGCCCAGTGCGCCGCCGAGCACGACGAGGTGGTGGCCCTGGGGGGGCTCCACGTGCTCGGGACCGAACGCCACGAGAGCCGCCGCATCGACAACCAGCTGCGCGGCCGCGCGGGCCGGCAGGGAGACCCGGGCAGCTCGCGCTTCTACCTCTCTCTCGAGGACGACCTGCTGCGCATCTTCGGCTCCGACCGCATCAAGGGCATCATGGAGAAGCTCGGCATGGAGGAGGGCGTCCCCATCGAGGCGCGCATGGTCACCCGCGCCATCGAGAACGCCCAGAAGCGCGTCGAGGCCCACCACTTCGAGATGCGCAAGCACCTGCTCGAATACGACGACGTGCTGAACAAGCAGCGCGAGGTCATCTACACCCTGCGGCGCGTCATCCTCGCGGGGGAGGACATCGGCGAGCGCACGCGGGAGGTGGCGGCCGAGCTGCTCGACAGCCTCATCGACCTCCACCTGCCGGAAGGCGTGCACTTCGAGGAGTGGGACCTCCCGTCCTTCGCCGCCGCCTTCGAGCGCCAGTACGGCGTCCCGGCCCGGGCCGAGGGCTACAAGCTCGTCTTCGAGAAGCCGGCCTGCGCCATCGACATGGAGGAAGAGGAGCGGGAGGCGGCGGCCGGGCGGCTCCAGGCGCTCATCCAGGAGGCCTTCCAGGCGAAGTACGGCCACTTCGACGAGAAGGTCGTCCACGACCTCGAACGCCTCGTCTACATCCAGGTGCTCGACGCCCAGTGGAAGGACCACCTGACCGGCATCGAGCACCTGAAGGAGGGCATCGGCCTGCGCGGCTACGCCCAGGTGAACCCCCTCAACGAGTACAAGAAGGAGGCCTTCGCGCTCTTCGAGGCCCTGAACGACCGGATCGACTCCGAGGCCATCCAGTACCTCTACCGGCTGGAGGTCTCCGGGGAGCGCGTCCAGATCGAGGAGCCGGAGCCCGACAAGGAGCTCATCTACACCCACGCGAGCTCCTCCGGATTCGGCGGGGATGGGGTGAACGGGGCGGCGGAGGCCGCCGCGCCCATCCGCCGCAAGACGCCCAAGGTGGGACGCAACGACCCATGCCCATGCGGCAGCGGGAAGAAGTACAAGCATTGCCACGGCCGGTGAGCCGCCTCGCGGTCCTCGCCGGGGCGGCGCTCCTCGGGGCGCTCGCCCTCTCGGGCTGCGCGCGGGGGGACGGGACCGGGGCGCCCGCCGCCCCGGCGGCGATCCCCCCCGGCGCCTTCGTTCTGGCGGGGGTGGTGCGCGAGCCTGGCGGCTTCCCCATCGGCGGGGTGCCCGTCCAGGTGTTCGCCTCGGCGAGGCCGCTCGCGGCGGATCCCCGTCTGGACCGGCAGGGCCTCTTCCCGCTGGCCGAGACCACCACGGCGGCGGACGGCACCTACCGTCTGTCTTTCTTCATCCAGGCGGGCCCCGGCGTGCGGTACTACCTGAATTTCTACCTCCCCGGCCGCTTCGACGAGGTGCGCTACGTCCGCCCCCCCCGGACCGACTTCACCCGCATGGTGACGCCGGGCGGCCACTGGGTGCACGACCTGCTCATCCCCTTCCACGGCGGCTGGGAGAAGGTGCAGCAGGTGCTCAAGGCCCACTCCAAGGACTCGGACAAGGCCCGCATCATCCGCGGCTACGGGATCGCCGAGGAGGTCCGCGTCAAGGCGGGCGAGGCGGGCGTGGAGGTGTGGTGGTACTATGGCCGGGGCAAGAGCTTCACCTTCCGGGGGGACGCCCTCGAGGGGGAGACCACCTTCAACCCCGTCCTGAAATAGCTCCCCGCTCCGGCTGGAGGGCGACGCCTTGCAGTTCGGCCTGATGCTCCGGGGCCAGTTCCCCATGACGGACGATATGCGCCTGCGCTTCCAGGAGATGATGGAGCAGGTGCGCACCGCCCAGAGGCTGGGCTACGACTCCATCACCAAGGGCCAGCACTTCAGCGGCCACCCCTTCCAGGGGCCCCAGCAGCTCCCCTTCCTCGCCATGGTGGCCGCCGCGGCCCCGGGCCTGCGGCTGAACGCGGGCATCCTCCTCCTCTCCCTCCACAAGCCCCTCGACCTGGCCGAGACCCTCGCCACCATCGACGTGGCCTCGGGCGGGAAGCTCATCTTCGGGATAGGCCTCGGCTACCGGGAGGTGGAGTTCCGCGCCTTCGGCACCACCCAGGGTGAGCGCGTGCCCCGCATGGTGGAGAACCTGGAAGCCATCAAGCGCCTCTGGGCCGAGGAGAAGGTGACGATGAAGGGCTCCCACTTCGAGCTCATCGAGGCCTCCTGCCCGATCAAGCCCCTCCAGAAGCCCCATCCCCCCATCTGGGTCGGGGCGAACGCCGACGCCGGCATCCGCCGCGCGGCCCAGCTCGGGGACTGCTGGTACATCAACCCCCACAACCGCCTCGACACCATCCGGCGCCAGATGGACGTCTACCGGCAGGAGCTCGGCCGGCTCGGCAAGCCCTTCCCGAAGGAGCTCCCCATGCGGCGCGAGGCCTTCGTGGCCCGCACCCGGGAGGAGGCGCTGCGCCTCTGCCGGCCCTACCTCGAGACCAAGTACAAGTCCTACCACGAGTGGGGCCAGGGCAAGGCCATGCCCAAGGAGGACAACCAGCTCGACCAGGAGTTCGGCGCCCTCCTGGAGGAGCGGTTCATGATCGGCTCCCCGGACGACGTGGCCGGGCAGATCGTCCAGCTCAACCAGACGATCGGGGTGAACCACCTCATCCTGAGCATCCAGTGGCCCGGGATGCCCCAGGGCCTGGCCCTCGACACCATGCACCTCTTCGCCGA
>MGDP01000122.1:11343-12436 GCA_001790955.1 Candidatus Tectomicrobia bacterium RIFCSPLOWO2_12_FULL_69_37
GGATGCCCCAGGGCCTGGCCCTCGACACCATGCACCTCTTCGCCGAGGAGGTGTTCCCGAAGGTCAAGAGAGCGGTGCGGGCGTAGGATAGTCGTTGTATGAGAACTCCCGGCGAGACAGGGCCTGACCGGATTCAAGATCTGGTTAATCGGCCAGGCGAGAGCCTAGCAGTTGAACTTAAGAGCTGGTTTGACCCGGATTCCCCGGAAGGGATCGAGAAAGTGGTCAAGGCGGCTCTCGCTATGCGGAACCATGGTGGAGGCTACATCTTAATAGGCTTCCATAACATCACGGGCGCTCCAGACCTCGACCATGCCCCGGCGGATGTCAGAGCCGCATTCCCCATCGACAAGATTCAGGGACTGGTCACGAAGTACTCGTCCGAGCCCTTTGAAGTTGGCGTTCATTTTCGAAGCCGTGACGGCCGGGAGTTTCCTGTTCTCGAAATCCCTTTGGGGATAAAAACCCCAGTGGCCGCCAAGGCGGACCTCAAGGGGACCGATGATCGTTTTCTGATTCGGACCAACCGTGTCTATGTCCGCTCACTTTTGGCGAACAATACTCCCAGCACGACCGAGGCCAGTTGGAAAGACTGGGGAAGGCTTGTTGAAATCTGCTTTGATAACCGGGAAGCGGACATAGGCCGTTTCTTGCGTCGCCATCTTGGAGCACTTTCGCCTGATATCATTCGGGCAATCGCTTCTTCTTTTTCTGAGGCGGTCCAACCTGTCGAGAGCACGGAAGATATCCTGAATAAGTATCTTCAAGAATGCGAGGCAAGATTTGAGACCGTAGTTCGAGAGCGGACCCTCCATCTACCCAAGCATGGTTCCTGGCAGGTCGCCCTAATGTTTCTTGGGGAAATCCCCCCGCATGCACCAAACCGGGAATTTCTTAACCTGCTTGATTCCTCTAATCCGAATTTGACTGGATGGCCCGTTTGGTTAGATAGCCGCAGTTTCAGCGACGCAAGCACGAGGCCTTATGTTTATGACGGGGCCTGGGAAGTCATGATTTGTAGTTTCGGAAAGGGGTTTTCCGATCATTTGGACTTCATGCGGATAGACCCCAGGGGAAGGTTTTATCTGAGGCG
>MGDP01000122.1:12480-14771 GCA_001790955.1 Candidatus Tectomicrobia bacterium RIFCSPLOWO2_12_FULL_69_37
GATGTAGTATCCATGGTCACCGTCCCGATGGATACACCGAACTCCGCATTGGGGCCATTCGTTCAAAATGCTATCAACCCTTTGTTCGAAGTTTTCGATGGGTTCGTTCTTGGTGGCGAAATAATAGAAAATTTGACACGCAGATTGATTGAGCGTCGGTTGTAGAGGGGGCATTCAGCCGCAGGCAAAAGGTTTCCGTAGGGGCGGCCGGCTGACCCTGCAAATCACCCCCCGTTCGAATCCTCGATCACGGTCACGAAGTCGGGGATGACGCGGAAGCGGATCTCCTCGCCCAGGTCCACCCGGAGGTTGGGGTGGGCGTGGAGGGTGAGCCGCTGCCCCCGCCCCGGCTCCAGCAGCAGCTCCACCACGAGGGTGATGTACTGCCCGCCGTAGGCGATCTGCGCCACCCGGGCGTGGAAGGGCCCCTCGGGGCCGATCTCGAAGCTCTCGGGCCGGATGGAGATGAAGGCGTCGGTGCCAAAGTCGAGGCCTCGCATCGAGAGGCAGGGGACGGGGCCGATCGAGGTCATCACCTCGTCGTAGCCGGCCTCCAGGATGATGCCCGGCAGGATGTTCGTCTGGCCCACGAAGCGGGCGACGTACTCCGTGGCGGGGAACTGGTAGACCTCGCGCGGGGTGCCGATCTGCTCGATCCGCCCCCGGTTCATCACGATGATCCGGTCCGAGACGGCCAGGGCGTCCCGCTCGTCGTGGGAGACGATGAGGGTGGTCTGGCCGCTCCGCCGGAGGATGGCCACCACCTCGTCGCGCACCTGGTTCCTCAGCCGGGCGTCCAGGCTGCTGAAGGGCTCGTCGAGGAGAAGCACCTCGGGCCGCGGGGCCAGCGCCCGGGCGAGGGCGACGCGCTGCTGCTGGCCCCCCGAGAGCTGGTGGGGGTAGCGCCCGTCGAGGCCGGTCAGGTTCACCTGGGCGAGCGCCTCCCGCACCCGCGCGCGGCTCTCCTGGCGGGAGAGGTGCTGGAGGCCGAAGGCGACGTTCTGGGCCACGGTCTTGTGGGGGAAGAGCGCGTGGTCCTGGAACACCATGCCCACCCCGCGCTTCTCGGGGGGCACCCAGCGCCGCCCGCCCGCGACCGAGCGGCCGGCCAGGACGATCTCGCCCTCGTCGGGCCGGTCGAGGCCCGCGATGAGGCGGAGCGTCGTGGTCTTGCCGCAGCCCGAGGGGCCCAGGATCGAGAAGACCTGGCCCTTCAGGAGGAAGAAGGAGGCCCGGCTGACCGCGTCCTCCGCCGCGCCGGGGAAGCGCTTGGTGACCCCCGAGAGCTCCAGCACGGTCTCGCTCATCGCGCCCCTCCGCTCCGCATGGTGGCGCTCAGGAGGATGACGGGCAAGATGCCCGAGGCCACGATGGTCAGCGCCCCCAGGGCGGACTCCTCCAGCAGCCCCCGGGAGGCGAACTGGTGGACGTAGGTCGCCAGCGTCTCGTAGTTGAAGGGGCGGAGGATGAGGGTCATCGGCAGTTCCTTCATGCCGTCCACGAAGACGAGGATGGCCGCCGCGAGGAGGCTCCCCCGGACGAGGGGGAGGTGGATCCGCAGGAGGGTGCTGGCCGGGCCGTGCCCCAGGGTGCGGGCCGCGCCCTCCATGTTCGGGGTGATCTTGGCGAGGCTCGCCCGGGCGGCGCCGTGCGAGAGCGCCAGGAAGCGCACCAGGTAGCCGAAGACCACGGCGGCGATCGAGCCCGTCAGGAGGTAGCCCGCCGGGCGGCCGAGGAGGCCCTGCGAGAGGGCGTCCACCGCGGCGTCCAGCCGGGAGAGGGGGATGAGGACGCCGATGGCGAGCACGGCGCCGGGGACGGCGTAGCCCGCGCTGGCGAACTGAGCGGCGGCCCGGAGGAAGCGGCTGGCGCTCAGCCGGGCGCCGTAGGCCATGAAGAGGCCGGCCGCGACGGCGATGAGGGCGCTCACGGCGGAGAGCGAGAGGCTGTTCGCCGCGTAGCCGAGGTACTCGCCCGAGAAGGCCTGGTCGGCGTACCTCAGGGCGTAGCGCAGGAGCACCCCGGCCGGCAGGAGGAAGCCCAGGGCCACCGGGAGGAGGCAGGCGCCCGAGGCCAGGAGGCCCGCCCCCCCCCGCAGGGGATGGCGGGAGAGGGCCCGGTACTTCGCCCCCGTCTGGTGGAAGCGCTGGTGGCGCCGGGCCCAGCGCTCGGCCCCGATGAGCGCCAGGACGAAGGCGAGGGCGGCCACGGCCAGCTGGGCGGCGCCGGGGGCGCTGTTCATGTTCAGCCAGACGTCGAAGATGCCGAGGGTGAAGGTCTGGACGGCGAAG
>MGDP01000123.1 GCA_001790955.1 Candidatus Tectomicrobia bacterium RIFCSPLOWO2_12_FULL_69_37
GTTGAAGTAGCCGTCCCGGCAGCGGTAGGTCTCGTAGGGGGTGATGGAGGGGTGCCTGTTCCCCCGCCGGGGGGGCACCTTGCCCGTCGCGAAGAAGCCGGTGGCGTGGTAGGTGAGGAGGGCCACCTGGCCGTCCAGCATCCCCACGTCCACCAGCTGGCCCTCGCCGGTGCGCTCGCGGTGGAAGAGGGCGAGGAGGATGCCGTTCGCGGCCAGCATCCCGGCCGTGATGTCGGCGACCGAGGCGCCCACCTTGGCGGGGGGGCCGTCCGGCTCCCCGGTGAGGCTCATCACCCCGCCCTCGCCCTGGATGACCACGTCGAAGCCGGGCTCGCCCTTGCGGGGGCCGGTCTGGCCGAAGCCCGAGACCGAGCAGAAGACGGCGCGGGGGTTGAGGCGGTGGATCTCCGCCCAGGGGAAGCCCAGCTTCTCCAGGGTGCCGGGGCGGAAGTTCTCCACCACCACGTCCGAGGCGCGGATGAGGCCGGCGAGGAGGGCCTTCCCCTTCTCCTCCTTGAGGTTGAGGGTGACGCTCTTCTTGTTGCGGTTGATGGAGATGAAGTAGGTGCTCACCCCGTTCAGGAAGGGCGGGCCCCAGGCGCGGGTGTCGTCGCCGCCGTCGGGGTTCTCGACCTTGATGACCTCGGCCCCCATGTCCCCGAGCATCATGGTGCAGTAGGGCCCGGCCAGGATGCGGGTGAGGTCCAGCACCCGGATCCCCTCGAGCGGCGCGGGCATGCGCGGCGTCCCTCCCTCAGGGCCGGAGGAGCGAGATCAGCACGCCGGCCGCGACGGCCGAGCCGATGACGCCCGCCACGTTGGGCCCCATCGCGTGCATGAGGAGGTGGTTCTGGGGGTTGGCCTCCTGGCCCACCTTCTGCACCACCCGGGCGGCCATGGGGACGGCGCTCACCCCGGCCGCGCCGATGAGGGGGTTCAGGGGCTCCTTGCTGAAGCGGGCCATCACCTTCCCGAAGAGGACGCCCGCGGCGGTCCCGATGCTGAAGGCGAGAAAGCCCAGGAGGAGGATGCCGAGGGTATCCAGCTTGAGGAAGGTGTCGGCCCGCATGGAGGCCCCGACCGAGGTCCCGAGGAGGATGGTGACAATGTTCAGGAGCTCCCCCTCGGAGGTGCGCAGGAGGCGGTCCACGAGGCCGGCCTCCCGGAAGAGGTTGCCCAGCATGAGCATCCCGATGAGGGGCACGGCCGAGGGGACGATGAGCCCGCAGAGGATGGTCGAGACGATGGGGAAGAGGACGCGGGCCGTCTTGGGCACGGGCTTGAGCTGGAGCATCACGCGGGCGCGCTCCTCCTTCGTGGTGAGGGCCCGCATGATGGGGGGCTGGATCATGGGGACGAGGGCCATGTAGCTGTAGGCGGCGACCGCGATGGGGCCCAGGAGCTCGGGCGCGAGCTTGGAGGCGGTGTAGATGGCGGTCGGGCCGTCCGCCCCCCCGATGATGCCGATGGCCCCCGCCTGGGGCAGGTTGAAGCCCAGCAGCACGCTCAGGATGAGGGCGCCGAAGATGGCGAACTGGGCCGCCGCCCCGAGGAGGAGGGTCTTCGGGTTGGCGAGGAGGGGGCCGAAGTCCGTCAGCGCCCCGATCCCCATGAAGATGACGGGGGGGAAGATGCCGAACTTCACCCCGAAGTAGAAGTAGTAGAGGAGCCCGCCCTCGTCGAACATCCCCCCTCCCGGCATGTTCGAGAGCAGCATCCCGAAGGCGATGGGGAGGAGCAGCAGGGGCTCGAACTCCTTCACGAGCGCCAGGTAGAGCAGGAGGCAGGCGACGGCGATCATGAGGAGGTCCCCATACCGCATCGCGTAGAAGCCCGTCTCGCGGAGGAAGAGGCCCCCGGCGTCCCCGAGGTTCGTCATGCGATCTCCATGAGCACCTGGCCGGTCTCCACCTTGTCCTTGGCCTGGACTCGGATGGAGCGCACGGTGCCCGCCGCCTCGGCGGTGATGATGTTCTCCATCTTCATCGCCTCGAGGACGAGGAGGCGCGTCCCCACCTCCACGGCGTCGCCCTCCTTCACCGCGATGGAGAGCACCACGCCGGGCAGGGGGCTGACGACGGGGTAGGTTCCTCCCGCCGGGCGGGCGGCGGCCGCGGGCTTGGGCGGCGCGGCGGCGGGGCGGGGCGGGAGGGGCAGGGCGGCGGCGGGGGGATCATCTTCCTCGACCTCGACGAGGTGCTCCTGGCCGTCCACCACGATCCGGAGGCGGCCCGTGCCCTCCTCCCGGCCGGCGCTGACGGCGTAGCGCTTGCCACCGAAGGTCAGGTGGAAGTTCCTCACCGGGGCCTCCTCAGGGGGGCGCCGGCCCGCCCCCGGGCCGCCCAGCGGGTGGAGCGGCGGGTGACGGGCGGGACGTAGAGGGGCGGGCGCTCGGTCTCAAGGAAGTGGGCGGCCGCGGCGGAGAGCACCAGCTCCAACGGACTCTCCCGCGCCGCGGCGGGTTCGGGCACGGGCCGGGCCGTGGCCTGCGCCTGCTCGCGGTAGAGCCAGGTGAGGAGCCGCATCGTCCACATGAGAAGGATGAGAGAGACGTACACCACCCCCATGCCGAGGACCGCGAGGATGAGGGACTGCACGAAGAGGGCGAGCACGCGTCCGGCTCCCTAGAGGGGGATGTTGCCGTGCTTCTTGTCGGGGCGCTGCTGGCGCTTGCGGGAGGTCATCTCGATCGCCCGGAGCAGCTCCCGCCGGGTGAAGCGGGGCTCGATGATGGTGTCCACCAGGGCCTGGCCCGCCGCGGTGTAGGGCTTCGCGAAGAGCCGGCGGTACTCCTCGATCTTCTGCTTCCGCACCGCCTCGGGGTCGGCCGCCTCGCCGATCTCGCGGCGGAAGATGATGTTCGCGGCCCCGTCCGGCCCCATGACGGCGATCTCGGCCGAGGGGTAGGCGATGACGCGGTCGTAGCCCAGGCCGAAGCCGCACATGGCGATGTAGGCCCCGCCGTAGCTCTTGCGGAGGATGACGGCGACCTTGGGCACGGTGGCCTCGCTGTAGGCGAAGAGCACCTTGGCCCCGTGGCGGATGACGCCGCCGTGCTCCTGGTGGGTGCCGGGGAGGTAGCCGGGCACGTCCACGAAGTTGACGATCGGCAGGTTGAAGGCGTCGCAGAAGCGGACGAAGCGGGCGAGCTTGTCCGAGCTGTCGATGTCGAGCACCCCGGCCAGGTGGGAGGGCTGGTTCCCCACCACCCCGATCGGGCGGCCCGCCAGGCGCGCGAAGCCGACCACGATGTTCCGGGCGTAGCGCTCCTGGACCTCCATGAAGTCCCCGGCGTCGAAGACGTTGCGGATGACGTCCCGCACGTCGTAGGCGCGCTTCTCCTCCGTGGGGACGATCGTGTCGAGCGCGGGGTTCTCCTCGGGGGGCCACTCGGCGGCGGGCGCCAGGGGGGGGTCGTCCAGGTTGTTGGCGGGGAGGAAGGAGATGAGCTTGCGGATCATCTCGAAGCACTCGCGCTCGTCCCGGGCCACGAAGTGGGCGTTGCCGCTCACGGCGCTGTGCACGTGGGCGCCGCCCAGGTCCTCGAAGGAGACCTCCTCCCCCGTCACGGCCTTGATGACGTCGGGGCCCGTGATGAACATCTTGCTCAGGCCCTCGACCATGAAGACGAAGTCGGTGATGGCGGGGGAGTAGACCGCCCCGCCCGCGCAGGGGCCCAGGATGACCGAGAGCTGGGGGATGACGCCCGAGGCCTGGGTGTTGCGTTCGAAGATGCGGGCGTAGCCGTCGAGGGCGCGCACCCCCTCCTGGATGCGGGCGCCGCCCGAGTCGAGAATCTGGATGACGGGGCAGCCCGCCTTCATGGCGAGGTCGATGGCGTGGACGATCTTCTGGGCGTGGGTCTCGCCGAGCGAGCCGCCCAGGGTGCCGAAGTCCTGGGCCACGGCGAAGACGAGCTGGCCGCCGATGCGCCCGCTGCCCGTCACGACGCCGTCCCCGGGGGAGTGGCGCTTGTCCATCCCGAAGTCCGAGGAGCGGGACTCGGCGAAGAGGTGGAACTCGGCGAAGCTGCCCGGATCGAGGAGGAGGCCCAGCCGCTCGCGCGCGGTCAGCTTGCCCTGCTTGTGCTGGCGCTCCTCGGAGGCCCTGCCGCCGAGCGCCTCGGCCTCCGCGACCCGGCGGCGCAACTCCTCGATCGGATCCGGCATGGCGTCCCCTGAGGCGCGTGGAACCGCTTGAAAACGTGGGGGATGGCGGCCTCGGGGCCGCGACCGCCCGGTGCAGGGAGGGGCCGAACCGGGGTATTAGAAAAGCCTTCTCTCCTCCCGTCAAGCGGCCGGGGCGTCCCAGTTCATGATGCCCGCGTGGAGGAGCTGGCCGGGGAGCTGCCGCCCCAGCAGGGACTCGGCCAGGGCCACCGCCTGGAGGAGCCCGGGGAGGCCGATGCCGGTTTCGATCCCCATCTCGTGAAGCATGTTCACGGTGTCCTCGGTGGCGATGTTGCCGCTCGCGCGCGGGGCGAAGGGGCAGCCCCCCATCCCGCCCGCCGAGGCGTCGAAGCTCTCCGCCCCCGCCTCCAGCCCGGCGAGGACGTTCGCGAGGCCGGCGCCCCGGGTGTTGTGGAAGTGGAGGCCGAAGCGCGCCCCGGGGAAGCGCCCCTTCAGGTGCTCCAGCATCCGGCGCACGGCGGCGGGGTTGGTCACCCCCACGGTGTCGGCGAGGGTGACCTCCTCGCAGCCCAGCTCCAGGTACTCCCCCGCCACCCGCTCCACCGCCTCCAGGGGCACCCGGCCCTCGTAGGGGCAGCCGAAGGCGGTGACCACCCCGCCGCGCATGGGGAGGCGGGCCTCCCGGGCCATGCGGGCCGCCTCGCGCGCGGCCTGGAGCATCTCCTCCCGCCCGGCGCGCAGGTTCTTCTGGTTGAAGCCCTCGCTCGCCGCCACGAAGAGCACGATGCGGTCCACCCGGCACGTGAGGGCCCGCTCGATGCCCCGCGCGTTGGGCACCAGGGCCTCGTACTTCGTCCCCGGGCGGCGCTGGATGCGGGCGAGCACCTCCTCCGCGTCCGCCATCTGGGGGACGTGCCTGGGGTGGACGAAGCTCGTCACCTCGATCCGGGGCACCCCGGCCGCGGTCAGGAGGTCCACCAGGCGGACCTTGGCCTCCGTGGGGATCGGCTGCTTCTCGATCTGGAGGCCGTCCCGGGGCCCCACCTCGATGATGGTGGCGCGAGGGGGAAGGGTCATGGCGCCCTCCTGGCGGGTGGAAACGCCTACTTCTTCAAATGCCTGTCGAAGTAGGCGATGACCTTGGCGATGGAATCGAGCTGCACCGGGTCCGGCTCGTAGCGGCCGCTCCCGGCGCGGATGGGGTAGACGTAGCCGTGCTCGGGGTGGTCGTAGGAGAC
>MGDP01000124.1 GCA_001790955.1 Candidatus Tectomicrobia bacterium RIFCSPLOWO2_12_FULL_69_37
TAGAAGTAGTGCTTCCGGGCGAAGCGGCACTCCGGGGCGGCCTCGGCCCCCACCGCGAGGCCCAGGCGCAAGGTGAACTCCACCACCTCCTTGTTCAGGACGGGCAGCACGCCGGGGAGCCCCAGGTCCACCGTGCAGGTGTGGGCGTTGGGGGGGGCGCCGAAGGCCGCGCTCGAGGCGCAGAAGATCTTGCTCCGGGTGGAGAGCTGGGCGTGGACCTCCAGCCCGATCACCGTCTCGTACGCCACGCGGCGCTCCTTATCCCTTCAGCCGCTCCGCCGCGCGGCGGATGACGGCCTCGGTGAACGCCTGGGTGCCGAGGTCGCCGCCCAGGTCCGGCGTGGCCTCCTTCGCGTCCAGGCAGTCGAAGAGCCCCCGCCTGAGCGCCCCCGCCGCCTTGGGCTCTCCGAGGTGGGCGAGGAGGAGCGAGAAGGCCAGCAGGATGGCGGTGGGGTTCGCCTTGTCCTGGCCCGCGATGTCGGGCGCGGTGCCGTGGACGGCGTCGAACATGCCCACCGAGACCCGGCCCCGGTCGTCGAAGGCGAGGGAGACCGAGGCCCCCAGCCCCAGGCTCCCGATGAGCCCGCTCGCCAGGTCGGAGAGGAAGTCCCCGTACTCGTTCAGCACCAGGATGACCTGGAAGGCCTCCGGCTTCATGACCAGCTTGGCGAGGAGGGCGTCGAAGAGCTCCCGGCGGTGCTCGACCTGGCCGGCGAAGGTCATCTCCTTGGCCACGTCGGCCACGATGTCCTCGAAGAGGCCGTCCGTCACCCGCTGGATGGTGTACTTGCTCGAGGAGGTGAGGGACTTGCGGTCCCGCGCCGCGACGGAGAAGGCGTAGTGGGCCGCCTGCTCGCAGGTCTTCCGGTCCACCATCCGGAGGCTCACCGCGGCGTAGTCGCCGATCATCTGGCCGGGGTCCTCGTAGGTGCCCCCCGTGGCCACCCGGACGATGTCGAGGTCGATCTTCCCCGTGAAGTGCGTCTTCAGGCCCGGGATGGTGGTCACGGGCCGGTGGATGACGGCGAACTTTAGGAGCTTGCGCAGGACGGCGTTGGGGCTCTCCTCGATGGTGGCGGTCGGGTACTTGATGCCCGCGCCGGTGCGCCTCATCGAGGCGGCGGCCTGGTCGTAGATCGGGCGGCCGGCGGCGCGGCGGTTCGAGTGCTCGAGGTTCACCGTGTCGAAGGCGATCTCGACCGGCAGGGACGCCGCCACGGCGCGGACGCTCCGGCAGAGCTCCTCCGCGATGCCGTCCCCCAGCAGCTCGGTGACCTCGTGGCGCTTCGCCATCGTTCGTCTCTCCGCGGCCTAGAGGGGAGGGAGCGCCCGGTGGTGGGCGGTCGCGCCCTCGAAGGCGGCCGCCGCGCGCAGCACCTCGCGCTCGCCGAAGGGCCTGCCGACGATCTGGAGCCCGATGGGGAGCCTCGCGGAGGTGAGGCCGCAGGGAACGCTGATGCCCGGCAACCCGGCCAGGTTGCAGGGGATGGTCAGGATGTCCGAGAGGTACATGCTGAGCGGGTCGGCCATGCGCTCCCCCAGGCGGAAGGCGGCGGTCGGCGCCGTGGCCGAGAGGATCACGTCCGCCTTCCGGAACGCCGCCTGGAAGTCGCGGCTCACCAGGGTGCGCACGCGCTGCGCCTTGGTGTAGTAGGCGTCGTAGTAGCCCGAGGAGAGGGCGTAGGTGCCGAGCATGATGCGGCGCTTCACCTCCTCCCCGAAGCCGGCCTCGCGGCTCGCCGCGTACATCCCGAACAGGGGGCCGTACTCGGACTCCCCCTCCTCGCGCAGGCCGTAGCGCACCCCGTCGTAGCGGGCGAGGTTGCTGCTCGCCTCGGCCGGGGCGAGGATGTAGTAGACCGGGAGGGCGTACTCGGTGTGGGGGAGGGAGACCTCCTCCGCCCGCGCTCCCAGCCCCTCCATCACCCGGATGGCCGCGCGCACGGCGGCCTCCACCTCCGGGTCCGTCCCCTCGACGAAGTACTCCCTCGGGATGCCGATCCGCATCCCCTTCACCCCGGCGTCCAGGTCCTCGGCGTAGCCGGGCACGGGCTCGTCCGCCGAGGTGGAGTCGCGGGGGTCGTGGCCGCTCACCGCGGCCAGCACGATGGCGCAATCCCTCACCGTGCGGGCGAAGGGGCCGATCTGGTCGAGGGAGCTCGCGAAGGCGATGAGGCCGTAGCGCGAGACGCGGCCGTAGGTGGGCTTCATCCCGACCACCCCGCAGCAGGCGGCCGGCTGGCGGATGGAGCCGCCCGTGTCCGAGCCCAGGGTGGCGGCGGCCGAGCGGGCCGCCACGGCGGCGGCCGAGCCCCCGCTGCTCCCGCCGGGGGTGGCCTCCAGGTTCCAGGGGTTGCGGGTGGGCCCGAAGGCGCTCCGCTCGGTGGAGGAGCCCATGGCGAACTCGTCCATGTTCAGCTTGCCGAGGATGACTGCCCCCGCCTTCTTCAGGAGGGCGACGGCGGTGGCGTCGTAGGGGGCGGTGAAGCCGCCGAGGATGCGCGAGCCGCAGGTGGTGCGCGTTCCCTCCATGCAGAGGAGGTCCTTCACCGCCACGGGGACGCCGAGGAGGGGGGAGCCGTTCTCCCCCGCCTTGAGGCGGCGGTCGGCCGCGCGGGCGGCCTCGAGGGCCTCTTTCTCCAGGACGCTCAGGTAGGCGTGGACCTTCCCCTCCGTCTCGGCGATGCGGGCCAGGTAGGCGCGCGCCGCCTCCTCGGCCGAGAGCTCCCGGGCCCGGAGGCGCTGGCCGAGCTCGTGGAGGGTGAGCGAGACGATCTCGTTCATCGGGTCTCCCGGACCATCCGGCGGCCTATTCCTCGTCCCCGAAGGAGATGCCCACCGACCGCCCCACCCGGATGAAGTCCGAGTCCAGGGGGACGAGGCGCTGGCCCTTGGCCGCCTCGCCGAGGGGGACGAGGGCGATCCCCCCGTGCTTGAGGGCCACCAGGTGGCCGAAGTTCCCGGCGATGGCGTTCAGGGCGGCGTGGACGCCGAAGCGGGTGGAGAGGTTGCGGTCGTAGGTCGAGGGGGTGCCCCCGCGCTGGATGTGGCCGAGGATGGTGACGCGGGTCTCGATGCCGGTCATCTCCTCCAGCTTCTGCCCCACGAGGTTGCCGACGCCGCCCAGGCGGCGCGGCTCGGTGGGGTCGTTCACCAGCGCCCTCACCACGACGTCGCCCCCCTTCAGGTGCGCCCCCTCGGCCACCACGATGATGCTGAAGCGCTTGCCGGAGGCCCGGTCCTCCCGGAGCTTGGCGGCTATGGCCTCCATGGAGAAGGGGATCTCGGGCAGGAGGATCACGTCCGCCCCCCCCGAGAGGCCGCAGAAGAGGGCGATCCACCCCGCGTTCCGCCCCATCACCTCGACCACCATCAGCCGGCCGTGGCTCTCGGCCGTGGTGCGGATGCGGTCGATGGCCTCGGTGGCCGTGCCCACGGCGGTGTCGAAGCCGAAGGTCACGTCCGTGGCCAGGAGGTCGTTGTCGATGGTCTTGGGGACGCAGATGGCCGGGAGCCCCTTCTGGGAGAGACCGTAGGTGATGGCGAGGGTGCCGTCCCCCCCGACGGCGATGAGGCCGTCGAGGCCCGCCTCGCGGAAGTTCGAGATGATGGTGTCCGAGACGTCCACCACGCGCTGCTGGCCGTCGATGGTCATGGGGTAGGCGAAGGGGTTGTCGCGGTTCGAGCTGCCCAGGTAGGTGCCGCCGCGCTGGAGGAGGTCCTCGACCGTATCCGGCTCGAGCTGGATGTAGCTCTTGTGGAGGAGGCCGGCGAAGGCGTTGCGGACGCCCGTGACGCGCACCCCCTCCCGCGCCGCGGTCAAGACCGCGCCCCGGATGACGGCGTTCAGGCCGGGGCAGTCCCCTCCCCCGGTGAGGATTCCCAGGTGCCGGATCTTCCGCTTCGGTTTGGTGGCGGCCTCGTCGCTCACGGCGTCTCCCTCCAGATGGACGTGCGCCCCCCAGTGTACCGGATTCTCCCCTCCGGAGTCTCATCTTGATCCGGAAGGCGGAGCAGAAAAGCGGAGTAGGCCAGGGCCTCCCGGCCTCCTCCGCCGTGGAAAAGCTCGAGCTCCTCCTGCCAGCGGTCGAGCACGTCCTTGGCCCCGGGAGAGAGCCCCGGCGCGCGGCGGTTCTCCAGGATGACCCGCGCCTGGGGGGCGTAGAAGGCTTCCCAGGAGGCATCGGGCTCGGTTTCAGCCGCCTCGACGGCCAGGCCCTCAGCCTCGAAAGCCCGGCGAAGCTCCTCCGCCTCCTGAAGCCCGGCCCCGGCGGCGCCCTCCAGCCAGGCCCGCAACGGCTCCCCCGCGCCCGCCCGGGCTCCCGCCTTCCATACCAGGCAGCCGAGGATGAGCCGGCCTCCCGGCCGGGCCAGGGGCCTGAGGCGGCGCGCCGCCTCCAGGGCGCCGAAGGGGCGGGAGGGCCCCAGGTGGAGGATGAGGTCGAAGTAGCCCTCGTCGAAGGGGAGGTCGTCCGGGGGGACTTCCACCACGTCCACGAGGTGGGCGAGGTCGGCGAAGAGGGCCAGGCGGCGCGCTTCCTCGGCGAACTCAGGCCGGGCCTCCACGCCGGCGACCTGGCAGCCGAAGCGCCGGGCGAGGACGAGGCAGGCGCCTCCCTTGCCGCAGGCGGCGTCGAGGACGGCCGAGCCCCGCCCCAGGCCGCAGCGCCCGGCCAGGGCCTCGAGGGTCGGCGTCGAGATCGGGGAGAGGTGGAGGTTGTGCTGGTAGCGCTCGAACGGGTCGGGCGTCATCCGGGCGGCCGGAGGGGTCGCTTAGAAGGGCGACAACCCGATCAGGTCAAGCATCAGGAGGAGGGTGCTCACCCCGAGGATGCCCGCGATGACCAGGACGAAGAGCCCGAAGAGCCGCTTGTACGCCATGTGCCGTTCTCCCTAGGAGCCTTTCTTCTTCCGGGCCGGCCGGGCCGGCTGGGATTTGTTGATCTGCATGAGGACCTTGCCGTCCTTGAAGACGCTTACCGTGCCGGTGGACTCGCTCACCGCGAAGGAGGTGGCGGCGCTCACTTCGGTGATGCCCGCGGCGGCCATGTGGCGGGCCCCCAGGCCGGAGGGCAGATCGGCGCGCGGGGCGGCGTTCAGGTGCCGGCCGGCCGCCTCGATGACCCCGTCCCCGCGGATGACGAAGGCCCCGTCGATGGCGCTGAACTCCTTGATGGTTTCCCGCAGCGAGGGGTCGAGGATGTTCCGCTGGCTCTCGGGGTAGCCGTGGAAGGGGTTAATCACGAGCTGGCGCGAGTACTGGAGCACGAGCTCGTGATCCCCCAGCACGAGGAGGGCACCGCGCGGCTTGCCCTCGCGCCCCTCGGAGGCGAGCTCGAGCGAGAGGGAGAGCACCGCCTCGAACACCTTGGGGTCGATCCCGTCCACGGCGTTCGGCAGGTCCGAGGTCTGGAACATCTCCTTCTCGCGGTCCAGCCGGAACACCATGAGGGTGTCGATCTGGCCGTTCTCGGCGAGGCCGGAGAGGCAGACGATGGTGTCCTGCTTGGTGATGGAGCCCTCGCTCAGCGCGATGAGCACCCCCATCTTGATGATGTCCAGCCGGCCCAGGGCCAGCTCGGGCAGCCGGATGGCGCGGCAGCCCCGGCCGACGAGGGTCGCGTACAGCTCGGCCGAGCAGGTGGTGACGTAGCGCTCCACGTCGGGGGGGAGCTGCCCGAGCGGGCCTAGCTCCTTGAGGGCGTCGGCGTGCACGAACAGCGCCCGCGCCCCGATCTGGGCGCAGATGCGGCCGGCGGCCTCGAGCAGGCCCGCGCTGAGTGCTCCCGTCTCGGTCAAATCGGCTTCGCTCACCCCTGGCTCTCGATGGCCATGTAGAAGGTGGACCCCTTCCGCTCGACGAAGAAGAGGTTGCCCGTCCCTTTCCCCTTGCTCAGGGCCGCGAGCATCTCGCTCACGCTTCGGACGCGCTTCTGGTTCACCTCGACGATCACGTCCCCCCGCTGGAGGCCCACCTGCGCGGCGGTGCTGCCCGGAGCCACGTTGCTGACCACCACGCCCGTCCGCGAGCGGGCCCCCACCTGGCGGGCGATCTCGGGGGTGAGGTCCTGTACCTGGATGCCCAGCTGGGAGGTGAGGTTCTCCCGCGTGGGCGCGCGGGCGATCATCTGCTCTTCGTCCGGCATGCGGCCCACGGCGATGACGACGCTGACGGGCTTGCCCGCCCGCAGGAGCTCCACCTTCGTGGCGGTGCCGGGCTTCAGCCCGGCCGCCGTGCGCGAGAGGTCGCGCGCCTGCTCGATCTTCTTGCCGTCCAGGGTGACGATCACGTCGCCGCGCCGGATGCCGGCCTTGGCCGCCGGGCTGTCCTCCACGACGCTGGCGACGATGGCGCCCCGCTTGTCCTTGAGGCCGAGGCTCTTGGCCATCGTCTCGTTGACGGACTGGATCGAGACGCCCAGGAACCCCCGGACCACCGAGCCCCGTCGCAGCTGCGGGACGAGGGCCTGGGCCATGCTCGCCGGGATGGCGAAGCCGATGCCGATGTTGCCGCCCGCCCGGCTGAAGATGGCGGTGTTGATGCCGATCACGTCGCCGTTGAGGTCGAAGAGCGGCCCGCCGCTGTTGCCCGGATTGATGGAGGCGTCCGTCTGGATGAAGTCGTCGAAGCGGCCCGCGCCGATGACCCGGCCCTTCGCGCTCACGATCCCGGCCGTCACGGTGTGTGAGAGGCCGAAGGGGTTGCCGATCGCCAGCACCCAGTCGCCCACCCGCAGCTTGTCGCTGTCGCCCAGCCTGACGGGGGCGAAGGTGTCGCTGGGGCGCTTCTCCACCTTGAGGAGCGCCAGGTCGGTCAGGGCGTCGCGCCCCACGACGGTGGCCTTGCGCCGCCTTCGGTCGTCGAAGGTGACGGTGATGCCCGTCGCCCGCTCGATGACGTGGTTGTTCGTGAGGATGAAACCGTCCCTGTCGATGATGAAGCCCGAGCCCAGGCTCGTCGTCCGCCGGTCGGCCGGGGGGGCCTGCGGGGCGCTCTCCGGGAAGGGGAAGGGCTGGCCCTCGAAGAAGCGGCGGAACATCTCGCTCCAGGGATCTCCCGGCCCGCCGGGGACCCCGCCTTGCGCCTGGACGGTCGTCTCGGCGCTGATGTTCACCACCGAGGGGCGCAGCCGCTCGGCCAGGTCAGCCAGCGAGGGAAGGGCCTGCGCCGAGGCGCCGGAGGCGCTTCTTCCCAGCGGCAGGGCGAGAAGGAGCCCGGCCAGGGCCAAGGCGAAGAGCCAGCCCAGCCGGTTCAGGGAATGACGGGCGGAAGGAGAATGGGGTGTGCGGGTCATGGGTCGTCTTCATCCTCTTCATGTGGCGGCATGATGTTGGTTCAAAACCCGCGGGTGCGGACCATCCGCCGCGGGGCCCAATTCTCGAAAGCGGAAATCTCCAGCCGCCGGGGCTTGCGCTTGGCGGCCCGTATCTCCAGCACGCCCCCCTTCATCCTGGCCGTGATGGAGGAGAGGTCCGCCTCCTCCGGCAGGCTGATGAGGCGCCGGAAGCCTCCGAAGCTCCCCTCGGCGAGCACCGGCTCGGCCCCTTCGCCGGCCTCGGGCTCCCGGCGGACGCCCGAGACGGAGAGGAGGCCCTCCTCCAGCAGCCGCTGCATCCTCCGCGGGAAGAACGCCAGTTCCTGGAACGGATCCGAGGGGGGCATCGGATTTTCCTTGGCCGATCCATTCCCATGGGATCGGGGGGGCGCCCCGGAAAATCCAGCGCCCCACCCCCTTATTTCATTTTCCCTCATCCTCCGCCCGGGCGCAACGGGAGCCCAAGAAGGGCCTCCCGGCGCGGGGAAGGCGGCGAGGTCGTCTCGTGCGGTTGGACGTTTCCGGGTTCCTCGGGGTGGCTTCCCCAGCCTGAGGGGCTCGCCCTCCCTGCCCGCCGGGGGCCCACGGTGGCGCCCGGCATTCCTTGCCTGTAAGCTAGGGAGCCCTTCCCCGTACCGTCGGGAGGGGGGTATTCCCCGCGGGGGGCTTATTGATGCGCCGCTTGTTTTTCCTGGGGATAGCCGTCCTCCTCCTCTCGGGCTGCCAGGCGGCCTCCCGGGCGGTGGAGGAAACCGTGCGGGTGCCCGTCGAGGCGGTGGGCGCGGGGGTCCAGGCGGTCGGGAAGGGCGTGGAGGGCGTGGGCAGGGCGGCCACCGAGGGGGTGGTCGGCCGCCTCCTCACTGACCGCAGCCGGGCCGACCTCCTGCGCGAGCACCGCGAGCTGGGCGAGCACATGGGAAAGGTGGAGAGCGCCATCGTCCAGGGCCGCATCCTCCTCACGGAGCCCGAGCGCGGCATCCTCCAGAGCGCCAAGGACGGCCTCGCCGCCGCCGGCCGCCAGCTAGAGCCCCCGCGCATCCCCCTGGAGCTCGGGCTCCGCGTCCAGTCCCAGCTCGACAAGGTGCGCGAGGCCTTCCAGGTCCTCCGCCAGCGCCACGCCATCCCCGCCTACTCGGGCTTCACCGCCACCCGCTAGCCCCGACGTGGAGCTATCCCCCCAGATGCATCCCCTCATGGTCGCGGCTGATCCAGAGGGCCGGATATTCGAGCACCCGGGCCTCGCCATGGTGGGCGCCCTGGGGCGGGAGGCGGTCGCCCCCCAGCCCGAGGAGCTCTCCCCCCTGCCGGAGGGGAGCCGCCTCTTCACCCTGCCCGGGAGCCGCCCCATCGGGGGCCAGCCGGAGGAGGGCGAGCTCGTCACGGTCGAGGAGGCCGACTTCGACGCGGGGCCCGCCCCCGTCTCGGCGGCCTGCACCTTCCCCGCCCCGGGCTGGATGCGCACCCTCCTCCCCTGCGCCGAGCGCGAGGAGGGCGCCCCCGCCCTCCCGCTCTGGGCCTACACGGCGCTGGGCTTCGACGGAGAGAGGGGGGGCTTCGTCTGCGCCGCCGTCCAGGTGGACGACTGCCCGCGCTGGTCCCCCCTCGCCTTCGACGACAGGGGATTGGCCGGGCGCGTGGCCGAGATGCGGGGCCGCCACCCCCGGAACCGCATGGTCCCCCACCTCGCCCGCTGCGCCCGGGAGTTCCACTGCTTCGCGGCCAAGAACTTCTTCGCCGGGCGGTGGGAGATGGGCCTGCCCATCGCGCCCTTGTGCAACGCCGACTGCCGGGGCTGCATCTCCCTCCAGACGGACGATCTCTTCCCGGCGAGCCACGAGCGCATCGATTTCGTGCCGACGCCCGAGGAGCTGAGGGACATCGCCGCCCCCCACCTGGAGAGCGCGGAGCTGGCCGTGGCGAGCTTCGGCCAGGGATGCGAGGGGGAGCCTCTCCTCCAGGCGGGGGTGATCGAGCGGGCCTGCCGGCTCATCCGCGAGCGCACCGGGCGCGGCACCCTCCACCTCAACACCAACGGCAGCCGCCCGGAGTGGGTCCCCCGGCTCGCCGCCGCCGGGCTCGAGAGCATCCGGGTGAGCACGAACAGCGTCCTCCCCGGGTGGCACCGCGCCTACTACCGGCCCGAGACCTACGGCTTCGAGGAGATGGAGGAGACGGTCAAGGCCGCCGTGGACGCGGGCCTCTACGCCCAGATCAACTACCTCGTCTTCCCGGGAGTGACCGACCGCGAGGCCGAGGCCGAGGCCCTCCTGGAGTTCTGCGCGCGCACCGGGGTGCACGTCATCCAGATGAAGAACCTCTGCATGGACCCGGACCTCTACCTCGACCTCCTCCCCGGCCTGGAGGAGGCGGGGGAGGCGATGGGCATGGTCTTCCTCCTCGGCATCCTCCGGCGCGAGCTGCCCGGGGTGGCGCTCCGCTACTTCAACCGGCCCAAGGAGGAGTGGCACCTCGACCCGCGCGCGGCCTCGCGGAAGGTGGGGGAGAAAGTCGCCCTGCGCGTCCTGCCGGGCGGCGGCGCGGCGAACGGGGGGGCCGTCCCGTGAGCGGCCTCCTCCAGATCCGGGAGAAGCCCCTCGTCCGCCTCGCCGCCCCGGGCGTGGACGCGGGCGCCCCGCGCGCGGCGCTCGTCTCCCTGGGCTGCGCCAAGAACACCGTGGACAGCGAGATCATGCTCGCCGCCCTGGCCGGGGCGGGCTACCGCTTGGTCGGGGACGCCGCCGAGGCGGACGTGGCCATCGTGAACACCTGCGGCTTCATCGAGGACGCCAAGCGCGAGTCCATCGACGCCATCCTCCAAGTCGCCTCGCTCAAGAAAGGCGGCCCGCTCAGGACCCTCGTGGTGGCGGGCTGCCTCGCCGAGCGCTACCGCGGGGAGCTGGCCCAGAGCCTCCCCGAGGTGGACCTCTTCATCGGCACCCGGGAGTACGACCGCCTGCCGGACCTCCTCGCCGCGCGCGAGGAGGGCGCCCTGCCCTCGCGCGAGGCCTTCTCCGACACCCTGATGGACTACGGCCGCCGTCTCCCCCGCCTGCTCGCCCAGCCGGGGCCGAGCGCCTACCTGAAGGTGGCCGAGGGCTGCTCGCGCCCCTGCACCTTCTGCGTCATCCCGCGCTTCCGGGGGCGCTTCCGCTCCCGGCCGCTGGAACTCGTCGTGGAGGAGGCCGAGGCGCTGGCGGCGGCCGGGGTGAAGGAGGTGAACCTCCTCGCCCAGGAGATCACGAGCTACGGCACCGACCTGGGGCTGGGCTTCTCGCTGGCCAGGCTCCTGGAGCGGCTGAACGCCGTGGAGGGCCTGGGCTGGGTGCGCGTGCTCTACAACTACCCGCGCGGGGTGACGGACGAGCTGCTGGACGCCTTCCGCGGGCTGCCCAAGGTCGTCGAGTACATCGACATGCCCCTCCAGCACGTCTCGACACCCGTGCTCGCCGCCATGCGCCGGGGCATCGACGAGGAGGGCACGCGCGAGCTCGTCCAGCGCATCAAGGAAAGAGTGCCCGGCTGCGCCCTCCGCACCACCATGCTCGTGGGCTTCCCGGGGGAGACCGAGGCGGACTTCGAGAAGCTCCTCGCCTTCGCCGGGGAGACCCGCTTCGCCCGGCTCGGGGGCTTCGTCTTCTCCCCCGAGGAGGGCTCCATCGCCGCCCGGCTCCCGGGCCAGGTGCCCCGGAAGACCGCCCGCGCCCGCCTCAGGAAGCTCCTCGCCCTCCAGGAGCGGATCATGGAGGAGGACAACCGCGCCCTCGTCGGCACGCGCGCCGAGGTGCTCATCGAGGGCATGACGGCGGAGGGCCTCCTGCGGGGCCGCACCCGCCACCAGGCCCCCGAGGTGGACGGCGAGGTCTTCCTCCACGAGACCGAGGCCCCGCCCGGCGCCATCATCCCCTGCGAGAT
>MGDP01000125.1:0-4739 GCA_001790955.1 Candidatus Tectomicrobia bacterium RIFCSPLOWO2_12_FULL_69_37
TGGGGGAGATCCCGCGGGGCAAGTACGACTTCGACGTGGTGGGCCACTACGCCCGCCCGGACGTGTTCCAGCTCCACGTCAACGAGCAGCCCATGCCCGCAGTGGTCCACCGCGGCGGCGCTCAGGAGGCGTGAGCGCGGTTCCGGCGCCGCCGGTGAAATGCAGGGGAGAGAACCTGGAGAGGATCGGGGGCTAGCCCCGGCGGATGGACTTCATCTCCTTCAGGGCGTCGCGGATGACCTTGTCGGCGATGACTTCGCCCTGGACGTGGTACTCGTCGCGCTCGATGCGGGCCCGGATCTCGGTCACCAGGTCGGCCCGGACGTCGGCGATCTCGGCCAGGGCCCGCTGGATGCGGCTCATCATCAGGGCCCGGTCGCTGACATCGACCCGCTCCCCGGCCGCCGGAGCGGACTCCGCCTCCCCCTTCTTGGCGCCAGCGCCGCGGGCCTGCTCCACCCGCTCCTTCTTCCGGAGGGACTCGGCGTAGGCCTCGCCGGTGATTTTCCGTCGGACGGGATCGAGGTCAACCACGGCAGTCTCTCCCAGGCGCCCGCGCCAGCCGGCTACAGCTTAGATCAACTCCTCCAAAATGTCGCGGGCCAGCTTTTTCAGCTCCTCCGTGGCGACTTCCCGCGCTTCCGGGGGGAGGTTGAGGAGGACCTGGCCGCTCTGCCGCTGGACGATGAGGCCACCCTGCACCTCGGTGTCCTCGTAGACCGCGATCCCCAGGTTATCGAGGATCCGCCCGAAGGAGGGCCGCCCCGGGGCCTCCTCCCCGCCCTCGGCCGCCGCCTGCGGGCCCTCCCCGGCCGGCCGGCCGAAGGTCTCGAGGAAGCGTTCCACGAAGCGGCCGGTCAGCTGGTCGATTTGCTCCTCGCGCGCCCGCTTGAGGTCCTTGCGCCCCGTCCGGGAGGTCGCCAGGAGCGCCTCCGGGATGTCCACCTGGGCCGCAGGCTGGGTAGCGGCGCTTTCGTCGGCCCCCTTGAGCTCCGCGATGCGCTCCCCGATACGCTGCTGGCGGAGGTAGCTCCGCTGGACGCTCGTGGCGAGGTAGGGGGCGATCTTCAAGGAAACTCTCTCCGGATACAATTCAACTCATTGAAAAAAATTGCAATATTACGTCTGCACAAATTACGGGACCTGTCATTCCATGGAGACCCGGGCAAAAAGTCACCACCCGGCGTATCGGCAGACTGTTGGGCGGACTTGAGGGGAAAATTTGTGGAAATTCGCCGGGCGGCCCAGGGGGATTCGGGGAGGTCTGGCTCTGGCGGAGGTCAGCCGCCCACGCGCTCGACCGGCCGGCCCATCCCCGCCTCGCCGGTGACCTTCCCGTCCTCCATCACCACCTGGCCCCGGACCAGGGTCATGACGGGCGCCCCCCTCACCTTCCAGCCGTTGAAGGGGGTCCAGCGGCACTTGGAGACGATGTCCTCGTCCCGGAGGGTTTCCTCCAGGGCCATGTCCACGAGGACGAGATCGGCGTCCGCCCCCACCTGGATGGCGCCCTTGCGTGGGTAGAGGCGGAAGAGGCGGGCGGGCCCCTCGCAGCAGACCTGCACCATCTGGTTGAGGGTGAGAACCCCCTCGCTCACGGCGTTCAGCATGAGGCGCACCGTGGTGTCGCACCCCGGGATTCCGAAGGGGGCCTTGTGGATGTCCTTGAGCCCCGCCTCCTTCATGGCCCGGGGGAAGGGGCAGTGGTCGGTGCCGATGGTGTCCACCATGTCCCGCCCCAGGGCGGCCCGCATGCCCTCCACCACCCCAGGCGCCCGGATGACGGGGGTGAACTTCACGAAGGGCCCCAACTCCTTCAGGTGATTGGTGTTCAGGTAGAAGTACTGGGGGCAGCTCTCGGCGAAGACCCTCGCCCCCCGGCGGCGGGCCGCCTGGATGGCCTCGAGGAGCTTGGGCTGGCTCACGTGGGCCACGAGGACGGTGCAGCCCGTCAGCTCGGCCAGGGCGATGGCGTCGAGGGTGGCCACGGTTTCGGCCTCGGGGTTGCGCCACTCGCTGATGCACATGTAGTCGGTGCGCCCCGCGGCGTCGATCCGGGCCTTGGCCTTCTTGAGGATGGAGTCGCTCTCGCAGTGGAGCATCACCACCCCGCCGAAGCTCTGGACCTCGCGCATGACGTCGAGGAGGACGCCCTCCGGGAGGTCCGGCACCCCGTGGAGCTCGCAGATGAAGCCCTTGAAGCCGAGCGCGCCGCCCTCCCACATGGGCCGCAGGTGCTCGAGGTTGTCGAGGTCGATGCCGCCCAGCTGGCCGTAGTCCACCACGGCCCGGGAGCGGACGTACTCGGTCTTCTCCTCCAGGAGCTTGCGGGTGTAGACGAGGGGCTCGCTGCGGTGGTGGTCGATGACGGTGGTGATGCCCCCGCGGGCGGCCGCCTGGGTGCCGCGGGTCCAGTCCTCCCGGTCGGTGAAGCCGGGGTCCATCATGTGGACGTGCTCGTCCACCATCCCGGGGATGAGGTGGCGCCCGCCCGCGTCGATCTCGCGCCGGGCCCCGGCGTCCTTCTCCTTGGTGATGGCCGCGATCTGGCCGCCCTCGACGTAGACGTGGCCCCGGTAGGTGCCCCCGGGGGAGACGATCCGGGCGTTGGAGATGAGGAGGTCGGCTTTCATGGGGGTTCCTTTCGGGAAAGTCCCCGGCGGTGAGGGTTCTCGCAGGGGCGTACGGCCGTACGCCCCTACAGATCCATGATGTTCGAAACCCATCCCTGTCCCCGGGGATCGCCTAGCGCGAACCCGGCCTCTTGGCGTCCGAGCGGGGCAGGTCGCGCCCCAGGACCACCACGACCGGGTGGCGGCCCGCCGGCTTGCGGGGCTGGAGCTTCCCCGTCCGGCCGAGGATGCGCCGGACCTCGATGGCCACGCTCTCGGCCCCTTCGGCATAGTAGATGAGGGTCTGGGGATGGTCCAGGCGCTCCGCGTTCGCCACCCGGGCGATGGTCAGGCCTTGCTCGCGCAGGCGCCGCGCCCAGAAGGCGGCGTGGCCGCCGAAGCCGCTCCCGTTCAGGATCTCGACCCCCGCCCCGGAGGCGGGGACCGGGGGGGGCCCCTCGGCCGCCGGGAGGGCGGGGGAGGGCGGCGCCGCCTCCCGGGGCTCTCCCGGGGGGAGCGTGGTGAGCATGTCCTCGCCCGGGGCGGGGGGCGCCATGCGCCCGGGCTCGGAGGAGAGCACATCCTCCCGCGGGGCGGGAGCCGCCGCCAGGGAGCCGGGCAGGAGCAGGAGGAGGGCCGCCCAGGCGGCCGGGGCCGCCACCCGCAGACCGAACTTCATGGCCGAGACCTCGCATCGCCCGGGGAGGTAAGGGTGCCCTTGACAAATCCCCCGAATGATCCCATTTCACTTGCGCCCCTGCAAGAGAAGGCGGGGGAAAGGGTGAGAAGTTTCGTTATTCCTCTTATTTTAGAATTGTGGCTCCCGAAAGGGTTGCGCGTGGGCGTCTCTCCCGCATTTTCTCCCTTGACCAGCCGCTTTTCCCGGCCATTCCCGCTCGCCTGATCACAGCCGAAGGCCCTCTCTCCGTCCGCTTCCCGCACCCCTGAGCGAGCCCCTCCCATGAAAGAGCGGCCATGAGCGCGGCGAAAGAGAACGGCCCGGGCGGGCGCGCGCATCATCTGGGCCCCCAACTGCTGGCCGTCCTGGGGATCGTGTACGGCGACATCGGGACGAGCCCCCTCTACGCCGTGCGGGAGGCCTTCTTCGGCCCGCAGGGGCCCTCCCTGACCGCCCCCAACATCCTGGGGGTGATGTCCCTCATCTTCTGGTCCCTCGTCCTCGTCATCTCGGTCAAGTACCTGGTCTTCGTCCTCCGCGCCGACAACCACGGGGAGGGCGGCATCCTCGCCCTGATGGCCCTGGTCATCCAGGGCCGGGGCCAGTCCAGGCCCCGCCGCCTCATCCTCACCTCACTGGGCCTCTTCGGCGCCGCCCTCCTCTACGGGGACAGCATGATCACCCCCGCCATCTCGGTGCTGAGCGCCGTCGAGGGCCTCCACGTGGCGACGCCCCTGTTCGAGCCCTACGTGGTCCCCATCTCGCTCGTCATCCTCGTGGCGCTCTTCTTCTTTCAGCACCGGGGGACGGAGCGGATCGGCATCGTCTTCGGGCCCGTCGTGATGGTCTGGTTCGCGGCCCTCGCCGTGCTCGGCGTCCGATCCATCCTCCACGCGCCTGAGGTGCTGATGGCGGTGGATCCGCGCCACGCGGTGTGGTTCTTCGTGGAGAACGGGGCCAGAAGCATCGCCGTGGTAGGGACGATCTTCCTCGTCGTCACCGGCGGGGAAGCGCTCTACGCGGACATGGGGCACTTCGGCAAGCGCCCGATCCGCGCCGGCTGGTTCGGCCTCGTGCTCCCGGCCCTCATGCTCAACTACTTCGGGCAGGGGGCCCTCCTCATGCGCAGCCCCGAGGCGCTGCCCAACCTCTTCTTCCACATGGCGCCGAGGTGGGCCCTTTTCCCTCTGGTCCTCCTGGCGACGGCGGCGACGGTCATCGCCTCCCAGGCCGTGATCTCGGGCGCCTTCTCCCTGAGCCGGCAGGCCACCCAGCTCGGCTTCTCCCCCCGGATGGACATCCAGCACACCTCCTCGGCGGAGATCGGCCAGATCTACGTGCCGGCCGTGAACTGGGCCCTGATGATCGGGACCATCGCCCTGGTCCTGGCCTTCCGCCGCTCCGGCGCCCTGGCCCACGCCTACGGCGTGGCCGTGAGCTCCACCATG
>MGDP01000125.1:4747-5961 GCA_001790955.1 Candidatus Tectomicrobia bacterium RIFCSPLOWO2_12_FULL_69_37
CCCACGCCTACGGCGTGGCCGTGAGCTCCACCATGCTGCTCACGACCGTCCTGCTCTATTTCGCCGCCCGGAGGTTCTGGAACTGGGGCCCCGTCTCGGCCTGCCTCCTGGCCGGCGGGTTCCTGGCCATCGACCTGGCCTTCTTCGGGGCCAACATCATCAAGGTGGCCTCGGGCGGCTGGTTCCCCCTCATGGTGGCCGCCGTCATCTTCGCCCTGATGGCCACCTGGGCCCGGGGCCGGCGCTACCTGATGGTGAAACTGCGGGAGGAGGCCATCTCCGTCGAGGCGTTCCTCCAGAACGTCCGGGAGAGCAAGCCCGCGCGCGTCTCGGGCGCCGCCATCTACCTCACGGGCAACCCCAGGGGCATCCCGGCCACGCTGCTCCACAATTTCGCCCACAACAAGGTCCTGCACGAGCACGTCATCCTGCTCTCGGTCATCTCGGAGGAGATCCCCACCGTACACTGGCGGGAGCGGGCTGAGCTCGATCCTCTGGGGGAGGGCCTTTACCGGGTGAAGCTCCGCTACGGCTTCATGCAGGACCCCAACGTGCCCGCCGCCCTGCTCCAGCTGGACTTCAAGGACTTCGACTTCCGCAACGCGACGCACACGTACTTTCTCGGCAAGGAGACCCTGCTCGTCGGCCGGCAGAAGGGCTCGGACATGTGGCGGTGGCAGAAGGAGCTCTTCCTCTTCATGTCCCGCAACTCGCGGAACGCCGCTCTTTTCTTCCGTATCCCGCCTGACCGCGCGGTCGAGCTGGGCATCCAGCTCGAGATCTGACCTCAGCGCCTCCCCAGCCAGGCCCGGGTGTGGACGGCCACCCCCTCAGGAGCGGAGGAGAGCCGGGCGAGGAGTTCCTCCAGGTCCTCGGGCGAGTCCACGTCCCGCCAGCGATCCAGCACAGTCGCGTCCGCCTTCAACCCTTGTAATTTCTGCATCGTAGCCTGAAATACCTCATCCGTTCCCCAAGCAATACCCGCGAAGATGTCCGGCTGTGGGCCATCCAGGCCGATGAGGTAGTAGCCCCCGTCCTGGGCGGGGCCGATGGCCGCCCGGAAAGGAGCGCTCCCCGGAGGGTTCGGGGCGGCCAGGGCCTCCAGCGCCCGGAGGAGGATTTCCAGGGGCAGGTCGGGGAAGTCGCTCCCGATGAGGATGGCGCTCCCGCCCCCCGCCAGGGCGCGCTCCAGGGCCCCCGCCATGCGCTCCCCG
>MGDP01000126.1 GCA_001790955.1 Candidatus Tectomicrobia bacterium RIFCSPLOWO2_12_FULL_69_37
CATGCAGATGGGCGCCACCCTCGCCGCCGAGGAGATCAACGCGGCCGGCGGCATCCTGGGCCGGCCGCTGGAGTTCCAGTTCCGCGACACCCAGGTGAAGCCCGACGTCGGGGTGAAGAACGCCCGCTACTTCGTGGACGAGTGGAAGGCGGACTTCGTGGCGGGAATCGACTCAAGCGGCGTGGCGCTGGCCGTGGGCAAGGTAATGCCTCAGCTCAACAAGATCCTGATGATCACCCACGGCGCCACCGAGAAGGTCAATGAGCAGCTCGTCTACAAGGAGGGCATCAAGCAGATCTTCCGGATCTCGGTGCCCGTTTACCAGGATGGAATCGCCTCGGCCATGATCGCCAAGGATTTTCCGGTCAAGCGGTGGGCGACCATCTCCCCCAAGTACGAGTACGGCTACACCTCCTGGGAGATGTTCAAGAAAACCCTCAAGCAGTTCCGGCCCGACGCAGAGTTCGTGGAGGAATCGTGGGCCCCTTTCGGGACGCAGGATTTCGGCCCCCACATCTCCAAGGTGATGGCCGCCAACCCGGAGGGAATCTTCACCACCGAATGGGCCGGCGAGGCCGTTTCGCTGGTGAAGCAGGCGAAGCTGTTCGGGGTCTTCGGCAAGATCAAGGAATGGGTCAACCCGATGGGCGGGGCCATGGACGTGCTCGAGGGGCTGGGGAAGGATTATCCCGAGGGGCTGTGGGTGAGCAGCCGCTACTGGTTCCTTTACCCCCCCACCAGCGTCAACGCGGGCTTCGTGCAGCGCTTCCACAAGCGCTGGAACCGCTACCCCCACTACTCCTCCGAGACCTCCTACTCCGCCTACTGGGCGCTCAAGCAGGCCAGCGAGCGGGCGGGGAGCACCGAGACGGACAAGGTCATCAAGGCGCTCGAGGACATGACCATGATCAGCCCGGGGGGCCGGCGCTGGTTCCGTAAGGAAGACCATCAAGCCGTCTACGAGGTGCCCTGGGGGCGGACCAAGGCCGACCCCAAGTACCCCTTCCGCATCCTGGGGGACATGAAGACGGTCCCGGCCGAGATGTACTACCGGCACCCCCCGTTCACTTCATAAGCACTTCCCGGCAACCCGGATCGAGGGCCTCTTCCAGGGAAGGAAGAGGCCCTCAGCTCCCCTGTGCGAGGAGGCCAGGAGGTTGCTCGAGCAATTGTTCTATCAAGGCATGATCGGGCTGAGTCTTGCCATGTTCCTGTGGCTCGTCGCCGCGGGCCTCACCCTCATCTTCGGGGTGCTCGGGGTGCTGAACTTCGCCCACGGGAGCCTCTACATGCTGGGGGCGTACCTGAGCTACAGCGCCGTGCGAATCCTGGGGTTGGACTTCTGGGTGGGGCTGGCCGTGGGCCCGCTGCTGGTGGCCCTGGCGGGCGGACTCATGGAGCGCTTCTTCATCCGCCGGGTGTATCACATCGACGAGGCCTACCAGCTTCTCCTCACCTTCGCGTTCATCCTGATCTTCGCCGACCTGGTGAAATGGGTATGGGGCCCGATCTACCAATCAGCCCCCGTGCCGGGGGCGCTGGGGGGGGCGATCCCGATCTTCGGGCGGCCCTTCCCCGTCTACAACCTCTTCGTCATCGCCTTGGGGCCGCTGGTGGGCCTGGGCCTGTGGTTTCTGCTGGAGAAAAGCTGGTGGGGGCGCACGATCCGCGCCGCCGCCGCCGACCGCGAGATGGCGGCCGCCATCGGGGTGGACGTTCCGCGCCTGTTCACCGCGGTGTTCATGTTCGGCTCTTGGCTGGGAGGCGTGGGGGGAGCGCTGGGGATCCCCATCCGGACGGTGTCGCCGGGGATGGCGGAGGACTACATCATCCAGGCGTTCGCCGTCGCCGTCATCGGGGGGCTGGGCAACCTGAAGGGGGCCTTCTTCGGGTCCATCCTTATCGGGCTGGTGAATGCCTACGGCCACGTCTACGCCCCGGTCTTCGAGCTGGCCTTCATGTACATCCTGATGGCGGCCATCCTGCTCGTCCGCCCGCAGGGTCTTTTCGGAACCTCCTAGCCAGGGGACGAGGAGGGAAGGAGCCCCCATGCTCGCCTTGCGATGGATCTTCTGGCTGACGGCCGCCGTACTCCTGTTGTGCATCCCCCTCACAGGGGAGCGCTTCTACATCTACCTCGCCATCCAGGTTCTTGTCCTCGCCTTGTTCGCCATGGGGTTCAACCTGCTGTTCGGCTACACGGGGCTCCTCTCCTTCGGGCACGCAGGCTTCTACGCGGCGGGCGCGTACGCGGCCGGCCTCCTGCTCATGCGCACGCCGCTCTCCCTCCTGTCAAGCATCCTCGGCGGAGCTCTCTTCGCGGGCGCGCTGGGGGCCGTGATCGGGTTCTTCTGCGTCCGCCGCACGCGCATCTACTTCGCCATGCTCACCCTGGCCTTCGGCATGATGGTGTACGCGCTGGCCTTCGACTGGAGGTCCGTGACGGGCGGGGACGACGGGCTGATCGGCATCCCCCGCGGGGCCCTTTGGCTCCCCGGCCTGGGCGCCGTGAAGATGGACGCCCTCTGGGCCTACTACTACCTGGTCCTCGCGATCACCGCGGCCGGCGTGGGGGTGATCCACCGCGTGGTTCATTCCCCCTTCGGCCTCGTCCTCCAGGGCATCCGGGAGAATGAGAACCGGGCCGCCTTCGCGGGCGTCCCGGTGAGGCGCTACCGCTTGGCGGCCTTCGCCCTCTCCTCCTTTATCAGCGGCCTGGCAGGAGCGATGGTGGCTCCCCTCGAGAACACGGTTGCCCCCACCGTGGCCCATTGGACCAAGTCGGCCGCGCCCGTGCTGGCCACCCTCCTGGGCGGGATCCACACCTTCTCCGGCCCCATGGTCGGAGCGCTCCTCTTCTACCTGATTCAGGAGTTCATCGAGCGGCTGACGGAGTATTGGCTCCTCGGCTTCGGCTTGGTGCTGCTGATCCTGGTGCTGGGCTTCCGGGGAGGCGTGGTCGGCTACTACGAGGCGCACCTGCGGCCAGCGCTCTGGAGGCGCTTCTCTTGACGGGCGCCGGCCATCCCGATTTGCTCCGGACGGAGGGGCTTCGCAAGCACTTCGGCGAGGTGCGCGCCGTCGACGGCGTGGACCTGGATTTGAAAGAGGGTGTGCTGACCGCCGTCATCGGCCCCAACGGCGCCGGGAAGACCACGTTCATCAACCTCCTCTCCGGCAACCTCTTTCCCGATGCGGGGCGGATCTTCTTCCTGGGCGAGGAGATCACGCGGCTTCCCGTCCATCTGCGCGTGCGCCGCGGCCTGGGACGCTCCTTTCAGATCACCAACGTCTTCCCCCAGCTCACGGTCTCACGGAACATCCAGCTCCCCCTCCTGAGCTGCCTCGGCACCGCCTGGCGCTTCTGGAAGGCCGTGGACGCGAGCGAGGAGATCCACCGGAGGACGGAAATGATTCTGGCTGAAGCCGGCTTGGAGGAGAAGGCGCATCTTCCCGCCTGCATCCTCTCGCACGGCGACCAGCGGCTGCTGGAGGTGGGGATCGCATTGGCGGCTAAGCCGCGCCTGATCCTCCTGGACGAGCCCACCGCCGGGATGAACCCCGCCGAGCGCTCCCGCATCCTGAAGCTGATCGCCGACCTCAGCGCGGCGCGGCGGACCACCTTCGTGCTCATCGAGCACGACATGGACGTGGTCTTTTCCCTGGCGCAGCAGATCGTCGTCCTCCACCAGGGGCGGATTCTCGCGCGCGGCACACCCTCCGTCATCCGCGAAGATGCGCGCGTCCGCGATATTTACCTCGGGGGAGAGATCGCGTGATCCTCAGGGCGGAGAGCATCAACACCTACTACGGCGCGAGCCACGTCCTGCGGGACGTCAGCCTGGCGGTCGACCGGGGGGAGGTGGTGTGCCTCCTGGGGCGGAACGGCGTCGGCAAGACCACCACCCTGCGCAGCATTATGGGGCTGACGCCCCCGCGCAGCGGCCGGATCTTCCTCATGGAGCGGGACATCTCCGGCCTCCCCCCCCACCAGGTGGCCCGCAGCGGGGTGGGCTATGTCCCCGACGACCGCCGCGTCTTTCCCGATCTGACCGTGGAGGAGAACCTCGAGCTGGCGCACCGGTTCTCAGGCAGGCAAGACGGGGCATGGACGCTGGGAAAGGTGCTCGACCTTCTGCCGGCCCTGCGGAGCCTGAGCCCCCGGCGCGGGCGGCACCTCAGCGGGGGCGAGCAGAAGATGCTCTCCATCGGGCGCGCCCTGATGACCAACCCCTCCCTCCTGCTCCTCGACGAGCCCTCCGAGGGGCTCAGCCCGCTCGTGGTGAAGGGCCTCGTCGAGATCATCCGCACCATCCGGGAAGAGAAAGTGACCATCCTGATGGCGGACCAGAACCTCAAGTTCTCCCGCCTGGTGGCGGACCGGGCCTACATCCTGGAGAAGGGCGCCGTCCAGCACGCGGGGACGCTGGACGAGATCTACGCCGACGAGGAGATCGTGCGCCGCTACCTGGCGATTTGAAATCCATCCCGGCGGGACGGCGTTTCTCCTCCCGCGCGTCCTCTCCCGCTGGTGAGGAGAATGCGCTCCCCGGCCCGCCCAAAATCCCAACGCGCCCTGAGCGGCCCGGCCATAATCTTGCCAGGGCGTTCCATCGAACCGTTCTTGGCAGGGGACCGCTCCAGCTCATCTACCCGATACAAAATGCGGCATCGCCCGGATATCCCCGGGGGGTGCCGGAATGCCAAAGGCGGACCGCCGCGCCGTCAGACGCGGGAGATCGTGCTCGCGTCGGCGACTCCCGGCGCGCGGGGCGTTTGAGGCAGGGAAGCCGCCCCGGGCCTTGGGGACCACGGCCCCCGGGCCAGGAACCGCGCCCTCCCCAGGCCCTCGACCTCGATTTCCATCGCGTCCCCGTCGCGCAGGCCCTTGCGGCCCGCGTGGTAGGTTCCGGTGGCGATGACGTCTCCCGGCTCGAGCCGGACGAAGCGGCTCAGCCAGGCTACCTGGGGGGGGATCTTATGGGCCATATACGCGGTGCTGAAATCCTGGGCGGTCTCCCCGTTCACCCAGGACCTCACCCGGAGCCTGTGGGGATCGGGAACCTCGTCCTTCGTGGTGATCCACGGGCCGCAGGGGCCGTGGGTGGCCTGGCCCTTGGTCAGGAAGCGGGTGTAGCGCGTGATACCCCGGACCGAGATGTCGAGGAAGGGCACGTAGCCGAAGATGCAGTCCATCCCCTCTTCCGCCCGGACGTTCCTCGCCGCCTTCCCGATGACGAAGGCCAGCTCCGCCTCGGTCTGGTACTCGGTGACCCCGGGGATGTCAGGCAGCTCGATGGTTCCCTCCGGCCCCAGGAGGGAGGGATCCTTGTAGAAGAACTCGAGGGGCAGGGCGTCCGGGGAGCGGCCGGGCTGATCCACGTAGTTCAGGAAGGCGCCCAGGCACTTGCCCGGGCGAGGGATCGGCGCGAGGAGCCGGACGCTCTCCAGGGGGACGCCCCGCTCGCGGGCGGCGATCCGCTCGAATTCTCCCCGGCACCGGTCGAATTCCTCGATCACTTCCTCCATGACCCTCTGCGGGCCTTTCGATTCCCTATGTTCGATGGCGGCGCTCACGTCGACGACGCGGCTCCCCTCCTTCAGCACGCCCACTCGGTCGTCATCGAAGCGGAGAATTTTCACGGCGAAGCATCCTCATCGGGAAAAGATTCGTAAGGGAGTCCCGCAGCCACCTCTCTGCGTGACCCATGCGACCCCCCAACCCTTCAATCCAGCCCAAGCACCTTGGCCGGGCTGGTCCTGATCATGAGGTCGATATCCTTCCGGGGAACTCCCAGGTGCATGAGCATGTTGGCGAAGACGCGCATCCCCTCGGCCGGCGCAGGAGCAAGGTGGTTCCCTCCGTCCGTGATGAGGGTGCAGTGCTCCGCCCCGATCGTTTTGATGATGTCGGCGGCCTCCCTGGGGTGTCTGGCGCCGAAAAGGGGATTGACCGCGTTGAAGGAGATGTTCAGGTACACGCCCATGTCGGCCATGGTCTTCATCTTGTCCACGGTGAACGATTCGGGGCTGCCGTTCGGGTGCTCGACCATGCACCGTTCGGGCTTCACCCCCATCGTGATCGCCTTCCGGAACAGGCCGATGGTCTCGTCCGCGGAGAGATGGCCGTTCGACAGAACCAGATCGTATTTCCTGACGGCCTCGATGATACGGAAAAGGTCGTCCTTCAGCTCCTTCGTCCCCGGGTTGTAGATGTCGATGGGGTCGTAGCCCTCGGTTCCGAAGAGGAAATGCGTGAAAAGGTGCCCCCTCGGCTTGCTGTGCTGGAAGACGGAGTCCATCGTCGGCATCTGGATGACCTTGACGCCCTCCTCGACCGACATCATGACGCACCGGTAATTCAGCCCCCCGCAGGGGTGGTTGCAGGCATGGAGGGCGAAAAGCTCGATTCCGGGCACGGCTCTCCGGGTCAGGAGGGCCTTATGCGTCGTGGGGCGGAAGTGGTCCTTGAACACGATCGCGCGCATCCCCATTTCCACCGCCAGACGGGCGATGTCGATGGTGTCGCCCCAGCGCTCCACGCAATCCGGCCCGGAATGGATGTGAAGGTCGATGGCCCCCTCGAGGAGATCGCTGAGTTTCATGGTGGAGGAGTGCACGAAGGCCGGCATGGTTTCCATATGTTGCCCTCAGGACGGGGAAAGAAGGGTGCCGCCGGGCGTCCCGGAATCGGGGGCTCATCCCACTTCCGAATCTCCCTCTTCAAGCTGGCACCGGATCAACACAGGCCCAGATGATGGATGCGCCCCACCCCTTGCATCCAGGCACCCAACCGAAACCCACAGGGGATTCGAATTGCCGCGATCAAAGCGGGATCAAAACTTCAGCACCACCTTCCCGAGCACCTTCCCGCTCTGAAGCAGGGCGTGGGCTTCGTTCGCCTCATCGAGGGGGAAGACGCGGCCGACGCGCATCCGGAACCTCCCCTCCCGCAGCAGGGGCGAGAAGCGGCGGATCAGGTCCGGAAGCCTGGGGAACAGATGCGCGAAGACGATTCCGTGGGCGGCCGCGTTCTTTTCCATCAGGGACTGCACGCGGAAGTTCGCCTCGGCCAGCTCCTTGCCGATCCCGACCCCGACGATCACGATGCGTCCGTTCACGCAGATCGCTTCCAGGTCCTTCTTGAAATTCTCGATCGCGGAAATCTCGACGATGGCGTCCGCCCCCCGCCCTCCGGTGAGCTCCAGGCAACGCGCCGCAAAGTCCTCCTCCCGGTAGTTGATGGCCTCATCGGCCCCGGCGGATTTGCAGAAATCCGCCTTTTCCTTTGAGCTCACCGTGGCGAGCACCCGGCAGCCCAACCGCTTCGCCAGCTGAATCGCGGCGTTTCCGACTCCGCCGGCGCCGCCGTGAATGAGCACCGTTTCGCCTGCTCCGACCCTCGCCGTATAGACGAGCGCGTTCCAGGCCGTGAAAAAGGGAGAGGGGAGCGCCGCGCCCTCCTCGTAGCCGTAAGGCTCGGGAAGCTCCCCCACCCAGGCCGCCTTCGCCACCACGAGGCTCGCGTAGCTGTTGAAGGCGATCCCGAACACCCGCTGGCCGATTTTGAACCCGCCCGCGTCCGGGCCGATCGCGACGACCTCCCCCGCGATGTTGTCCCCGGGGATGTAGGGAAGCGTGAGGAGCTTGGCGCGGCGGGAGTCCCCGATGCGCGTGATCAGGTCGACGGGGTTCACCGCAGCGGCTTTCGCGCGCAGGAGGAGCTCCCCCGGCCCCGGCGCCGGATCCTCCACCTCATCCACCTGCATGGGATGAGAAAGGCCGAACCGATGAACCCTGACCGCTTTCATCGCCGCCCCCCGCATCCAGGTTGCCGGCGGATTCAGATTGCCGGCCGGCGCCGATGCCCCTATATTTCCAGTGAAAATTTCTCCGGCGGGCGCACTCTATTGAGACGGCCAGCAGGCTGTCAACTTCCGGGAGCCATCCGATGACGGGCAAAGCGCTTGAAGGCCAGAGGGCAATCGTGACGGGAGGTTCGGCGGGGATCGGAGCGGCCATCGCCTGCCGGTTCGCCGGCGAGGGGGCGTCGATCTGGGCGGCCGGGGGGAGCGACGAGGAGGGACTCCGGAAGACCATCGACGCCTGCGCGAAGGCCGGCGTGAAGGCGGGGGGCAAGTGCTATGACCTGGCGAAGGCGCCGCAGGCGGCCAGCGTCGTCCGGGACGGCGCCGGCTTCCTGGGCGGGGTGGACATCCTCGTGAACTGCGCGGGCGCGCGCCTCATCAAGCCCTTCCTCGAAACGACGGACGAGGACGTGGATCTTCTCTTCGAGGTGAACGCCAAGGCGGCCTACCTCGCGTCCCGGGAGGCGGCCCGCCTCATGGTCTCACAGGGGGGCGGCCGCATCCTCATGATCGGCTCCATATACGGCGAGCGGGGCGCCAAGAATTTTTCCCTGTACTGCGCGACGAAGTGCTCCATGCACAACCTCGCCCGCGCCATGGCGGTTGAGTTGGGCCCGCAGGGGGTCCGGGTGAACTGCCTCATGCCGGGGCTCACCGTCAGCGACCGGGTGGCCAAGAACCTCAGCCGCCTGGGAGATGAACACGTCGCGCAAAGGAAAGAAACGATTCCCAACCGGAGGTTCGGCACGCCCGGAGAGATGGCGGACGTCGCCCTCTTCCTGGTCTCGAAGCCGAACGATTTCATGAACGGTGCCATGATCTCGAGCGACGGCGGCTGGATGGCCGGCTAGGCTTTCTTCGGCTGGGCTCCCGGGGGCGGGACTGCCGGAAAGGAGGAGGCCCCTGCGCTCCGGGTGCGCGCGTCCGTAGTACCCCAAGAGAGAAAACCGGGCGTTTCCTCCAATTTTGCCCTATTGACCTACCAATAGTACCTTCTATTGACACAATCGACCTTCTGGTCTTAAATTCACCCCATAGCATTGTCGTGGAGGTTTCCCCCTCAGAGGGTCGGCTTCCGGCTCGTGGACTCAAGGGACGAGGCCCCCCTTGCGCCTCCTCCCAGGGGACAAGACCTCTTCCGGGTTTCTGCCATGGAATGCAGGCGTCGGGATCTTTGCTGGCCAGGGGGAGGGGTTCCCATGAAGAAACAGCTGGCGTTGATTTCCATCTTCTTGCTCGCTCTCGGCTTGGCCTCGGCGGCCGGCGCCTACAGGGGCAGCCTCACCGTCGTCCTGCCGGACGACGCGCCCACCATGGATCCCAACGTCTCCTCCAGCGGCATCGGGCTGACGATCTGGCGCTGGTCGTACGACACGCTGGTCTCGACCGACGCCCGGACGGGGAAGAACGTCCCCTGGCTGGCGGAGAAGTGGCAGAAGCTCGGCCCGGCGCAGTACAAGTTCTGGCTCCGCAAGGGAGTAAAGTTCTCGGACGGAACCCCGCTCACCACCGCGGCCATCCAGTACACGCTGGACCGCATCCGCGACCCCGAGCTCAAGAGCGTGCAGCGGGGCTTCTTTACCGACCTCGATCGCCTCGAGTTCCTGGACGACCACACCTTCATCTGGCACCTGAAGCAGCCCGACAACGGCCTCCTCCACCGCCTCGCGCGCTACTTCCACGTCATCTCGCCCAAGGTGAAAGAGGGGCCCAAGACGGCCCCCGCCCGGCAGACCTTCGGCACGGGCCCGTACATCCTCAAATCATGGACCAAGGGCCTCAAAATGGTCTTCGAGGCCAGCCCCTCCTGGTGGGGGAACGGCCTGCACCCCGACCGGCCGAAAACGGTCTCCATGCGCCCCATCCGGGAGTCCACCACGCGGGTGAAGGCGCTCCTGACGGGCGAGGTGGACGTCATCCGGGGGCTGGGGGCCCACCAGATTCCCGAGATCAGGCGGAACCCCGGCACCGAGGTCGGCGAAGTCCCGAGCGTCCGCTTCTTTTACCTGAGCTTCACCAACGGCTTCGGAGGGCCCTTCGCGGACCAGAAGGTGCGCCAGGCGGTGCTGTACGCCATCGACATCGAGAGCATCCGGAAGACCATCCTGGGAGGCCTCGGCGAGCCCATCGGCCAGGTCTACCACCCGTGGTCCTACACCGGCTTCAGCCCCGCCAAGAAGCCGCACCCCCACGACTTGGCGAAGGCCAAGGCCCTCATGAAGGAATCCTCCTACCCGAACGGCTTCAAGGCCACCCTCGTCGGGCTCCACGGGACCTACCCCTTTGACAAGGCGGCGGCCGAAGCCATGGCCGGGATGCTCAAGAGGATCGGCATCGACGCGGCCGTCAACGCGGTGCCCTTCCCGATGTACCGCAAGCTCGTCACCGCCTACCACACGGGCGTCCAAAAGGACCCCGCCCTGATCTTCCGCAGCTGGGGCACCCACGCCGACTCGCCCATCATCTGGCGGGCCACGACCTCCTGCAAGGGCATCTGGAGCGTCACCTGCTTCAAGGACCTGGACGAAATGAACGAGAAGGCGGGCGCCATAATCGGCCCGAGGGAGCAGCAGGCCGCCTTCGAGAAGCTCACGGACACGATGCAGGAGAGGGCGGCCCTCGGGATCCTGTTCCGGCTGGTGGACACCTGGGGCTACAAGAAGAACCTCCGGTTCGTGCCGCGCGGCGACGAGAACATTTTCCCCTGGGAGATCGGCGTCAAGTAAGCGGCGGCGGGGCGGAGGGCCGCCTCTCCCGGAGGGGAGCGCCGCCCGAGGCCGGCGAGCGAAAGGGAAGGGATGGGAACGAAGAGGGAAGGACTCATCGTCGCCGTGGTCGGGGCCCGCTTCGGCGACCTGGCCATCGAGGAAAAAATCCTGCGGCCGGCCCGTTGCCGCCTCGTGCGGGGGCCCGGAGAGAGCGCCGGCTCCATCATCGCCCTCTGCCGGGGGGCGGCGGGCGTCCTGGCGGGCGCCATCGGGCCGCGCTTCACGGCCGAGGTCATCTCCTCCCTTGATTCGTGCCGCGTGATCGCCCGCTACGGCGTGGGCGTGGACAACATCGACACCGGGGCCGCGGAGAAGAAGGGGATCCTCGTCACGAACGTCCCCGACTACTGCGTCGACGAAGTCTCCGACCACGCCATGGCGCTTATCCTGACTTTCGCGCGCAAGCTGCACACCGGCGCGGCCGCGGCGAAGACGGGAGACTGGAGCATCGGGCCCCTCCAGCCGGTCCATCCCCTCCGGGGATCGGTTCTCGGCATCGCCGGCATCGGGCGGATCGGCTCCGCCCTGGCCCGGAAGGCCCGCGCCTTCGGGATGAGGATCGCGGCCTTCGACCCCTTCGCCCCGGAAGCCGCCTTCCGCCGGATCCGCGCCGCGAAGGTTTCCCTGGACGATCTTCTGGAGGCGTCCGATTACGTCTCCCTGCACGCCCCGCTGACCCCGAAGACCCGCGGGATGATCGGAAGGGCCCAATTCGAGCGCATGAAGCCGGAGGCCGTCGTCATCAACGTCGCCCGGGGCGGGCTCATCGACGAGGAGGCTCTCGCCGCGGCCTTGACCCGCAAGCGGATCCGGGGCGCGGGGCTGGACGTTCTCGCCGAGGAGCCTCCCGCCCAGGGGCACCCCCTCCTGGCCCTGCCCAGCTGCATCGTCACCCCGCACAAGGCTTGGTACAGCGTTTCGGCGCAGGAGAAGCTGCGGCGGGGAGCCGCGGGCGAGGTCCTGCGCGTCCTCCGGGGCCGCGAGCCGAAGTACCGGGTCGTATAGGCGCGGCGGCCCAAGGAGCCGGACCTTCAGGCTTCCGCTTCTTCCAGGAAAAGAGGAGAGAAGACCATGACGTACGGATTCATGGGCGTGGACTGGGAAGATAGGGTTGATTTCGCCCGGCTCCGCCGCGAGCGCCTCCAAAAAGCCAAGGACGCCCTGGCGCAGTCCGACGTCGACGCGCTGTTCGTGTTCCACACCGAGGACGCCCGGTACTTGATGGGCGCCCGCTCCCATCTGGGGCCGACGGCTTCGAACAAGACCACCGTGGTCCTCCCGAAGGGCGGGGAGCCCATCCTCTTCACGATGGACCATGTCTATTGCAAGGAGACGATGACCTGGGTCGCCCCCGAGCAGATCCAGCAGCGGGCGATCCTGGCCGACCACTCGGGCGTGAAGAAGTGGGCCGATACCCTGGAGGGCCTGATCGGCAGCCTGGACGGCAAGCGCGTGGGCTGGGACATCTGGACCCCGAACGTCGAGGAGTGCCTCAAGCAGGCGTTCCCCAAGACCCGGTTCGTGGACGGCTACAAGGTCTTGATGAAGGCCAAGGTCATCAAGACCCGGGACGAGATCGCGTGCCTGAAGGCGGCCACGGCCATCACCGAGGCGGGCATGGAAGCCGCCCTCGGCGTCCTCAAGCCCGGCGTGCGCGAGTGCGAGGTCCTGGCGGCGGCCTGGCACAAGATGACGGCGCTCGGCAGCGAGTGGACCCAGTGCGCCAACATCGTGGCTTCGGGGCCCTACACGGCGCCCTACCGGCGCTACACTTCCGACCGCGTCATCCGCAAGGGCGACCCGGTGATCATCGACATCGGCGGGTGTTTCAACGGCTACTGGGGCGACTTCACGCGGACCGTCATCTGCGGGGACATCAAGCCGACCAAGGAGCAGATCAAGTACCACATGGAGGCCTACAACGCCGTCTGGAACGCGTGCGCCGCGGCGAGGCCGGGCAACACGAACCTGGATGTGTTCAAGGCGGCCGAGCCCGTCTTCATGAGCAGCCTCGGGCACGGCTCCGGCCTGTCGCCCTGGGAGGCCCCCTACTTCAACCGGACCGTCTACGACAATCCCATGGAGCTGCGGCCGGGGATGACGGCGAACCTGGAGCCCTACGCCGGCAAGAAGGGGGTGGGCGGCTTCCGGCTGGAGAACAACCTCGTCGTCACCGAGGGCGACCCCGACATTTACACGACCTGGCCCTACGACGAGCGGCTCGTGACGGACGTCCATCCGCTCGACACCTCCACGGGCCGGATGCGGTAGCCGCGCCCCTGTCCCCCTCCGCCTCCCCGGCTTGAGGGAGGGGGCAGGCAGGGGGGGGCGGGAAAGAGCCGGGGATGGCCGCCTGCGGTTCCCCCCCCGCCCGGGGACTCGCGCGGGCCTCTTCGAACCCCCCGGCCCGGCCGGCGGGGCCCGTGCGGACGCGGCCCGTTTTTTTTCGCTGGAATGTAATGAAAAACAATAGAATTTTCATTTTGCCCTTCCCGGCGCGAGAGCCCTGCCGGGCACCCCGCGTTTTTTCCCGCCGGAATGTCCCGGAAAACCCCGGACATGCGGCCATTTTTCCAGCGGAAATCCCTGGAGGCGATCAGAAATTGGATTTCGCCCTTCACGGATGCCTCCCGCCGCGGAAACCCCTCCCCCCGCCGGGGGGAGGCCCGGAGGGGGGAAATATCCGGCCCCTCCCTCCCCCTGCCCCCTCCCGGCCTGCGACGAGCTCAGTCGAGTCGAGGGAGGGGGAGATTCCGGGGCGCCGTCCTGGCCGCGCCAAGGCGCACCCCCCTGGCCTGAGCCTGGGTCGAAGGCCCGCCGGACCCAATCTAGAGCCGGGGCGGGGAAAGGCTCTTACCTCAAATTCCCGCTGGTTCCAGATTTCTCCCTCCTCCGCCGGGGGAGGGGTGGGGTCTTCGCCCCCCGGAGGGGCTTCGGCCCCCGAAGGGGAGTGGGGGAAGGATGGGTTCTCCCTCCCCCAACCCTCCCGGCGGGAGGGGGGGAAGACACAGGGCCGGGGCGGGAAAGGGCCCTTACCTCAAATTCCCTCACCTTCCGGGATGGGGGGGGAGGCGGCTTCTCCGTGGTGCGTTATGCTATGCGCGGTGGACCCGATCTCCCCCGCCGGCGATCCGCCCGTTCCAGGGGGTGGGAACGTCCTTCCATTTCATGGCGTGTGCGCCGGGGGCGGGGAGGCGCGGCCTCGCCGGGCGGGGGGGGACCGATGGCGGAGCTCGAAGGGAAGGTGGCCCTGGTCACGGGGGCGGCGCAGGGGATAGGGGCCGCCGTGGCGCGGCGCTTCGCCTCGGAGGGGGCGCGGGTGGCCGCCGTGGACCTTCAGGCCGGCCCGCTCGCCTCCCTGGAGCGCGAGGGGAGCGGGGGGATCCGGGGGGTGGTGGCCGACCTCGGCCGCGCGGACCAGATCGAGCGGGCGTTCGACGCGGCCGCGGCGGAGTTCGGCGGGCTCGACATCCTCGTCAATTGCGCGGTGTTCCGCACGATGGGCCCCCTGGACGAGGTCGAGGAGCCGGCGGTGGACCTCGCCCTGGCGGTCGGGGTGAAGGGCTACATCCTCTGCGCGCGCCGGGCCGCCCGCGAGATGCGCCGGCGGGGGGGCGGGGCGATCGTCAGCATGTCGAGCTTCTATTCGATCACCCCCGCGAAGGGCCGCGTCGTCTACGCGGCGGTCAAGGGGGCGGTGAACGCCTTGACGCGGGCGCTCGCGGTGGAGCTGGCGGGGGACGGGATCCGGGCGAACGCCGTCGCCGCGGGGCCCATCATGACGGAGCGGCGCCAGGCGGCGGCGGACGCCGACCCCGGCTACACGAGCGCCGAGCGGTACCGGAGCATGCCGATGGGCCGCTTCGGCCGGACCGAGGAGGTGGTGGAGGCGGTTCTCTACCTCGTCACCCCGCGCTCCTCGTTCTTGACCGGCCAGACGGTGGTGCTGGACGGCGGGCTGACCATCTCGTGAGGTTCAGGGGCCGCCGGGAGGATCCGGCGGGGCGGCTCATCCCGCCCCGCGGCCGCCGCTCGTGAGGTCGACGCTGTACTTGTAGCGGTCCCCCCGGAAGAAGTTCTGGGAGAACTCCAGGGGCGCCCGCCCGTCCCCGTACACGAACGTCTCCACGTACATGACGGGCGCGGTGATCTCGATGGAAAGACGCCCGGCCACCTCGCTGTCGGCCGTGCGCGCCTCGAGGGTCTGCTGGACGTGCCGGACCGGGAGGGCCAGGCGCTTCTCGAGGATCCAGAGCATGCCGAATTTGCCCAGGTCGGCGCGCCGGACCCGCTCGGCCAGGCCGGCGCGCAGGTAGTTCGACACGTAGCAGATGGGGGCGCCTTCCACCGCCCGCACGCGGCGGAAGCGGACGACCGTCTCCCCCGGGGGGATCTGGAAGAATTCGGCGAGCTGGGGCGGCGCGGGGAGGGCGTCCTCCGCGAGGAAGCGGAGCGTCCCCTCCATGCCCTGGGTCGCGAAGTCCTCGATGATTCCGGTCAGCTTCAGCGTCTTCGGTTTCTTCAGATTTTCGGCGATGAAGGTTCCCTGGCCCCGCCTCCGGCGCAGGAGCCCATCGGAGGCGAGGAGGGCGAGCGCCTGGCGGACGGGCATCTTGCTGACGCCGAACAGGTGGGCGAGCTCGTTCTCGTTGGGGAGCTTCATCCCCGGGGCCAGGTCGCCCAGCTCGATCCGGCGGCGCAGCAGGCCCGCGATCTGGAAGTAGTAGGGGATGAATTGATCGGTGAGCGGAGTTTCGGGAAAATGGCCGTTCATCGGCGTCCTTCGCGGGTGCCGGGGGCTGGGCGCGGGTTCTCCTCCCGGCCGGCGGGCCCGGCGGCTTTTCACTTTGCCCCCAGCGGCGTTTTCTTTCCCCGGCCGCCGGCGCGGGGGCTTGCGGATTCGGCGGGGGCAGTGTAAAAGAATCCCGCGTAACAATAAAGTTATATTTTTATGCTTTGAACCCGGCGGATGGGCCGGGATGGCGGGCGGGGCCCCGGGCGGAGGCCGGACCCGGGAGCCTCGCGCCGCGGAGGGAGAGGCCACGGCCGGGGGAAAGGAGGAACCGCCATGCGCTTCACGGTGAAGGAGAGGGAGCGCCGCTTCCAGGCCGTGCGGTCGAGGATGCAGGCGGCGGGGCTGGACGCCCTCCTCGTGTTCGGCTCCACCTCGGTGGGCGGCCAGTGGAACGGCAATTTCACCTATCTCTCGGACTACTCCCCGATCTTCGCGACGGCCCTCCTCGTGTTCCCCCTGGAGGGGAGCCCGGCGATGTTCGTGCCCGGCGAGAACCAGTGGCTGGACGCCAAGCGCGCGAGCTGGATCGAGGACACGAGGCTCTCCGGCCGGCCCATCGCGGATGCCTGCCGGCACCTGAAGGCGCTCCATCCGGCGCTCTCCAGGGCCGGCGTCTCGAGCCTGGACGCCCTCCCGGCGGGCGCCTTCGCCCATCTGGAGGAGCAGCTCCCCCACGCCGCCTTCGCCGAGGCGGCGCCGGCCGTGGTCGCGGCGCGCGGGGCGAAGAGCGGGGAGGAGCTCGACGTGGCGCGCCGGGGGGCCCGGGTGGCGGACGCGGGCTGGGCCCGGGGGCTCGAGGTGATCCGGGCGGGGATGACCGAGCGCCGGCTCTTCGCCGAGATGGAGGCGGTCATGACCGCGGAGGGGGCGGCGGGCTACTTCGACATGCTCGGCGCCGGCCGGGGGGAGGGGGAGGAGGACCCCTTCCGGGGCTTCGTGGTTCCGCCGGCCGATCGCGCCTTCCGCGAGGGGGACCTCGCGCTCCTGGAGATCACCCCCCGCGTGGGCGGCTACTGGAACCAGATCGTGCGGCTCGCCTCCTTCGGGAAGCCCCCGGCCTCCGCTCAAAGGGCGCACGACGCCTGCGTCGAGGCCAAGCACGCCGCGCTCCGGCACATGAAGCCGGGCGAGCCCCTCGCCGCGATGGCGCGGGCCGCCCGGGAGGTGCTGGAGAAGCGCGGGTACGCCATGAAGGATTTCGGCAGCGTCCACACGACGGGGCTCGACCTAAGCGAGCTGATCATCATGACGGCGACGGAGGGCCACGTCGAGCCCGGGATGCTGATCACGCTCCACCCCATGATCTCGACCGGGGACTGGCGCCAGCTCTTCGTGGGCGAGACCTACGCCGTGACGCAGACCGGGTGCGAGGCGCTGAACCGGTGCGGCGAGGCGATCGCCGTCGTCGATCGGTAGCACCAGGCCTGGGGAGGAGAGGTTCGCCGGCGGAGCACGGCGGGAGCCTCATGGCCTGCCAGCGCAGCACATTCGGCCCTTTTTGAAGAGGAGGAGAGTACGATGAAACGCGTCGGCTGGCTGCTTGTGTTTCTTCTGCCGCTTGCGCTCTTCTCGGCCGGCGCCCACGCGGCGCCCAAGGGGAAGATCACCGCCGCCTACGGAGGCGAGCCGGAGACGTTCGACCCGCACACGGGCACGTCCTCGCCCATCCTGACCGTCCACAACAATGTCTTCGACAACCTCGTGACCATCAACCCCAGGACGGGGGATGTCGTCCCCCAGCTGGCCGAGTCCTACAAGGCGGTGAGCCCGACGACCTGGGAGTTCAAGCTCCGCAGGGGGGTGAAGTTCACCAACGGCGAGCCGGTGGACGCGGCGGCGGTCAAGTTCAGCATCGAGCGGATCATCGACCCGAAGACGAAATCCCGCCAGATCGGCTACTTCTCGACCATCAAGAGCGTGGAGGCGGTGGACGCGCACACCGTCCGCATCCACACCAAGGCGGCCGACGCCGTCCTCCTGAAGCAGCTGACGGTGTACGGCTTCATCGCCCCGCCCAAGTACTACAGCAGCCACCCGGCGGACTACCTCGCCACGCGCCCCATCGGGAGCGGCCCCTACAAGCTGGTCCGCTGGCGGAAGCACGAGGAGATGGTCCTCGAGGCCAACCCGAACTACATGGACCCCAAGGTCCCCTACTTCAAGACCGCCGTCATCAAGTTCATCCCCGAGGCCGCGACCCGGGTGGCCGGCCTGGTGTCGGGCGACCTGGACTTCGCCGAGGGCGTGCCTCCCCAGATGGTGGAGCTGATCAAGCGGAACCCCAAGGTGGAGGCCGTGAACTTCCTCCAGCCGCGCTCCTCGGGCCTTCTCTTCGTGACCACGAAGGGCGGCCCCATGGGTAACGTGAAGGTGCGCCAGGCCCTCAACCACGCCGTGGACGTGGACAGCATCGTGAAGAACGTCCTGAAGGGCCACGGGAGGAAGGTGCCCGTCTTCCAGACCGAGGGGACCTTCGGCTACACCGAGGACGTGAAGACGTACCCCTATGACCCGGCCAAGGCCAAGGCCATGCTGGCGGAGGCCGGCTACCCGAACGGGTTCGAGACCGACCTTCTCGTCCCCGTGGGGCGCTTCTTCCTGGGCAAGGAGGTGAGCGAGGCCATCGGCGGCTACCTGGAGAAGGTGGGGGTGAAGGCGAAGGTGAAGCCGCTGGAGTGGGGCGCCATGGTGCGCATCATCCGGGCGCGGCACCAGCCGGAGGTCAAGCCGTTCCTCTATTACCTGGCGCGCTTCTTCTTCATCCTCGACGGCGATCAGGCCTACGAGGGATGGTTCTCCAGCAAGTCCGCCTTCGGCAGCTTCAAGGATCCCGAGGTGGACCAGATCCTCGCCGAGGGCCGCTCCACCACCGACCCCCAAAAGCGCCTGGCCGTCTATCACCGCCTGAACCAAGTCATCAAGGAGAAGGCCCCGATGATCTTCCTCTTCCAGGAGGGGACGATCAACGGAAAGAAGAAGGACATCGACTGGCGGCCGCGGATCAACGGCTTCCCGCTCGTCCGGGACGCGGCCGGCAAGTAAGCGCGGCACAGGCCCCATCCGGCCGGCGGGTGCCCCCGGGCATCCGGCCGGCTTGGGAGCGGAGGGCAGATGGCAAGCTACACGTTCTGGCGGCTCGTGCAGGGGCTTGTGATCCTCAAGCTCGTGCTCGTCTGCGTCTTCCTCCTCCTCCACCTGACGGGCGACCCGGCGGCCGTTCTCGCGCCCGTGGACGCCACGGAGCAGGACATCACGCGCATCCGCCGCGAGCTGGGCCTGGATACCCCCCTGCACGTCCAGTACGCCCGCTTCTTCGCCGGGGCCATCCGGGGCAACTTCGGGCGCTCCTTCGAGCACGAGCAGCCGGCCTTCTGGATCGTGATGGAGCACTTGCCCGCGACGCTCGAACTGACCGCCGCGGCCTTCTTCTTCTCGGTCGCGGTGGGCATCCCGCTGGGCTGCCTGGCCGCTTACAAGGAAAACAGCCTGTTCGACCGCGTCGGCATCGGCTGGGCGGTGGTCGCCCAGGCGGTCCCCGACTTCTGGCTGGCCCTGATGATGATCATGGTTTTCTCCGTGTTTCTCGGCGCCTTGCCGGCCTTCGGGCGAGGCGGGCTCGCGCACCTCGTCATGCCGGCGTTCGCCGCCTCCACGTTCCAGGCCGCCCGCCTGGCCCGCCTCATGCGGTCGGAGATGCTGGAGGTGCTGCGGCGGGAGTACATCCTCACGGCCCGCTCGAAGGGCCTGAGCGAGAAGATGGTGCTCTTCCGGCACGCGCTGAAGAACTCGTCCATCCCGATCGTCACCGTCCTGGGGCTGGACCTGGGCATCCTCCTGGGCGGCACGGTGATCATCGAGACCGTCTTCGCCTGGCCCGGGGTGGGGCGCCTGACCGTGCAGGCCATCTACCACCGGGATTTCCCCGTGGTCCAGACGGCGGTGTTCGTCCTGGCGGCGGGGTTCGTGTTCATCAACCTGGCGGTGGACATCCTCTACCGGGCGCTGGACCCGCGGATCGAGTACCGATGAGCCGCTCCATCGATGTCATTCACGGCGGGGAATGGGCCGCGGCGGCGGCGCAATGGGCGAGGGTTCTGCGCTCCTTGCGGAGGCAGAAATCCGCGGTCCTGGGCATCGTTCTCCTGGCGCTGGCCGTCGTGGTCGCCCTCTTCGCGCCCTACCTGGCCCCGATGGACCCCGGCAGCCAAGCCCTCGGCCGGAACCTCCTGCCTCCCCTCACGGTGGCGGACGGCCGCATGTTCCTCATGGGGACCGACCACCTGGGGCGGGACATCCTGAGCCGGCTCATCTTCAGCGGGCGCGTCTCGCTCACGGTGGGCTTCTTCTCGGTCCTCTTCTCGGCGGCGATCGGCCTGGCGATCGGCCTCGTCTCGGGCTACTACGGGGGGCGGGTGGACTTCTGCCTCATGCGCCTGGTGGACCTGGTCCTCTCCTTCCCGTTCATCCTGCTCGCGCTGGCCACCATCGCCATCCTGGGGCCCAGTATCCTCCTCATCATCGCCGTCATCTCCCTGCGCATCTGGGTGGTGTTCGCCCGCGTGGTCCGGGGGGTTTCGCTCTCGATCCGGGAGAGGGAGTTCGTCCAGGCGGCGCTGGCCCTGGGGGCGGGCGACCTCCGCGTCATCGCGCGGCACATCCTCCCCAACGTGCTCTCGCCCTGCATCATCATCGGCTCGCTCTACCTGGGGAGGATGATCATCATCGAGTCGGGGCTGAGCTTCCTGGGCCTGGGGGTCCCCCCGCCGACGCCGAGCTGGGGCGGGATGCTGAGCGAGGGGAGGAACTACATCTACACCTCGTGGTGGGTGGTGACCTTCCCGGGCCTCTCCATCATGCTCACCGTCCTGGGGAGCAACCTGGTGGGCGACTGGCTGCGCAACATCCTGGACCCGCGCCTGAGGGATTGAGGCCGGCGGGCCGGATTGGGGGGAGGAGCGGGGACATTCATTCCGGCCCGTGGGATCCGGCGGCGGAGGGGATCGGGCCGATTTCGCTTGGGAGGCGCAGGGCCATGCTCGACGCATATCTGACCGAAGAGCAAGTGTTCTTGCAGCAGCTGGCGCACGACTTCGCGGAGAAGGAGATCCGGCCCATCGCCATGGAGCTGGACCACAACCCCGACCCAGCCCAGTCCGCCTACATGGACCGCATCCTGGAGAAGGCGGACAAGGTGGGCCTGCGGACCATGCCCATCCCCGAGGAGTACGGCGGCGGGGGGATCGACAGCCTCTTCACCCAGTGCCTCGTGGGGGAGGAGCTCGGCTGGGGCGACCGGGGCGTGGGGGGGATGCTGCTCTCCGCGAGCAAGATCACCCACCTCCTGATGTCGGACCTCGCCACCCAGGAGCAGCGCGACAAGTGGCTGCGGGCCTACGTCGCCGACCCCAAGTTCCTCATCTCCCAGGCGATGACCGAGGACGAGACGGGCTCGGAGAACCTGCTTCCCTATGACGGGGTGGACGGGGGGTTCCGCACCCGGGCGGTGCGCGAGGGCGACTGCTACGTCGTCAACGGCCTGAAGCGCTTCATCTCGAACGTGGGCTACGCGAAGCTCAACTTCGTCTATGTCCGCACCGATCCGGCGAAGAGCGTCCTCGACGGCGTGACCCTGCTGATGGTCCCGATCGACACCCCGGGCCTCAAGTTCGGGCGGGTCTTCGACAAGATGGGCTACCGGCTCAACCTGAACCGGGAGATGATCTTCGAGAACGCCAGGGTGCCCGTCGAGAACCGGCTGGGGCCCGAGAACTACGGCATCATCAACATCAACAAGCACCTCCGGGGCGGGGACGGCCTCATCAACGCGGCCGCCATGGTGGGGCTCGCCCGGGCGGCCTACGAGGCGGCCATGGAATATGCGTCCAGCCGCGTGGCGTCCGGGAAGGCCATCATCCACCACCAGGCCATCGGCTTCAAGCTGGTCGAGATGTACACGGCGATCAACGCGGCCCGGTCCTACGTGTGGCAGGCGGCCCGCGCGGTGGACGGCCGGGACAAGGTGCCGATGGACTGGAAGCTGCCGGGCTCGGCCAGCTACTTCGCCCACGAGGCGGCCTGCGAGGTGACCCGGGCCGCCATGGAGGTCCACGGCGGGATGGGCGTCATGCGCGACATGCCCATCGAGATGTACCTGCGGAACGCCTACAACATGCTCCACAGCGACGGCGGGATCATCATGAAGAAGCTCAAGGTGATGAAGCAGATGGAGGCCGGCGTCCACGCCGGCAACGGCGCGGGGATGCGGGTGACCTTCTAGGGGGTCCCGGGGGAGGGCGGTCCGGTGCGAGGCGCGGATGGCGGTCCCGGCGGCGGCGACGTCCGCCTGCTCATCGCCGGGGACATCGAGGTCAACCGCGGGGAGCCGGAGAAGGTCTTCGAGGGAGTGCTTCCCGAGCTGAGGGAGGCGGACCTCCGCTTCGGCGGCCTGGAGGCGTCCCTGTCGGAGAGGGGTGCCCCCGTGCAGGGCAAGATCGTCATGCGCCACCCTCCCGCGATGATCCAGGGCTACCTGGCGGGCGGCTTCGACGTGCTCGCCTTCGCCTCCAACCACTGCCTGGATTACGGGATCGAGCCCTTCCTGGACACGCTGGAGCTCTTGGAGAAGCACGGGATCCGGCACCCGGGGGCGGGCCGGGACATCGCCGCGGCCCGGGCGCCCGCCATCCTGGAAAGGAAGGGGACGCGGATCGCCTTCCTGAGCTACCTCCTCGAGCTTCCCCTCGGCTGGGGGGCCAACCCCGCCAAGCCGGGGGTCGCCCCCCTGCGGCAGGACGCCCTCTTCGGCCCCCCCTACGTGAACGAAGAGGACCTTGAGGCCATGGCGGCTGATGTCGGACGGGCGAAGGGGCAGGCGGACGCCGTGGTCGCCTCCTTTCACTGGGGGGTGAGCCAGAGCCGGACCCTGACCCTATCCCAGAGGGCCGTGGCGCGGGCCGCGGTCGACGCGGGGGCCGGCCTCGTCATCGGGCGCCATCCCCACATCCTCCAGGGCGTCGAGGTCTACAAGGGCGCGGCCATCTTCTATGCGCTCGGGAACTTCGTCCTCGACCACGCGCACCCGATGTTCATGCCGACGGTCAAGGAATCCATCCTGGTCCGGTGCGCGATCGACGGGAAAAAGATCGCCCGGCTCTCCTTCGTCCCCGTCCTCATCGGGGAGGACGGCCGGCCGCGCATCCTGGCGGATGGAGAGGCCCGGTGCCGGGAGATTCTTCGGGTCATGGAGGGGCTCTCGGCCAAGCTGGGCACCCGGCTGCGCGTGAGCGGCAACGAGGCGGCGGTCTGCTTCGACTAGGGGAGAGCGCGCGGCTGCCGGCGCGCGTTGACCGCGGCCCCGTCTTCGTGATTTTCTTTGGGAAGCGCGGAATGAGGCGGGCGTTTCGGCACACCTCAGGCACTCACCATCCTCGGCAGCCAGCGAGATCCGGCGGAATGCAACCCCAGGGGGAGCCCATGGACACCTTCAACAGCGAAGTGCGCGGCGGGATGCGGATTGACTGGGACGTGCCGATCAGGATGGACGACGGCCTGGTCCTGCGCTGCGACGCCTACCGGCCCGACGCCAAGGGGAAATGCCCCGCCATCCTGAACTACGGCCCCTACGCCAAGTGGCTCCACCTGAAGGACGGCTACCCCGCCCAGTGGAAGGTGATGACCGAGAAGTACCCGGAGACGGTGCAGGGCACCTCGAACCTGTACCAGAACTGGGAGGTGGCGGACCCCGAGAAGTGGGTGCCCGACGGCTACGCCTGCGTGCGCGTGGACTCGCGCGGGGCGGGCCGCTCGCCGGGCTTCATGGAGGTGTTCTCGCCCCGCGAGGCGAAGGACCTCTACAATTGCATCGAGTGGGCGGCCAGGCAGCCCTGGTGCAGCGGCAAGGTGGGGCTGAACGGCATCTCCTACTATGCGATGAACCAGTGGCAGGTGGCCTCCCTCCAGCCGCCCCACCTCGCGGCCATGTGCGTGTGGGAGGGGGCGGCCGACTTCTACCGCGACCTCAGCCACCACGGCGGCATCTACAACATCTTCGCCGACATGTGGTACCGCGACACCGTCACCCTGCGGCAGCACGGCCGGGGGAACCGGGACTTCCGCAGCCGGATCAACGGCGAGTGGACCTCGGGGCCCGAGACGCTCCCGGAGGAGGTGCTGGCCGCCAACCGCTGCGACTACGGGAAGGACCTCCTCGACCACCCGCTGATCGACGACTATTGGAAGGCCCGGATGCCCGACTACTCCAAGATCAGCGTGCCGCTCCTCTCGGCGGGCAACTGGGGCGGCGTGGGCCTGCACCCGCGCGGGAACTTCGAGGGGTTCCTCCGCGCGGCGGCGAAACAGAAGTGGCTCGAGGTGCACGGCCTCGACCACTTCACCCACTTCTACACCGACTACGGCGTGGCGCTCCAGAAGAAGTTCTTCGGCCACTTCCTCAAGGGCGAGAAGACCGGCTGGGAGAAGCGGCCCAGGGTCACCCTCCAGGTGCGCCACCCCGGCGAGAAATTCGTCGAGCGGGCCGAGAACGAGTGGCCCCTCGCGCGGACCAAGTGGACCAAGTTCCACCTCAACTTGGCCGACCTGACCCTGTCCGCCAGGAAGGCGGGGGGGGCGGGGAAGGCCGCCTACGAGGCGATGGGCGACGGCCTCCTCTTCCTCACCCCGCCGCTCAAGGAGGAGACCGAGATCACCGGCCCCGCGGCGGCCAAGCTCTTCATCTCCTCCGAGACCCGGGACGCGGACCTCTTCCTCGTCCTGCGCGTGTTCACCCCGGACATGAAGGAAATCACCTTCCAGGGCTCGAACGACCCGCACACCGCCGTCGGGCACGGCTGGTTGCGCGCCTCGCACAGGAAGCTCGACCCGGAGAAGAGCCTGCCCTACCGCCCCTACCACACCCACGACGAGAAGCAGCCCTTGAAGCCCGGCCAGGTGTACGAGCTTGACGTGGAGATCTGGCCGACCTCCATCGTCGTGCCCAAGGGCTACCGGATCGGCCTCGCCGTCCGGGGCCGGGACTACGTCTACCCCGGCTTCGAGCAGCCGCCGATGCCGGTCAGCGGGCGGATCTACTCCGGCGTGGGACCCTTCCGCCACGACAACCGGCGGGACCGCCCGCTGGACGTCTTCGGCGGGAAGGTGACCCTCCACGCCGGGCCGGGCCGGCAGCCCTACCTGCTGCTGCCCATCATCCCGGCGAGGTAACCGGAGGGCGTTGGACCGCGGGAAAAAAGGGGGCTCCCCCCGCGGGCGGAGCCCCCTTTTTATGTTTTCTGGCGGTCCAGCGCCTCGAACGCCCGCTTGGCCGCCCGGATCCCCTGGTTCGTCTTGGAGAGCCCGATGCAGGGGGAGCACTGGGCGATCGCCTCGACCACCTCCCCGCGCGTCAGCCCTGCGTTCAGGGCGCTCCGCACATGCCACTCCAGCTCGTTCTCGCACTGGTTCGCGGTCGAGGCGGCGATGACGATGAGCTCCCGCGTCTTCATGTCCAGCAGGGGCGTGTTCCAGGCCAGGCCGAAGCAGGACTCCAGGATGGCCTGGTTGTGGGCCGGGGAGATGCGGTAGAGCCCGTCGTCCGCCTGGCCGCCCGCGCCGTAGATGCCGATCCTGCGGCGGACCTCGAAGGCCTTGCGGAGCCGCTCCCCCACGTCCGGGCGCAGGTCCACCTGGGAGAGCAGGCGGTCCCCCGCCTCCTCCGCCTCGGCGTCCGCCGGGTTCTCGGGAGCCTTCGCGAACGCGCAGCCCGCCTTCTCGAAGGCCCGGAGGGCGGCCTTGAACGCCAGGTTGGCCCTGGGAATCCCGATGTAAGGGGAGAGCTGGGTGAGCATCTCGACGATCTCCTCGCGGGTCCAGCCCAGGTTCAGGGCGGCGCGCACGTGCCACTCCACCTCGTCGTCGAGCTGGAGTGCGGCCAGGGCGCTCAGGGCGACCACCACGCGCTGCTTGAGGCCGAGGAGGGGCTGGCCCCAGACGATGCCGTAGCAGTACTCGAACATGGCCTGGGCGTGGACGGGCGCGAACCGCCAGAAGCCCCGCTCGTCCTGCCCGCCCCGCCCGAAGATCCCCAGCGCCTTGCGGACCTCGATCGCCCGCCGGACGCGCGCCTCGCCGTCCGGGCCGTGGTCGACGTGGGCCACGATCCGGTCCCTGGTCTCGTCCATCCGCTCCTCTCCTCTCCGGTTGCGTCCGGGGCCTGGCCCGGGCCCGCGCTCACCGCGGGCTGTCCGAGGGACTGTACTCCGAAACATCGGCCAAAATCAATCATTTACAGTTGCCTGGCGCCGCGGGGGGCCGGGCGCGGGACGGTGCGGCCCAGCAGGCGGCCGAGCCCCGGCGGGAGGCCCCGCCCGGCGTTGGAGGGGCACGCCACTTCTGGCAGAATCCCCCCATCGATTCCAGGCAGGGCCTTGCGGCCGGGTTCCGGGGCATCCCGTGCCCTCCAGCGGCTGCGGAAAGGACGAGCGATGGCCAAGCTGACGCGAGAGAGGGCGCTCTGGATGTACGAGACGATGATCCGCATCCGCCGGTTCGAGGAGCGCGCGATCGAAGTGTTCCAGGCGGGCGAGCTGCCCGGCTTCATCCACCCCTACATCGGGGAGGAGGCGGTCGCCGCGGGCGTCTGCGCCCACCTGAGCGGGAAGGACCAGATCACCTCCACCCACCGCGGCCACGGCCACATGATCGCCAAGGGGCTCGGCTTCAACGGCATGATGGCCGAGCTCTACGCCCGCTCCACCGGCTACTGCAAGGGGAAGGGCGGCTCCCTGCACATCGCCGACCAGGACCTGGGCGCCCTCGGGGCGAGCGGCATCGTGGGCGGCGGCATCCCCATCGCGGCGGGCGCCGCGCTCGGGATCAAGCTGAAGGGCGGCAAGGAGGTCGCCGTCAGCTTCTTCGGGGACGGGGCGACGAACATCGGGGCCTTCCACGAGGGGATCAACCTGGCCGCGGCCTGGCGGCTCCCCGCCGTCTTCGTCTGCGAGAACAACCGCTACGCCCAGAGCACGCCCCAGTCGGTGCACCAGAGCATCCGGGACATCGCCGACCGGGCCAAGGCCTACGGCATCCCGGGCGTGATCGTGGACGGGATGGACGCGGCCGCGGTCTATGAGGTCGCCGGCGAGGCCATCGGGCGCGCGCGGGGGGGCGGGGGCCCCACCCTGATCGAGGCCAAGACCTTCCGCTTCTGGGGCCACTACCTGGGCGACCCGGGGACGGCCTACGGGCACGATCGGGAGGCCCCCAAGTGGAAGAAGCGCGACCCCATCCCGGCCCTCGGCGGCCTCCTGAGGAAGCGGAAGTGGCTCACCGCGAAAGCGGACGAGGAGATACTCGCCCGCGTCAAGGGCGAGCTGGACGCCGCCGTCGAGTTCGCCCGGAAGAGCCCCCCGCCCGAGCCGGCGGACCTGATGGCCGACATCTACGAGAAGGCCCTCTGACCCCCGGGAGGAAGGGACCCCCATGCGCGAGATCATGTTCCGCGAGGCCCTCGTCGAGGCCCTCGACGAGGAGATGCGGCGGGATGAGAACGTGTTCGTCCTCGGGGAGGACATCGGCCAGTTCGGCGGCTCGTTCAAGGCCACCCTCGGCCTGCTCGAGAAGCACGGCCCCGAGAGAATCCGCAACACGCCCATCGCCGAGGAGGCCATCGTGGGCGCGGCCCTGGGCGCGGCCCTGGTGGGCATGCGGCCGGTGGCCGAGCTGCACTTCATCGACTTCGCGACCGTGGCCATGAACCAGATCGTCAACCAGGTGGCCAAGGTGCGCTACATGTTCGGGGGCAAGGCCCGGACGAGCCTCGTCATCCGGATGCACGGGGGAGGGGGCAGCAGCGCGGCCGCCCAGCACTCCCAGAGCCTGGAGGCCTGGTTCGTCCACGTCCCGGGCCTCAAGGTGGTGATGCCCTCGACGCCCAAGGACGCGAAGGGCCTGCTCAAGAGCGCCATCCGGGACAACGACCCCGTCATCTTCGTCGAGCACCGGGCGCTCTACACGGTGAAGGGCCCCGTCCCCGAGGGCGAGTACACCATCCCCCTGGGCGCGGCCGAGGTGAAGCGCGAGGGGAGCGACGCGACCATCGTGGCCACCTCCTCCATGGTCGGGAAGTCCCTCCAGGCGGCGGAGGAGCTCGCGAAGGAGGGGATCAGCTGCGAGGTCGTGGACCCGCGCACGCTGTTCCCGCTCGACAAGGAGACCATCCTCGCCTCGGTGCGCAAGACGGGGCGGCTGCTCATCGCCCACGAGGCGGTGCGCCGCTGCGGCTGGGGGGCGGAGATGGCGGCCATCGCGGGCGAGGAGGCCTTCGACTACCTCGACGCGCCCCTCGTGCGCGTCTGCGCCAAGGAGACCCCCGTCCCCTATTCCCCCAGGCTGGAGAGGCTCCACATCCCCCAGAAGGAGGACGTGGCCGCCGGCGTCCGGCGGCTGGTAGGAGTTGCACGCTGAGCCACGGACAAACACCCTGCACAGCCTTCCCCAGGTTTGAATGTGCCTGCGGGGAGGTCCGCAGCGCCCCTCACGGGTTGATCTGGCCGGGCGCCGCCTCCCCTCTCATCCACTGCGCGATGGCGCGGACCGTCTCGCGCTCCTTCCCCAGGAAGCCGTGGGCGTGCAGGGGCGCGCAGGGCCCCGAGACGGGGGTGTCCCCGCCCGAGACCGTGATGAAGTGCTTGCGCGCGCTCTTGGCGAGGCGGGCGTAGGCCGCCTGGGCGCCGGAGTAGGTAGTGGCCCGGCAGGCGTCCTGCGCGTGGTGGACGACGAGGACGGGCGAGGCGGCCTCATCCAGCGGCAGGCTGGAGATGGCGTCCATGCTCGAAGTGAGGACGAACCCCGCCACCCGGGGATGCTTCAGCTTCGTGGAGAGGGAGGCCACGGAGAGCGTCCCCCGGCTGGTGCCGATGAGAAAGATTCGGCGGATTCCCTTCTTCGCCAGATGATCCGCCGCGGCCTGGATATCCGCCAGGTGCTCCTCGCCGGTGCGGAAGCCGTCCCCCATGCCGGAGGAATGATCCGAGGGCGCGTCCACGATCGCGGCCACGAAGCCCTCCTGGACGAAGAGGGGAGCGGTCCGTACCAGGAAGTTGTTTCCCAGGCGGAAGCTGCCCCCCCGCTTGCGGAAGGAGTGGGCGCCGTTTCCGCCCGGGAAGAGGAGGACGGCTCCCTTCGCCTCCCCGCCGGGCCGTCCCACGAGGATTCCCTGCCGGACGTCCGGGCGGGTGGAGAGGGAGATGAGATTCCACTCCACGAGTTCGCTCCGGCGCTGCCGCTCCTGGGGGGCGGACCGTTCCCTCCGGGGGGCGCTCCCCGCGGGGCCGGTTGCGGTGAAGCAGAGGAAAACGGCCAGGAGACAGAAGCCGGGGCGAAGCCGGCGGGGGGTCATTGAGGGACTCCTCGGATAGGTCTCCCTAGCTCCGGGCCGGAATCGGGAAGATGATATTCTTCTCCCCAAAAGGCCGCAATGGGTTTCATTTCAAGGGGAGAGCGGGAGAGAGGACGAGGGAATTTCCGCCCTTCCCAAAGGCGGGGGGGCGGGGTAGTATGTGCACCGGGCGCGCGGCGCGGCCGGCCGGCCGGGTCTCGTGCGGCGGGAGCCTGTGAACTCCGTCAGGTCCGGAAGGAAGCAGCGGTACGCAGATCCTCCCGGGTGCCACGAGGTCGCCTGGCCGGTCGGCCGCGCCGCGCGCCCTGCTCCGTCCCCGGGCGGCCTCCGGTCCCCAGGGGGCGGACCCTCTCGCAGGGCCTCTTCCCCCTTCCAGAGGGTTTCCCCTCCATGGCCTTCATCGGCAGCGCGCGCAAGTGGCGGCCCCAGCGCTTCGAGGAGCTGATCGGCCAGGACCACATCCGCCGCACCCTCTCGAACGGGCTCGCGGCGGGCCGGGTGGCCGCGGCCTATCTGTTCAGCGGCACGCGCGGGGTGGGCAAGACCACCACCGCCCGCATCCTCGCCAAGGCGCTCAACTGCGAGTCCTCGGACAAGCCCGTCCCCGAGCCCTGCGCCTCCTGCGCCTCCTGCGCCGAGATCGCCCGGGGGGCCCACCCGGACATCCTGGAGATCGACGGGGCCACCTACACCGGGGTCGACAACGTCCGCGAGCTCCAGGAGAAGCTCCAGTTCCGGCCCCTGCGCGGCCGCTACAAGGTCGTCATCATCGACGAGGTCCACCAGATCTCCCGGGCGGCCTTCAACGCCCTCCTCAAGACCCTCGAGGAGCCGCCCCCCCACGTCGTCTTCGTCTTCGCCACGACCGAGCTCCAGAAGGTGCCTGAGACCATTCTCAGCCGGTGCCAAACCTTCGAGTTCCGGCGCATCGCGCCCGGCCAGGTGGCGGCCCAGCTCGCCCGCATCGTGAAGGAGCAGAACCTCAAGGCCGAGGAGGGGGCGCTGCGCCTCATCGCCCGGATGGGGGAGGGCAGCATGCGGGACGCCCAGTCCATCCTCGACCAGGTGCTGGCCTACTCCGGAGAGGGGGGGCTCACGGCGAAGGCGGCCGAGGAGGTGCTCGGGGTCCCCTCGTCGGAGGTCTACCGCCGCATCGCATCCGCCGTCGCCGCGCGCGACGCCCGGTCGGCCCTCGGCGGGCTGGCCCAGCTCTTCGAGGCGGGCCACGACCTGCGGTTCTTCTGCGCAAGCCTCCTGGAGTTCCTGCGCGACTGCATGGTGCTCCAGGCGGCGGGCGAGGGTGAGGATCTCTTCGACGCCGGCCCCGAGGAGATGGAGGACCGCCGGGCCATCGCCGCGAAGCTCTCCTTCGCCGAGGCCCATCAGGCCTACGCCATCCTCCAGCGGGCGGGGGTGGAGCTCCGCAACTCCGATCACCCGCGCATGACCCTCGAGCTGGCCCTGCTGCGGATGTGCCAGATCGAGCCCCTGGCCGACCTGGGGCGGCTGGTGGAGCGGCTGGAGTCCCTGGCCCCCGGCCCAGGCAGGCCTTCGCCCCCAGCCGCGCCGCCGCGGCCCCCGGCCCCCGCCGGGAGGACGGAGGAAGCCCGGCCCGCCGCCCCGCCCCCTCCCCGGGAGGAGGCCCCCGCCGCCTCCCCGTCCCCCTCCGCGGGCGCGCCGCGCGCGCATGCCGCCGCGGTCGCCTCGCCGGACTGGGATCCGGCCGGGGCGCGCCGGATCTGGGGGGAGGCGGTCGCCGCCCTCCGGCCCGCCCGGCAGGTCCTCTTCAAGGGGGCCGGGCTGGAGTTCGAGGGGCCGGGGCGGCTCCGCCTCCGGGTTGCGCCCGCCAACGGCCTCGCCCAGACGATGGACCTGATCCGGGAGACGCTCCCCCTCATCGAGTCCCATTTCGCGCAGCATGGCCCTTGGCCCGTGCGGGTCTCGCTGGAGACGCCCGCCGCGCCGGCCCTGGCGGAGGCGCAGCCCGGCGGGGACGAGGCGCGGCGCAAGGAGGAGCAGTCGGCGATTCAGGAAGTGGTGGACCTTTTCAACGGCCAGATCGTGGACATCCGCCCCCACCGGGGCCGCCGGGCGGGGCCCCCCCGCGCGGCGGAGGAGCCGGGCGACATCCAGGGAGAGGACTAATGTTCAAAGGCGGCATCGCGAACCTGATGAAGCAAGCCCGGCAGATGCAGGACCGGATGCAGAAGATCCAGGAGGAGATGGCGGCCAGGCGCGTCGAGGCTTCGGCGGGGGGCGGGATGGTCACCGCCTCGGCGAACGGCCAGGGGGAGATCCTCTCGGTCAAGATCGAGAAGCAGGTGGTGGACCCGAACGACGTCGAGATGCTCGAGGACCTCGTGCGCGCGGCCTGCAACGAGGCGGCCCGGAAGGGCCGGGAGATGATGGCCGAGGAGATGAAGAAGGTCACCGGGGGGATCTCCATCCCCGGGATGATGTAGGGAGGAGCGCCGCGTGGCCCGGCTGGCCGCCTCGGGGCTGCGGTGCGGGGGCTGCGGGAAGCCGGTGCCCGCCGGCGAGCCGGTGTGCCCTTCCTGCGGCGCCCGCCTGGAGACGGCCCTGTGCGGCCGCTGCGGCTTCCGCGGGCCGCGGGAGGAGTTCCTCCATTACCAGTGCCCGCGCTGCGGTCACCGGGCGGATCTGGGCCGGGGCGGGCTCGCCGTGGCGGCGGCCGTGGCCGCCGGCCTTCTCCTCGTGGCCCTGGCCTTCGCGCTGTGGAAGTGAGGCGGCGGCGGGGGGCGCCCCGCCGCGGAGGACCGCCGTGCCGCTGAGCCGGTTTCCCGCCATCGAGGAGTGCATCGAGGCCTTCCGCCGCCTGCCCGGCGTGGGGCCCAAGAGCGCCCAGCGGATCGTCTTCCACCTGCTCACCAAGGACCCCGAGGCGGCGCGCCGCATCGCCTCGGCCTGCGCCTCGCTCCACGAGCGGGTGCGGCTGTGCCCCACCTGCGCCATGCTGGTCGAGGGGGAGGCGGGGGGGGCGGACTGCCGGGTGTGCGGGGACCGGGACCCCTCCCTCCTCTGCGTGGTGGAGGAGCCGGCGGACGTCTTCGCCGTCGAGCGCGCGGGGGGCTTCCGGGGCCGGTTCCACGTCCTCATGGGGGTGATCTCCCCGCTGGAGGGCGTCGAGGCGGAGGACCTCACCATCCGCCAGCTGGCCGAACGGGTGAAGGCCGAGGGGGTGAAAGAGGTGATCCTGGCGCTCAACCCGAACATGGCGGGGGAGGGGACCTCCCTCTACCTCGCGCGCATCCTCAAGCCGATGGGCGTCCGGGTGACCCAGCTCGCCCACGGCCTGCCCATGGGGAGCCACCTCGAGTACGCCGACGAGATGACCCTCGCGCGCTCCCTGGAGGGGCGGCGGGAGATCTAAGAGCGCCGCCTCCCGGACCGGCCCGGTTCCCGCCCTGATGCCCGCTGCCGCCCCCGCCTGGGCGGCTTTTTTTTCTTGCCTTGGGATCGAACCTTTCCCCGCGTCCTCGTGTTACCCAGTCGAGTCCGCAGAATGGCCGCGTCGCGGGGACGCGGCATTGGATGTCCCATCGGCCGCCGGGGGAGTCCCCTGGACGGCCCAAAGGCGCACGGAGGTTTTCCGATGGCTCAGCGTGTTCTCAAGGTCGCCGCACTCATGGCTCTCGTGGTGGGCTTCACGGCGTCGAACGCCCTGGCGTTCTCCTGCCCGAAGCTGATCGCCGCGGGCCGCTCCCTGGCCGCCAAGGCCATGGGGAAGGACAAGACCGACGCCGCGAAGCTGCTCGATGAGGCCGATGCGGCCCACAAGGACGCCGTCGCGATGAAGAAGGCGGCGGGCCACACCGATTCCATGAAGAAGGCCACGGACGCGGTGTCCATCCTCGCCAAGGGCATGAAGTAGGCGCCCCGGCCCGGGGTCCCGGCGCGTTCCGGGGCCCCGGGCTTTCCTTTTCCGGGGACCCTCCGATGGCCCTCCGGGGATCGCTTGCGGCGGCCTTTCTGGCCGCCTTATTCGCCTTGGCGGCGCGGGCCGACGGCGCCGGGGCGCACCGCTCTCCCTCGCCCGCCCACGAGCAGGCGGTGAAGCTCTACAAGGGCGGCCAGCATGTGAAAGCCTTCGCGCTGGGGGAAGAGGTGCTGGCGGACTACCGCCGCAAGCTCGGGCCGGGGCATTCGCTCGTCGGCTCGATCCTGAACGACCTGGCCATGATCCGCCTCGCCCAGAAAAGGGCGGGGGAGGCCGAGGGGCTCCTGCGGGAGTCGCTCGCGGTCTACGTGCGGGCGGACGGGGAGGATCATCCCCACGTGGCGATGGTCCTGACCAACCTGGGCTGGCTCCACGAGTCCCAGGGGAGGGCCCAGGCGGCGGAGACCCTCTACCGCCGGGCGCTGTCGATCCACGCCCGATACCCCGGTGAGGCGGGGCCCGAGGCCGCCGCCGCCCTGGCCAACCTGGCCGCCCTGCTCTTCAGCCGGCGGGAGTACGCCGAGGCGGCTTCCCTCTTTCTCCGGGAGGTCGAGGTCCTCGAGCGCCAGCCCAAGCCGGACCCAGGGGCGGTCGCCCTCGCCCTCGAGAACCTCGCCGTCGTCTACGCGGAGATGGGGGACGCGCCGGAGGCCGCCCGGGCCCGGGCGCGGCTCGCCGCGCTCGGGAAGGGAGCCCCCCCGGCGCGCTGACTACTTCTTGAGCCGGATGGAGAGTATCTTCACGTCCTGCTTGGGCGTGTTGTTGGATCCTACCTCGGCCGACCCGATCTTCTCCACCACCTCCATCCCCTTCACCACCTTGCCGAAGACGGTGTGCTTGCCCGCGAGCCAGGGGGTGTCCGCCATGTTGATGAAGAACTGCGAGCCGTTCGTGTTGGGGCCGGCGTTGGCCATGGCGACGACGCCCTTGGAGGGGGCGCGGGACTTGAGGGAGGGGCTGTAGCTGTAGCCCATGTTCTCGTAGGCGCCCTTGAGGGTGAGGCTGTTCAGCTGCTTCTGGATGTCCTCTTTGCGCTTCTCGAACTCCTCCTGGTTCGCGATCTTCATCCTGCGCAGGAGGGGGATGAGGACCATCTGGTTGAAGTCCTCCTGGCTGCGGACCAGCAGGTGGGGATGGAGGCTGCCGTCCTTCTCCACCGCGGAGAGCTTCGCCAGGCCCAGCGCGTCGGCGTTGATCTCGTCCTCGAACTTGTAGCCCGGCCCGCCCGAGCCGTTGCCGTTGGGGTCCCCCCCCTGGATCATGAAGTCCTTGATCACGCGGTGGAAGACGAGGCCGTCGTAGAAGGGCCGCTTGGCCTTCTTCCCCGTCTTGGGGTCCGTGAACTCCTTGCGGCCCTCGGCCAGCTCCACGAAGTTGGCGACCGTCTTGGGGGCTTCCTTCTCGAAGAGCTCGATGTAGATGTCGCCGTGGCTGGTCTTGAGAATGGCGACGGGGTGAGAAGGGTCCTCGATCTTGAAGTCCTGGGCGGGGGCGGATCCGCAGGCGAGCAGGATGAGGGCGAGCGCCAGGAGCAGCCTCATGCGCGTTCTCTCCGTGGTGGAAGCGGCGGTGGCGCGCGGGCGGTGCGCGCCGGGGGCCATTCTACGGGCTTTGGGGCGGGCCCGCCAAGCTCCGGAACCGCCCTCCCCGGCCGGAATCCCCGGCCGGCGATGTCAGCTTGAAAACGCGGGAGAGGCCCGCTTCGTTCCCGGCCGGCGAAAGATTCCCCGGCGCCCCCGCGGAGGGGGGCCCCTGGGGGGCGGGCGGCCGGCGGGGCTGGTATAGTGGGGGCGCATGGCATTCTTCGGCGCCGCGGGACGAGGAGGAGAAGAGGGATGGACCCCAAGACTGCCGTTCGGGACGGGAAAGGCCTGGCCACCCTGCGGGTGCTCAACCCGGTCGCCGCGCGCAAGTTCCGGCCCGTTGCGCCGGCCAAGCGGCACGCCGACCTCTCGGGCAAGAAGATCGGCCTCTACTGGAACTACAAGAAGCACGGCGACGTGGCGCTCCGCCGGGTGAAGGAGCTTCTCTCCGGGCGCTACGAGGGCATGCGCTTCGAGTGGTTCGAGACCGGGCCCGTGAACGAGGCGGCGGAGGAGTGGCTCGAGAGCGTGCGCCTGAGCGGGGTGCAGGGAGTGGTGGCCGCCACCGGGGACTGAGGGTCCTGCACATCGTGGTTGGTCAGAAACCACGCGGGCATCGAGGAGCTGGGAATCCCGGTCGTCTCCATCGTGCAGGACTACTTCCTGGAGGACGCCAAGGCGAGCGGCCAGGCCTACGGGCTGGAGAGCCCGGCCCTGGCGGTGACCCCGGAGGTGTTCACCACCCTGACCGCCGAGCAGACCCGGGAGGCGGCCGAGCGGCTCATCGAGGACGTCGTCCGCGGGCTGACGAGTCCCCGGCCCGAGCCCCGGGGCGAGGTGGTCCGGAAGGTCACGCCCCACGGGCCCGAAGACGGGGTCCTCGCCTTCGGCGGGGCGGACCTGCTCGAGTGCCTCCAGAAGATGAACGACCGCTTCCTGGAGTGGGGGTGGAGCGACGGCTTCCCGCTCATCCCCCCCACCGAGGAGGCGGTCGCCGGGATGCTCAAGGGCACCCGGCGCGCGCCGGACGACACCGTGGTGGAGAGATTCGTCCCCGGCAACGCCCGGGCCACGGTCCGGGACATCGCCGTCAACGCGGTGATGGCCGGCTGCCGGCCCGGGTTCCTGCCGGTGGTGCTGGCCGCCGTCGAGGCCATGCACCATCCCGAGATCAACCTGCGGATGTGCACGGTGTCCACGGGCGCCCACGCCCCCCTCTTCGTCGTGAACGGGCCCGTCGCCGGGAAGCTGGGCGTCAACGCCGGCTCGTGCGCCCTGGGGAACGCCGGGCCGGGCGGGCTCTCCTTCCCGAACGTCGCCATCGGGCGGGCGGTGCGGCTCGCCCTGATGAACGTGGGGGGGGCCTACCCGGGCATCCTGGACCAGGACACCATCGGCTCGCCCGCCAAGTTCAGCATGGTCCTCGCCGAGAACGAGCGGGAGAGCCCCTGGGAGCCCTACCACGTGGAGAAGGGCTTCCGGGCGGAGGAGAGCACCGTCACCTGCTTCTACGGCCACTCCCTCATCGAGATCGCCGACCTCGAGAGCGAGACCGCCGAGGCCCTGATCAACACCATCTCCCTGCGGGTCGCCGGCATCGGCCAGACCATCTTCATCCCCTACTACCCGGTCATCCTGCTCTCCCCGGCCCACGCCGGGATCTTCAGCCGGGACGGCTGGACGAAGGATGACATCCGCCAGTACCTGCACCTCCACTGCGCCATCACCGCCGAGAGGTACCGGAAGTCGAAGTCCCTGGCCATGGGCCCGGCGCGGAAGTGGATCGGCGCGGCGGATTCCGACGCGATGATCCGCCTCTTCGAGCGGCCCGAGCGGATCGACGTCGTGGTCGCCGGCGGGGCCTCGGGGAAGAGCGCGGCCTACCTGGGCCTCTTCCCGAAGCCGTACCCCGTGAAGGGCTAAGGGGGAGGGGATGGAAAACGATTACGCGTTCGAGATAGCCGCCTCCAGCATCCGCTTCGGTCCGGGCGCGACGCGGGAGATCGGCATGGACCTGGCCGAGATGGGCGTCAGGCGGGCGATGGTCCTGACCGACGCGGCCCTGTGCAAGCTCCCCCCCGTGGCGGCGGTGCTGGAGTCGCTCTCCGCCCGGAAGGTCGAGTACGCCCTCTTCGACCGGGTCCGGGTCGAGCCCACGGACGCCTCGTTCC
>MGDP01000127.1 GCA_001790955.1 Candidatus Tectomicrobia bacterium RIFCSPLOWO2_12_FULL_69_37
CAGCTGCGGCTCGAGGTGCGCCGGAGCAACCGCCGGGCCATCGCCTTCTACGAGCGGCGCGGCTACCGCCTCCTCGAAGCCCTCCCGGGGTACTACCCCGGCGGCGAGGGCGGCCTGCGCCTGGCCAAGGACCTGGGGGCGCCGGAGGAGGGCGGGCTGCGGCTCGGCGTCCCCTACTACGCCCAGACCCTCGGCTTCACCTGCGGCCCGGCCTGCCTGATGATGGCCATGAAGCACTTCGACCCCAAGCTCCGCCTCGGCCGCGCCCTCGAGCTCATGCTCTGGAAGGAGGCCACCGCCATCTTCATGACCGCGGGGCTCGGGGGCTGCGAGCCCTTCGGCCTGGCCGTCGCCGCCGGGCGCCGGGGCTACCGGGCCGAGGTGCTCATGCGGAGCCGCGGGGTGCCCTTCCTGGGCTCGGTGCGGACCCCGGAGAAGAAGGAGGTGGTGCGCCTCGTCCACCGGCAGATGCGGGCCGAGGCCGAGGCCCTGGGCGCGGCCGTGCGCTACCGCGACTTCAGCTATCTCGACGTCGTCCAGGCCCTGCGGGAGGGGGCCGTGCCCATCGTCCTCGTCAGCACCTACCGGCTCCACGGCTTCAAGGCGAAGGCCCCCCACTGGGTGGTGGTCACCGGCTTCGAGGGCGGGCACGTCCTCCTCCACGACCCCTACGAGCGCCACTACGCCCCGCGCCCCCGGCGGGCCCGCCACCTCCGGGTGCCCGTCCAGGAGTTCCGGCGGATGAAGCGCTGGGGCAAGGACTCCCTCAAGAGCGCCGTCTTCATCCGCCGGGGGAAGTAGGGGCGGGCCGTGCCCCCATAGCGGCTCATCCCACTTTTATTGGGGAAGTATCCGGTATTATCCGCAACTATCCGCAACAACCCCGGACGGTCCTCCCTCTCCTGAACAGGGGCGTCCCCCCCCCGCGCCCATTTTTCCGCCTGAATGTCCCAGAAAACCCCGGACACCCTCATGAACGCGGCCATTTTTCCCGCCTGAATGTTCCGGAAAAGATCAGAACCTTCATTTTCCCTCTCCCGCGTCCGGGCGCCGCGCCCCCAGGCGGGCGCGCGGACCTGACGCCCCGGCGGGAATATAGGGCGGGAGCGGGGAAAGGTTCTGACCTCAAATTCCCTCAAACGGCGGGATGGGGGGGATCGTGGTAGATTGCGCCCATGCGATTCAACCCTGACATCCACCGCCGCCGGTCCGTGCGCTTGAAGAGGTGGGATTACGCCTCGCGGGGGGCGTATTTCGTGACGGTGTGCGCCCACGGGCGGGAATGCGTGTTCGGAGAGGTGCGGAGCGGGCGGGTGGTTTTGAACGGGGCGGATAAAATTGTGGAATCGGCGTGGAACGATCTGCCCCTGCATTACCCGCGCGTGGAATTGGATGTGTTCGTCGTGATGCCGAACCACGTGCACGGGATATTGATCATCGGCAGGGGTTTGTCCGTAGGGGCGAGGCATGCCTCGCCCCTACAGAAAATGCCCCGCGGCCCCAAACGGGGATCGGTCGGGGCCATCGTGGGTTCGTTCAAATCCGCCGCCACCCGCCGCGTGAACACCCTCCGGAAAACGCCCGGCCTCCCCCTCTGGCAGCGCAATTACTACGAGCACATCATCCGGGGCGAGGCGGAAATCAACCGCGCGCGGGAATACGTCCTGCACAATCCCCTGAAATGGCTGGAGGATGAGAACCACCCGGAGAATGCGATGAACCGTCCGTAGGGGCGAGGCATGCCTCGCCCCTACAAAAGGGGTTGGGTCTTCCCCCCCTCACCCCCGCGCCTCAAGCAGCCTCCCGGCCAGCGCCTCGATGGCGGCGCGGTTCTCCAGGCGCGCGCCAGGGCGCGGGGATGGTTTCGATCCCGAGGCAGGCCCCAGCGAAGCCGCAGGCCATGGCGTCTGGGGTGCCGCCGATCCCTCCCCGGATCAGGCCCCGCCCTCACCGCTTGTCGTCCTTGCGGTGCGGGGGGGATGTGCGCCTGACGTGAGCGCGCCTTGGGCCGTGCCCCCGCCCCTAGCGGAAGGTCTTGGCCAGCTTCCCGTTGGCGTCCACGATGTTGATCCGCGGCGATTCGGCCGCGGTGATGCCCATCGCCATCCGGACCTTCCCGTTCTTGTCGCGGAAGTCGAGGATGGACGAGCCCGTGCTCCCGAGGCTGTAGACGCTGCGGAACTTCCCCGTGGCGTCGCGCAGCCAGATTCCCACCGTGCCCTCCTTGGTCACGAGGAGGGCGGCGCGCTCCCGGCCCTGGGCGTCCCGCAGGAAGATCTCGTTGGCGTCGATCCGCCTCATCCCCTGGGGGGAGGCCCCGCCCAGGACCAAGGAGGCCGCCGCGAGCACGACGGCCAAGCCCAGGCGCTTGAACCAGCGGTTCTGCCGCTCCAGCTGCGCGACGCGATCTTCGAGGGTCATCTGATTACCTCCTGTGCGGGATGGGTTCTCAGCCCCGCCGGGCCGGCTTCCGGGCGCCCCGGAGCATCTCCTTGGCGTGGGCGCGGGCGGCCGGGGTGATCTCGAGGCCCGCCCCCATGCGGGCGACCTCCTCCACCCGCGCCTCCCCGTCCAGGGGCCGGATGGAGGCGGCCGTCCTCCCCTTGGCCACGCGCTTCTCGATGCCGAAGTGGCGGTCGGCCAGGCTGGCCACCTGGGGCAGGTGGGTGACGACGAGCACCTGGTGGTCCCGGGAGACCTCCAGGAGCTTCCGCCCCACCACCTCGGCCACCGCGCCCCCGATGCCCGCGTCCACCTCGTCGAAGACGAGGGTGGGGATGAGGTCCCCCCGCCGGAGGACGGACTCCAGCGCCAGCATGAGGCGCGAGAGCTCCCCTCCCGAGGCCACCCGCGCCAGGGGCCGGGGGGGCTCCCCGGGGTTGGGGGAGAAGAAGAACTCGCACTCGTCCGCCCCGTCCGCGCGCAGCCGCACCTTCCGGCCCCCGATCTCCAGGAAGCCCTCGGGGTCCTCCGCGTGCGCGAGCTTCGTCTCGAAGACGGCCCCCTTCAAGCCCAGCTCGGCCAGGCCCTCGGCCATGCCCTTGTCGAGCTTCTTGGCGGCCTTGCGGCGGGCCTCGGAGACCGCGCGCGCCAGGCGGCCCGCCTCGGCGCGCAGGCGGTCCCGCCCGGCGGATAGCCTCGCCTCGCCCCCGGCCTCGTCCGAGAGGGAGGCCAGCTCCTCCTTCGTCCGGGCGAGGAAGGCCAGGCACTCGGCCTCGCCGCCCCCGTACTTGCGGCGCAGCTCGCGCAGGAGCGCCCGGCGGGCCTCCAGCTGCTCCAGCCGGGCGGGGTCGTGCTCGGCCCCCCCGGCGTAGGCGCGCAGCGCCTCCGCGAGCGACTCCGCCTGGGCGAGGAGGGAGGCGGCCTCCTCCTCCCACCGGGCCCGGGCGGGGTCCATCTCCGCGAGGCGCCCCAGCCCCCGCTGGACCTCCCCCAGCCGCTCGGAGACCGAGCCCTCGGCCTCGTAGAGCTTCTGGTAGAGCTCCCCCGCGAGGGTGCCCAGGCGTTCGGCGTTGCGCAGCCGGGGCAGCTCGGCATCGATCGCCTCCATCTCACCGGGGGAGAGCCGGGCGCGCTCGATCTCCTCGGCCTGGAAGCGGAGCATGCCGGCCCGCTGGGCCCGCTCCCGGGCGCCCTGGCCGTGCCGGGCGAGGGCGCGCTCCGCCTCCCGCAGGGCGCGGACGGCCTCTTCGAGCTTGCTGAGCTCCCCCCCCAGCCCGGCGAACTCGTCCAGGAGCCCGAGGTGGGCGGCGGGGCGGAGGAGGGCCTGGTGGGCGTGCTGGCCGTGGATGTTCACCAGGCGCTCCCCCGCGGCGGCGAGGGTGGCCGCGGTGCCGAGGGCGCCGTTCAGGTAGATGCGGCTCCGCCCGGCGGGGGTCACCCGGCGGCGCACGATGAGCTCGCGATCGGGGCCCACCTCGACGCCCGCTTCCTCCAGGATCTTGCGGGCCGCTTGCCCGCCCGGGGTCCCGGGGAGCTCGAAGAGGGTCTCGACCACCGCCTCCTCGGCCCCGGCGCGGATGAGCCCGGCGCCCGCGCGGCCCCCGAGGGTGAGGTCGAGGGCCTCGAAGATGATGGACTTGCCCGCCCCCGTCTCGCCCGTGAGGGCGTTCAGGCCCGGGCCGAACTCCACTTCCAGGGAGTCAATGATGGCGAAGTTGGCGATCCGCAGCAGGCGGAGCATGGGGGCCTCAGGCGGGGCCGCCGCCCCGGGGCCCCCGCCGGACGGGGTCCGGGCGGGATTCCCCGCCCCGCGGGTGGGTCTCCCAGACGAGCTTGTCCCGGAGCACCTGGAAGAAGTCGGCCCCCGCGGGGCGGACGAGGCGGACGGGGTCGGGGCTGCGCACCACCTCCAGCCGGTCGTCCGGGAGGAGCTCGCAGCCGGGGTGGCCGTCCAGGGTGAGGAGGGCGTGCCGGCCCTCCACCTCGGGGTCGGGGGAGAAGCGCACCTCGATGCGGGAGTCCCCGGCCACCACGATGGGCCGGTGGCTCAGGGTGTGGGGGCAGATGGGGTTGATGAGGATCACCCCCAGGTCCGGCATCACGAGCGGCCCCCCGGCCGAGAGGGAGTAGGCGGTCGAGCCGGTCGGGGTGGCGAGGATGAGGCCGTCCCCCCGGAAGGCGCCCAGGCCGCGCCCGTCCACCTCGATGGCGAACTCCACCATCCGGGCGAGGGGCCCGGAGGTGAGGACCACGTCGTTCAGAACGTCGTGGAGGGGGAGCCGCCGCCCGTCCCGGAGGGCGCAGGGGCGCAGCCGCATCCGCGGCTCGATGGTGAACTCCCCCCGCGCGAGGATGCGATCGAGGGCGGGCATGAGCTCGCTCACGGGCACGTCGGCCATGAAGCCCAGGTGGCCCGTGTTGATCCCGAGGAGGGCGGGGCCGCCCTCGCCCAGGATGTGGGCGGTGCGGAGCATGGAGCCGTCCCCGCCGAAGACGATGACGAGGTCCGCCCCCCGGATCGCCTCCTCCCGCGGCAGCCCTTCCGGCTCTCCCGCCATCCGGGCGGCCGTCTCGTCCAGGGCCACCTCGAAGCGGTGCCCCCGCAGCCAGGCGGCCACCCCGGCGAGGTCGAGCGGGGCCTTCTGGGCGATGGGCCACGCCGTCAGCGCGATGCGGCGGAAGGGCTGGGGCAAGGGCGCGGCTCCTTTGCTGGATGAGAGGTGCGGGGCAAGTATCCCAAGGGCTCCGGGGGGAGGCAACTCAGGGAGTGGCGGCGAAGGGCAGGGACTCCCGGGCGGCCTGTTTGCGCCCCGCCGGCACCCGGCGCCAGTAGCGGCAGGAGTCTTGAAGCGGGCAGCCCGCGCAGAGCCGCACGTCCCGGCGGCTCGGGCAGTGGCCCAGGATGCCCATGCGGGAGAGGGCGAAGTCGTAGCGCACGGGGTCGGCCGGGTCGAGGAGGCGCAGCGAGGCCGTCACCTCCTCGGCCATCTTGCGGCCAGGGGTGCGGCGGTCGGTGAGCCCGAGCAGGCGGCCGATGCGGGCGACGTGGGTGTCGAGAGGGATCAAGAGCTGGTCCGGCCGGGGGCCCTTCCAGAGGCCGAGGTCGAGGCCGTCCGCCGGGCGGACCATCCAGCGCAGGAAGAGGTGGAGCCGCTTGCAGGCGCTCGGGCCCTCGGGGTCGGGGAGGAG
>MGDP01000128.1 GCA_001790955.1 Candidatus Tectomicrobia bacterium RIFCSPLOWO2_12_FULL_69_37
CTTCTTGGCGGCGTCCTCGCCCTTGTGGGCGATGACCGAGGCGATGAGGAAGAGGTTGTAGACGTGCTTGCCCGAGCGGGTGCAGACGCGCCCCTTCCACTTGGGGTCGGCCAGGTCCTCGTAGGTGGCGATCTCGCCGGGCTTCACCCGCTCCTTGCTCGCCCAGATGATCCGGCCGCGGACGGTGAGGCCGTACCAGAGGCCGTCCGGGTGGCGGTACTGGGAGGGGAGGTTCGCCTCCAGCACCTTCGAGCGGAAGGGATCGAGGACCTGGGCCGCCTCGAGGTCGTGGAGGCGCCCGAAGTCCTCGGTGAGGATGGCGTCCGCCGCGCCGGGGGTGGCCTTGATCCGCTCGATCACCCCCTTGTCGGCGAAGACGACGTTGACCTTGACCCCCGTCTGCCGGGTGAACTCGTCCAGGATGGGCTTGATGAGGAACGGCTGGCGGTAGGAGTAGAGGTTCACGGCGCCCGCCGCCTCCGCCGCGGCGGGCCAGAACGCGGCGCAGCCCAGCAGCAGGAACAGGGACGAAACAGGCAGCCACACCCACTTTCTCATGATGCGCTTCTCCTTCGTGGCCGGGTTGAGACGCCCGGCGTGGGGTTGCCTCCTCCGCCGCTGGCCCGGCGGCGGAGGCCGCCCGGGCTGGCTGGGAATCGCGCTGTTGGACGAACCGGCCCCTCGCGGGCCGGGGTGCTCGTTATTTCTTCAGGAGCAGCTTCCCGCTCCGGGTGCGCTCCAGGCGGTACTCGGCCCCCTCGTGGCGGATGATGAGGGAGGAGGTGCCGCCGAAGAGCTCGCTCGACTCGACCACTGGCCGCCCGCCGGCGGCGAACCCGACCCCCAGCAGGACGGCCCGGGGCCGGGGCGCTTCCACCATGCGTTCTGCTTCAAGGTTCATGGGACGCCGACGCTCCTATCTCTTGGACGCCGCCGGGAGGGCTTCTTCGCCCGGCAGGAAGGACTGGACCCAGATGCCTCCGGCCAGCTTGGACTCCAGGGCGACGGTGGTCTCCTCCACCCGAACGACGAAGGCGGGCTTGCGCTGGAGGAGCTCGATCACGGCCCCGGGCAGGATGCAGAACCCGCCCAGCCGGGCGGCCGAGCGCGAGGAGAACCCCCGGATTGCGACTACCCGGGCGCGGGTGCCGACGGCGAGGTCCCGCAAGCGCGTCCAGCCCTGGACCTGGGGGGTATTCTCATGGGCGGGGCTTTCCCCCCTGAGCCAGCGCGCCAGCCTCCGGAGGCGCCCTTCGATCTTCGCGGTCGAGGGCTGGCAGTAGCCGCAGTTGGGGCAGGAGATGGCGCCGCAGCCGTCGTGGAGGGGGCAGAGCTGGCACCCGTGGGCCGCCGCCTCCTGCGGGGCGAAAGCGTAGCCGCACAGGGGGCATTCCATCCGGCTGCTCCTCGCGGCAGAGAGGCTGGGGAGGCTCATGGAGTGAGCTCCAGCGCGCCGAGGGCGTAGCGCAGGGCGCCCCCCACCAGGAAGGCGAAGGGGAAGATGAAGACGGCGATGGCCAGGGCCGTCCGGACCCCGCGCTCCTTCACGATGATGAGGAGGTTCGCCACGCAGGGGATGAACAGGGTGATGGTGACGAGGCTCACGAGCACCTGGGCGGAGTCGAGCTTGCCGGCCTTCGCGAGGGCGAAGAGCCCGGCCGCGCCGTAGTCCCGCCGGAGGAAGCCGATCAGGAAGGAGTTCGCCGCCTCCTCCGGCAGCCCGAGCAGCCCGTTCACCACGGGGGCGGCCAGCCCCTGAAGCCAGAGGAGGGCCCCCAGCTTGTCCAGGAGGAAGAGGAGGAGGGTGCCAGCCAAAAAGAGGGGCACGGCTTCCTTCAGGTACCACTCGATCCGGGCCAGGGTCTTGAGGAGGACGTTCGAGAGCTGGGGGACCCGCACGGGGGGGATCTCGACGATGAAGTCCGATGGGTCGCCCGGGAGAAGGCGGGCCGCCAGGAAGCCCACCAGCAGCAGCACCCCCGACACCACCCCGGCCCAGATGAGGACCGAGGCGGCCGAAGCCTCCCCCAGCAGCCCCATGATGACGCCGAGCTGGGCCGAGCAGGGGATGCCGAGGGCGAGGAGCAGGGTGACGAGGAGGCGCTCCTTCGGGGTCTCCAGGATGCGGGTGGTCAGGGTGGCCATGGTGTCGCAGCCCAGGCCCAGCACCATGGGAAGGACGGCCTTGCCGTTGAGCCCCATGGCGCGGAAGAGGCGGTTCACCAGGAGGCTCAGGCGGGGCAGGTACCCCGAGTCCTCGAGGACGCCGAAGGCGAGGAAGAAGGTCCCCACCACGGGCAGGATGATGGCCAGGGCGTAGGTGAGGCCCATGGTGAAGAGGCCGTATGGGCCCACGATCATCTCGCGCAGGAACGCCCAGCCGGAGAGCGCCTCCACCCCGCGGGTGATGAAGGGGGTGATCACCTCTTTGAACAGTTGCCTCTCGAGGAGCTCCACCAGGGTTCCCGCGCCGAACTCCCCCACGAACTTGTACATCCCGAAGAGGACGCCGGCGAGGATGAGGGGCCCCGTCACCGGCTGCATGGCCCACTCCCCGAGGCGCTCCCGGAAAGGCTTCCGGAATCCCCTTCCGTCCCGCCGCCCGGCCGCCTTTTCGAGCTTGCCGGCCTCGGCGAGGCGGGCCGCGGTGAGCGCCGCCCGGAGGGGCATGGTCAGCCGGGGGGAAAGCTCTTTCCGTATCCGCGCGAAGGCGGCGAGGGTCTCCTCCGGCAGGCCGGGGGCGCACTCCTCCAGCAGGGCGCGCTCGCCCGCCAGGATGGAGATGGCGCAAAGCCGCTTCTCCCTCAGCGCGGGGGGAAGAAGGGCGGCCACCTCCTCGATGGCCTGGGCGATGGGGGCGGGATAGGCCGGGCGCAGGCGCGGCAGGGCGGCCTGGGAGAGGGCGTCGCGGAGGGCCTCGACCCCCTCGCCGCGCGTCGCCACGGTGGAGACCACGGGTGCCCCCAGCAGATCGGAGAGGAGGCGGGGGTCGATCCGGTATCCAAGGGCCCAGGCCTCGTCCGCCATGTTGAGGGCGACGACCAGGGGGCGGCCCGCCTCGGCCACATCGAGCGCCAGCGCGAGGCCGCGCCGCAGGTTCTTGGCGTCCACCACCACGATGACCCGCGAGGTACCGGGGTGGATGAGGGCCTCGCGGGCGATTTCCTCGTCCTCGGAGAGGGGGAGGAGGCCGTAAATCCCCGGGGTGTCGTAGAGGGGGAGGCCCCCTTCCAAGGGGGCGCGGGAGAGGGAGATCGTGGTCCCGGGATAGTTGGAGATGGTGGCGCGGGCCCGGGTGAGGGCCTGGAAGAGGGCGCTCTTCCCCACGTTGGGGGAGCCAACGAGCAGCAGGGCTTCGGATTCCTCGGTCACCGCCACCGTGGCGCCGTGGCATTCCATATGGGTGCGCTCCCCGTCCGCCCTCACCCTGCGTGAGGACGGAAGCAAAGAAGGTCAATTCCCGGCATGCGCTCCCGGGCCCGGGACCACGATGTCGCAATGGAAGGAGCAGGTCGGACAGGTGTCGTCGCTCTCGCAGCTCCGCCGGTAGGCGCGGAAGGCTTCGAGGATGTCCTGCTTGTCCTCGCGCTCGAAGAAGCGGAGGAGGTCGAGGAGCCGGCCCATGGTGGTCGGGCTGACGTAGTGCTCCATCAGGCAGGCGTCCACGATGGCCTGCTTGTCGTCCACCCCCAGGACCTCGGTGAGGAAGTGGGCCAGGATGGCGAACTTGCCCGAGACCCCCTTGGCCCGAGTCGTCCCCGCGCCGGTCAGGCGGACGCTCTCGTAGGCGCGGTGGTCCACCAGGCCCGAGGCGCGCAGCGAGCGCAGGGCGACCGAGACGGCCGGCTTGGCCACCCCCAGCCGCTCGGCGATGTCGGTCACTCGGGCGTGGCCCTTCTCCTGCTCGATGTCGTAGATGGCCCGGAGGTAGTGTTCCAGGCTCGGGCTTAAGTCCTTCGTGAGCCGAATGCGCGGGCCGGCCATGCGCGGTCTCCTGGAGGCTCTTTGGACGATGGATGTTTGGCCGAACAAACATTGTTAATCTAAATTAACATCCATGAAATTGCAATGGAAACCGGATGAAAAAATAAAATATTCTGACGCTCTTTTCTTTTAGTCTTTTTTGGGCTTTTTGTTAAGAAGTTGCTTTAACTTTTCGGAGGCGCCGTCCGCCTCTTCGCTGACGATCCGGGTGACGGGCTGCCAGGCCGAGGGCTCGCGCTTGGGTGCTGCGGCCAGGGGGCCGCCGCGCAGCCCCCCGGTTTCGACGAGATGAGCCACGAGGGAGCCCACGAAGGTCTTGCTCTCGATGCGGACGGGGACGCGGGCGTCGTCGTCCGTCACCCAGATCCAGGCGCGGCCCTTGCGGTTGAGGGAGTCGTCCTGGATGAACTCGGGTTCGATCCGGAGGGTCTGGACCGGCCCCCACAGCGAGTCGATCCGCTCGGCCTGGGTGACCCGCACCCTCACCCGCCGGGTGCGCCTGCGGTCGAAGACGGCGAGCTCGGTCTCGGCGCCCGGCTTCAGGGCCTGGGACCGGATCTTGTAGAGGGCGGTCAGGGCGTCCAGGACGCCCTCGGGCGCCTCGTGGCGCACCGGCTCCCGGTCCTCCCGGCCGAAGAGGACGTGGCCCTTCCCGAAGACGAACCACTTGTGGCTCCGGTAGCGGAAGCCCTCCCGCTGGCGGATGTCGGTGCGGCGGCTGGCGAGGCTTTCGGCGGCGGCCAGGCTCACGGCCGAATCGCGGACGGGGTAGAGGCGGTGCAGGAGCCCCGCCGAGTTCAGGCGCAGCCGGTAGCGGAACACTTTCCCCCCCTGCCAGTCGACCGGCCCCTCCACCTCCAGGCGGGTGGTGAGGACGTGAATCCCCAGCCAGCGGACCTGGTAGACGAGGCGCTCCCCGCCCCGGAAGGGGGGGGCCGCCCCGGCGGCCGGGGGCGCGAGGCCCGCGAGGAAGATGCCGAGGAATGCCAGCGCCCGGGCGAGAGGGCTCATGACAGGAACGGCTGGACCGCCCCCCGCACCCCCGCCCATTCGCCGAGGGCGGCGGGGAGGACCTGGGCCGAGGCCCGGGCGCGCTCGAAGGCCTGGCGCTCCCAGGCCCGGCGCGCGGGTCCGAGCAGGAGGTCGCCCGCCTGGACGAGCCCGCCCGCGAGGACGATGGCCTCGGGGTTGAGGAGGTTCATCAGGCTGGCGATCCCGGTGCCGAGCATCTCGCCCGCCCGCTCCCACAGGGCGCGCGCCTCGGCGTCCCCGCCGAGGGCGAGGTCGGCCAGCCGCTTGGGGGTGATCTCGGCCAGGGAGGCAATAGCCGAGGCGGGGTTGCGGGCGGCGGCGGCCCGGGCGTCCCGGGTGAGTGCCCAGCCGGAGACGCAGGCCTCAAGGCAGCCCCGGGCGCCGCAGGTGCACTCGGGGCCCCCGGCCTGGACGCACATGTGGCCCGCCTCGCCCGCGATCCCGGCCGCGCCCTCCCAAAGTTTTCCGCCGAGCACGATGGCTCCGCCGATCCCCGTCCCCAGGGTGAGGAGGACCATGCTCTCGAAGGGCCGGCCCGCCCCGGCGTGGAACTCCCCCAGGGCGGCGGCGTTGGCGTCGTTCAGCAGGCGCAGGGGGGCGCCGCCCAGGGCCGATTGAAGCCGCTCCCGCAGGGGGAAGCCCGAGAGGACGGGCAGGTTGGGGGATTCGATGATCCGCCCTTCCTTGAGGTCGAGCACCCCGGCCACGCCGATCCCCACCCCCGCCGGGGAGGCGCCGCCGGGGAGGAGCGCGCGGAGGGCGGCGAGCACGGCGCCGAGGACGGCCTCGGGGCTTTCATGGGAGGGGGAGTCCACCCGGGCCACGGCCTCGCGCTCCCCGGAAGGGGAGAAGCGCGCGGCCTTAACCTGGGTGCCGCCCAGATCGAGGCCGAGGAGGATGCCGTCCGGGCGCTCGGCGCCCACCCTCAGAGCACCTCGGTCTGGATGAGGCGGCCCTGCGCGTCCTTCTGGCCGAAGGGGAAGCCCGCGGTGAGGATGATGTAGTCCCCCGCCTGGCCGAGCTTCTCCTCGGCGATGCGCTTACGGAGCTCCGCAACGATCTGGTCCGGGGGCACGCGGCGCGCGATCTTCCAGGGGATGACCCCCCAGGAGAGGGCCAGCCGCCGCACGGTATGCTCGGAGACGCTGAGAGCCAGCACCGGCTGCCGGGGGCGGTGGAGGGCCACTCGCCGCGGGGTGTCGCCCGAGTCGGTGGGGCAGACGATGAGCGCGGCATCGAGGTCCTCGGCGAGGACCGCGGCCGTGTGGGCGATGGCGTGGGCGATCCCCCGGTCGCGCAGGTCGGAGCGGCGCATGCGCCGGGTGCTGGAGGCGAACATGCCCTCCTCGGTCACCTCGGCGATCCGGGCCATGGTGCGGATGACGGCGGCCGGGTTGCGGCCCGTGGCCGTCTCCTCGCTCAGCATGACGGCGTCGGTGCCGTCGAGGATGGCGTTCGCCACGTCCCCGGCCTCGGCCCGGGTGGGGCGGGCGGCGGTCACCATGGAGAGGAGCATCTCGGTGGCCGTGATAACGGGCTTCCCGTGCAGGTTGGCGGAGGCGATCATCCGCTTCTGGACCATCGGGACCTTCTCGAGGGGGGTTTCGATCCCCAGGTCGCCCCGGGCGACCATGACGCCGTCGGCCGCCTCGATGATCTCCTCCATGTTCTCCACCGCCTCGCGCATCTCCATCTTGGCGATGATGGGGGTGGCCCCGTTGCGGGCGGTGATCTCCTTGCGGCACAACTCCACGTCGGCCTTGGTCCGCACGAAGGAGAAGCCGAAGAAGTCCACCCCCTCCTTGACGCCGAAGGCGATGTCCAGGAGGTCCTTCTCGGTGAGGGAGGGGATGTCGAGGGAGGTGTCGGGCAGGTTGACGCCCGCGTTGTCCTTGAGGCTGCCTCCCACGATGACGCGGCAGAGCGCCTCCTCCGGCCCCGGGGTCACCACCTCGAGCTGGAGCTTGCCGTCCCAGATCATCAGCCGGTGCCCCTTGACGAGCTGGGGGATGAGCTCGGGACGGTTGAGCGAGAGGCGCTCGGCGGTGCCGAGAATGGGGTGGGAGACGATGCGCACCCGCCGGCCCTCGCGGAGCACCTCGCCCTCGCGCACCTTGCCGAGGCGGAACTTGGGGCCCGCCAGGTCGGCCAGGACGGCGACGGGGCGGCCCTCCTCGCCGGAGAGGCGGCGGAGCTTGCGGATGGTGGCGCGGTGCTCGGTGTGGGTGCCGTGGGAGAAGTTCAGGCGGGCGACGTTCATCCCCGCCCGGATCATGGACCGAAGGGTGAAGGTGTGGCGGCTGGCCGGCCCGAGGGTGCAGACGATCTTGGTGCGGGGCATGTGACGCGCGCGCTCCTTTCAGGAGAAAGCCGCCGGGCGGGGAAGAGCCGGGAGTCCTCCGAGCCCTTCCATTCTACTCCCCGGAGCGCGCGGGGGACATTCCGCGGCGGGCGGAGGAGTCATCCAAGCTCCGCAAAGCTATTTGGGAAGGACCAGCTCAGGCTGCTGGAATTTGACGAACCGGTTCGGCGGGGGCTGGAGGTTGGCTTGGCCGGTCCTGCTGAACTCGATGCGGGCGAAGTAGCTCTCGGCCTCGGCCCGGGTGTCGTCGGTGTCGATCATGACCGAGATTCCCCCCACGTCGGGCGGATCCTGGCCGAACACCCGGCGGTAGTCCTCCAGGACGTTGCGCTCCTCGGTGATCCACTTGCTCATGCTCCCGCCGCCGCTTCGCACGACGACGTAGTGGACCAAGGGGTTCTTCTTGCTCTGGATGACGGTCCCCTCGGGGACGTTCGAGTCCCAGATGTAGCCGATCAGCTGGCTGTTCACGAAGGAGGGAAAACGGGGGAAGATGACGTAGAGGCCGGCCGCCTGATCGTCGAGGTTCATGACCCGGGCGTCGCCGTCCTTGGGGAGCTTGGTGACCTTCCACTTCCAGGTGAGGACGGGGTGGTGGGCGAGGTTCAGCTTGATCTCGCGGTAGACGGAGACGGCGGCCTTGTCGCTGCGGAGGCGGAGGACGGCCTCCCCGTTCTCGCTGACGACTTTCACGTCCGGCTGGCCCTGCCAGACCTTGAGCGTCCAGTCCTTGGGCAGGCCCGGGTGGCCGTTCGTAGAATGGTCGGGAGTGAAGTCGGCGACCCGGACGATGGGGTTTGGGGCTTGGGCTTGGGCAGCGAGGCAGGCGATCGCAACAAGCGCCGCACATGCTAGGGCACAGCGGACGGGCGGCATCGGTACCTCCGCTTCCCCCCCCGGGACGGGCGGTCCAGGGCTTCCCCACAGCCGGGCCGATACGTTTACATCTCTTCTACTCTTCTACTATCGCTCCAACAGCACGACCAGGTCCATCACATTCGTCCCCGTCGCCCCGGTCCGCAAAAGCGCGTCGGTTCGCCGGAAAAAGCGGAACGCGTCATTATTGCTCAAGTAAATTCTAGGGTCAATCTTCAGTTGTTTCGCTTTTTGTATGACCAGCGCATCCGCGAAAGCGCCCGCGGCGGGGGTGGGGCCGTCGCGGCCATCCGTCCCGGCCGCAAGAAGGCAAGCGTTTTCCGCGCTCCCGGCGCGGATCGCAAAGGAGAGGGCGAGTTCCTGGCTGCGCCCGCCGAGGCCCCGGCCCCGGACCGTCACCGTGGTCTCCCCCCCCAGGAGAAGGCAGGCCGGCGGGCGCAGGGGGAGTCCGTCCGTGCGGATCCCGTCGGCGAGGGCGGCCAGGAAGGCGCCCGCCTCACGGGCCTCCCCCTGGAGGCGCCGAGTGAGGATGAGGGGGCGGTAGCCAAGCGCCCGCGCCCGGAGGGCGGCGGCGCGCAGAGCGAGGCCGTTCGTCGCGAGGAGCTCATGGCGGACCCAGGCGAGTTCCGCCGGAGCCGGGGTGTCGGGGATGCGCCCGGCGATCCCGGCCTCAATCCGCCGGCGCACCCGGCGGGGAGCGGAGGGCCACGCCCCGTAGCGCTCCAGGCAGGCCCGGGCGTCGGCGAAGGTGGTGGGGTCGCCGCAGGCCGGGCCCGAGGCGATGACGCCGGGCGGGTCCCCCACCACGTCCGAGATGAGGAGCGCCAGCACGCGCGCGGGGACGGCCCGGCGGGCAAGCTGGCCCCCCTTCAGGGCGGAGAGGTGCTTGCGGACGCAGTTGAGGGCCTCGATGGGGGCCCCTCCCCGCAGGAGGAGGGAGGTGACCCTCTGCTTGTCCGCGAGGGTGAGGCCCTCGGCCGGGGCGGGGAGGAGGGAGGAGCCTCCCCCCGAGATGAGGCAGAGCAAGAGGTCGTCCCGTCCCGCTTCGTCCGCCCACCGGCCGATCCGGCGGGCGGCCGCGACCCCGGCCGAGTCGGGGGTGGGGTGGCCCGCCTCGCGGACCTCGATCCGGCGGCAGGGCAGGGCGCCGCCGTAGGTGGTGACGACGCACCCGCCTGCGATCCTCCGGCCGAGGGCCTTCTCGGCGGCCTGGGCCATCCGGGCGCTGGCCTTGCCCGCCCCCACGACGATGATCCGTCCGCCGGGGCGCAGGGGCAGGCGGGAACGGCCGCAGACGAGCGCCTCGCCCCTCCGCGTCTTCTCCACCCGCAGGGCGCGGCGCACCGCCTCGTCCGGCCGGACGGCGTCGAGGCCCGCTTGGAAGATGGCGCGGGCGTCCCGGCGGAGGGAGGCTGGCTTCGTCTTCTTCGCGGTCCGGCGCATGGCTTTGCCTGAGGAGGAAGAGCAGGGCAGCAGCGGAGTTCTTCCCAGGCATCCTAGGAGAGCCTCCGGGGAGGGTCAACCTTCCGCCGGAAATCCGGGCATTCCTTGACGGGGGGCGGGCTCTTCCCTAGCCTCAGCGGGGACCGGGGGGTGGTCATCCATCGGGGAGGGCTGCCCCCGCCCGGGGAAGGAGGCCGGCTTGGCCTGCGTGGGCATCATCGCGAACCCCCAGTCGGGCAAGGACATCCGCCGGCTGGTGGCGCTCGCCAGCTCCTTCAGCAACCACGAGAAGGTGCTCATCCTCCGGCGCGTCCTGGCGGGCTTGGAGGCCGCGGGCGCGGAGGAGGCGTGGGTCTTCCACGACGGCGATGGCCTGGGCGCCGCCGCGGTGGAGGGGTTCGGGGAGCGGCGGAGCCGGCCGGCCCTCAAGGCGCGCCTGCTCCCGCTTCCTCTCCGGGGGGACAGCGAGGACACGGCGCGCGCCGCCGCCCTCATGCGGGAGAAGGGAGCCGCCTGCATCGTGGTGCTCGGCGGGGACGGGACGAGCCGGGCGGCGGCCCGGGGCTGCGGGAGGGTCCCCCTCGTCCCCCTCTCGACCGGGACGAACAACGCCTTCCCCCAGAACTGGGAGGGGACGGTGGCGGGCATGGGCGCCGGGCTCTTCGCGCGCCGGCCCCGCGCCTTCGCGGCCCAGGTGCGGCGCTCCAAGCGCCTGCGCATCCGCCTCGGGGGCACGGTCGAGACCGCCCTCATCGACCTGGCCGTGGTGCGCGGGGCCTACGCGGGCGCGCGGGCGGTGTGGGACGTGCGCCGCATCGAGGCGCTCTTCCTCACCCGGTGCCAGCCGGGGGGGCTGGGGCTCTCGGCCATCGGCGCGAGCCTCGACCCGATCGGCCCGGACGATCCGGAGGGCCTCTGGGTGGAGTTCGGCGCGGCGGGCAGGCGCCCGGGCAGGGGTGTCCTCTCTCCGATCGCGCCGGGGCTGGTGGTGGCCGCCCCCGTCCTGCGCAGCCGCCGCGTCGGGGTGGGGGAGAGCGTGGCCTACACCGCGACGGGGGAGCGGGTTCTCGCGTTTGACGGGGAAAGGGAGCACGTCATGGCGGCCGGGGAGCGCTTCGAGGCGACGCTGGATCGGGAGGGCCCCCGGGTTGTGGATGTGCCGGCCGTGCTCGCCCGTGCGGCGGCACGGGGGGCGCTGGCGAAGGTGTTGGGGAACGGGCGCAGACCAAGCCGCTGAACGCCGCTGGACAAAAGGCGTTGGATGAGGAAAATAAAGGGATCGCTTCAACCCCCGGTGTGAAAAAGCGGGTTGCGCCGGGGTCAAATTTTGATTGACAGCCGCCGGGGATGCTCATATTTTTATGCTTGTGTTTGTGGGCATTGATTGGCAAACCCTTTAAATACAATCTATTGAGAGCCCTTTCTCCTTGAGAGGGGGTGCCGCCTCTTGAGGGAGCGGGCACGTTCGGCCACGCTGATGGATCCTCCCCCCTCGGGGGGATGCGCCGGCCGGTAGATGGCCCGGAGGCAGAAGGGAGGCTGGGAAAATTGATTCGGGTTGAGGGGCTGACCAAGTTCTACGGGAGCGTCCCCGCCATCGAGGACATCTCCTTCCGGGTGGAGAGGGGGGAGATCCTGGGCTTCCTCGGCCCGAACGGGGCGGGGAAGTCCACTACCATGCGCATCCTCACCGGCTTCATGCCGCCTACCTCGGGCTCGGCCTGGGTGGCGGACATGAACGTGGCCGAGCGCCCCCTCGAGGTGAAGCGCAGCATTGGCTACATGCCCGAGAGCAATCCGCTTTACCTGGACATGACGGTGACCGCCTATCTCGGCTACATGGTCTCGCTGAAGGGCGTGGCCGGGGCCGCCCGCCGGGACGCCGTCGCGCGCGTCGTCGGCAGCTGCGGGCTGGAGAGCGTGGCTTCCCGCCTGATCGGCCACCTCTCCAAGGGCTACCGCCAGCGAGTGGGCCTGGCCCAGTCCCTGGTGAGCGACCCGCCCGTCCTCATCCTCGACGAGCCCACCTCGGGCCTCGACCCCGCCCAGATCATCGAGATCCGCAACCTCATCCGCTCCCTCAAGGGGAGCCGGACGATCATCCTCAGCACCCACATCCTCCCCGAGGTGAGCCTGGTGTGCGACCGGGTGGTGGTCATCCACCAGGGCCGCGTCGCCTTCGAGGGGGCGCTCGACTCCCTGGCCACCAGCGTCAAGGAGGACGATGTCCTTCGGGTCTCGGCCATCGGGAGCGCGGAGGCCCTCCAGGGCAGGCTCTCGGCGGTGCCGGGCGTCCGGCAGGTGCGGCGCACGGGCGCTTCGAACGGGGAGGTCCACTTCGAGGTGCGGGCCGAGCGGGGGCGGGAGGTGAGGCCCGCGCTGGCCGCGGCCGTGCCGGCGGCCTCGGGCCAGCTCACCGAGCTGCGCAGGGAGCGGCTCACGCTGGAGGATCTCTTCGTGCGCATCGTGAGCGGGGAGCGGAAGCACGAGGGGGAGGCCGCCCATGTGTAGCGTCTGGCTGATCTGCAAGCGGGAGCTGGCCTCCTTCTTCTTCTCGCCGGTCGCCTATGTGGTGCTGGCCGCCTGGGCCTTCCTCATGGGCATCTTCTTCTCGGGCTCGTTCTTCAACTACGCCCTCATCTCGATGCAGCTGGCGCGCAACCCCCAGGCGGCGGCTCAGATGAACATTACCCCCACCTCGGCGGTGCTGGAGCCCGTCTTCGCGAGCGTGAGCGTGGTGCTCCTCTTCCTCACGCCCATCCTGACGATGCGGCTCTTCAGCGAGGAGAAGAAACTGGGGACCATCGAGCTCCTCCTGACCTACCCGCTGAGGGACGGCCACCTGCTCGCGGGGAAGTTCCTCTCGGTCCTCCTGCTCTACCTCATGATGCTCGCCCTGACCCTGATCTACCCGGTCATCGTGGGCCTGCACGCCACGGTGGAGTGGGGCGTGGTGGCCTCCGCCTACCTGGGGGTGTTCCTCCTGGGGAGCGCCTTCCTCTCGGTGGGGGTGATGGCGAGCTCGTGGACCTCGAACCAGATCATCGCGGCCACGGCGGCCTTCATGATCCTCCTGCTGAGCTTCATCCTGGACTTCATGGCGGCTTCGGTGGGCGCGGACCTCGCGGCCGTGCTGCGGCACCTCTCGATCGGGCTCCACCTGCGGAACGCCATCCGGGGGGTCATCGACACCCGCGACGTGATCTATCTCCTGAACATCAACATCCTCTGCCTGTTCCTCGCGATGCGGTCGCTCGAGTACTACCGCTGGAGGGCGTAAGCCGTGGACAACCGCAATCTGTACAGCTTCATCGCCGCGGCCGCCCTCCTCGTGGTGGGGATCATGGGTTTCCTCTCGAAGAACCCCTTCGAGAGCGTCCCCTACTGGGGCTACGCCGCGGGGGGGGTGGGCGTCCTCCTGCTGGGCTACGCGGCCTGGGCCTCGCGGGCGGAGCTCAGGGGGGGGATGCGGCTCCGCGCCACCCGCACCGGCATCCAGGTCGCCGTGATGGTCGTCATCGTGACGGGCATCCTGGCCGTGGTGGAGCTCATCTCGGTCAAGCACTACAAGACCTGGGACGTGACGCCGGGCAAGTTCTTTAGCCTCTCGCCCAAGACCCTCCAGATCCTCGACCGCCTGACCACGGAGAAGCGCAAGGTCGAGTTCATTGCCTTCGTCCGCACCCTCGACCGCACCCAGGTCGAGGACATCCTGCAGCAGTACGCCCACCGGACGAAGGAGATCACCTACCGCTTCGTGGACCTGGACGCTAACCCCCGCCTCGCCAAGCGCTACGACGTGGACGCCTACGGCACCGTCGTCGTCGTGCACGATTTCGGCGAGGGAGGTAAGGAGGGCGCCCAGGCCCCGAAGAAGGAAGAGGCGAAGAAGGAGGCGGCGAAGGCCCCCGCCGCGGGCCCGCCGGCGGCCCAGGCACAGAAGAAGGGGGAGGAGAAGAAGACCTTCCGCTCGGAGAAGATCTACGACCTCTCCGAGAACGCCATCGCCAACGCCATCCTCAAGGCCGTCCAGAGCGAGCAGAAGAAGGTCTACTTTGTGACCGGCCACGGCGAGCGGTCCTACGCGGGCACGGGGCGGGACGCCCTCTCCACCCTCGCCACCGGGATGCGCGACGACAACTACCGCCTGGACGACCTCCTGCTCCTGCGGCAGAAGGACGTCCCCCAGGACGCGAACATCGTGGTCATCGCCTCGCCCAAGAAGGACCTGGAGGAGCCCGAGACCCAGGCCCTCGATGCCTTCATCCGGCGCGGGGGGAGGCTGCTCGTCTTCCTCGAGCCCGACAGCCCGCGCGGGCGCCTCACGAGCCTCCTTGAGCGCTTCGGATTCGAGATCCCCGAGTCCATCGTCCTCGATCCCCAGTCGGTGCGCTTCGCCCTGGCGGGGGGGAACGAGCTGACCCCCTTCGCCGCCGACTACGGGGCCCACGCGATCACGAACCAGATGAAGGGACTGGCCACCGTCTTCCCCACCTCCCGGAAAGTGGCCGGGAAGTCGGACCCCAAGCGGGGCATCGCGGCCGAGGAGCTTGTGAGGACCGGGCAAGGCAGCTTCACCGTCGCCCGCCTGGGCATGCAGGATGGCAAGCTCGTCTACGACTCCAAGGAGAAGAAGGAGGGGCCCGTGCCCCTCGCCGCCGCGGTCGCGATCTCGCTCGACGCCCTCGCCGCCGGGGAGGCCAAGGACAAGAAGGAGGGCGGCCCCAAGCCCGCCCCCGCCAAGAAGGACGAGAAGCCGAAGGAGGCGCGGGTCGTGGTCTTCGGCGACGCCGACGTGGCCAGCGACGGCTTCATTGGCGCCCAGGGCAACGGCAACTTCGTCCTGAACGCCGTGAACTGGCTGGGCGGGGAGCAGGAGCTCATCTCCATCCTGCCCAAGCGCCGGCTCGGAGAGCCCCTCTTCCTCGGGGACGGCGAGAGCATGTTCGTCCGCCTGCTGACGGTGTGGGCGATTCCCTTGTTCATCTTCCTGTCTGGCGCCGCCGTCTACGTCCGGAGAAGGCAGCTGCGGTGAACCCTCGCAAGAACCTCGTCCTGTTGCTGGTGCTGGCCGTCGCCGCGGGGGGCTACTACCTCTACGACGTGAAGTGGGCCTCCGAGAAGCGGGAGCGCGAGGAGCGCAAGCTCAAGGTCCTCAAGGGTATCGACACCAAGACCCTGATGCGCGTCTCGGTGGACCGGAAGGAGGAGCCCTACCAGATCATCCGGACGGAGAAGGGCTGGCGCTTCGTAAAGCCGGTGGACGCCGCCGTGGACGAGGAGGCGATGGACCGCCTGCTCAAGGCGGCCTCCGCCATGAAGGAGGACAAGCGCGTCCCCAAGGCCGCCGACCTCTCCGAGTTCGGCCTGGACAGCCCCTACCTCAAGCTCACCTTCGGCTTCAAGGGGCAGGACGACGTGACGCTGAGCATCGGCGGCCTCACCCCCACCCGCGAGTACCGCTACGCCTCGGTGAAGGACGGGGGATTATTCACCCTCCCTCTGGACGGCTACTCCCCCTTCAACCACCCCGTCTTCAACCTCCGGGACCGGAGCATCGTGAGCCTCGACGCGGAGAAGGTGCAGAAGATCGTCGTCGAGCCCCGGGGCAAGACCTCCTTCACCGTGGTCCGCCAGGGCAAGGACGCCTGGGAGCTGACCGCCCCCGTCCAGGACCGGGCCGACGGGGTGGAGTCCGAGGGCATCGCCAACACCCTGCGCTGGGAGAAGGTGAAGAGCTTCGTCGAGGAGGACCCCAAGGACCTCGCCAAGTACGGCCTCGCCCCGGCCCGCCGGGTGGTGCAGCTCTACACCGATCTCAAGGGCAAGCCGGCCGACGGCCTTCTCCTCGGCGACGCCAAGGTCCTGGAGGAGGAAGAGAAGGGGAAGAAGGTCAAGAATACCTACTATCACGGGCGCCGCCTCTCGGGAGGCCCCGTCTTCCTGGTGCCGGAGAAGGTGGAGCTGGACCTCCCCTCCGAGCCCTTCAAGGTCCGCCGGAAGACCATGGTGGACTACGACGTGGACCACATCACCCGCGTCAGGATCGAGACCCCCGGGGAGGCGGTGGTCGTCCGCCGCCTCGACAAGAAGAAGTGGGAGATCGGCCTCACCCCCGCCGGGGGCAAGGAGGCCAAGATCGAGGGGCGCCACAAGCACATCGACGACGTGATGTGGGACATCAAGTGGGCCAACGCCGCCGAGTTCGTGGACGCCCCGGGCGAGGACCTCTCCAAGTACGGCCTCGCCGATAAGGACAAGCTCCGCCGCGTGACCGTCTGGATCAAGAAGACGAAGGACGGCCCGGAGGAGAAGAAGAGCTTCGTCCTCGGTCCCCTCCAGGGCGAGAAGGCCTACGGCCGCCTGGACGGCGAGAAGCGTCTCTTCGCCTTCGGCAAGCGGGACGTGGAGAAGATCCTCCGCACGGGCTTCTACCTGAGCGAGCGGCGGCTGGTGAGGGTCGAGAAGCTGGAGGACGTGGCCCGCATCGAGGCCCGCTTCCCGGACGGGCGGGAGGCGGCGGTGCGCCGCTCGGGGGACAACTGGGTGATGGTGAAGCCCGCGGGCAAGCCGGCGGACGAGGGCCGGGTCGGGGAGTTCCTTGGCATCGCGGACGAGATCGAGTCCCAGGGCGAGGCCCCGGCGGGCGAGGCGGCGGATTTCGAGGCCTACCGGGTGCGACTGAGCCTCGTGGACAAGGGCGGGAAGACCTGGGGCCCCATCACCTTCGCCGGGAAGGGCCCCAAGGAATACCTGCTCGTCAAGGCCGGGACGGACCCCCGCGTCCTCCGCATCAAGCGCGAGATCGTCGAGAAGAAATTGCCTTTGAAGGTCGAGGACTGGATCAAGGAGAAGAAGGAAGAGCCCGCTTCCTGAGCCGGGCGCTCTTGCTGGTGCAGGCCTCTCCCGCCTTATCGGCTTTTCCCTGACAACTTCGGATTGAGGCGTCCGCCCCGCCTACCGCCCCGGATACCCCGGCTGCCGCGTCACCCTCTCCATCTGTTCCTGGTGGAGGGCGTCGTGGATGCCCGAGTAACCGATCCGCTCGTAAGCGTTGAGGGCCCCGTAGCGGGGGGAGGGGACAACGAGGCGGCCGAGGTCCCGGGCACGCCAGGGGAGGAGGGCCTCCCGCGTGGCTTCCCGGGCGGGGAGGAGCCCGGCGGCCATGGGCCGGAAATCGGTCCGCCCCTTGGGGAGGAGGTGGGCGGGGGCGTCCACCTGGCCCTGCTCCCGGCGGCGCAGGGCCTCGAGGGTCATCTTGAAAGCGCCGGGCTGGGTGGTGTCCCACCGGCCGGAGTTCTCGGCTCCCCTCAGTGCCTCGATCATGGTGGTTTGGAAGAATGCTTCGGTGAGGAGGATGTGCTCCAGTCCCTCCAGGATGGACCACTCCCCGTCGGGGGGCTTCCAGCGGGCCTGGGCCTCGCTCACACCATCGAGGAAGCGGACGAGGCTCCGGCGGTCCGCGACGGCGGACTCGAACATCGCGTCGAACCGCTGTTCAGGGGTCATGGCGCGGCTCCGGGCCCCTCCCTCCCGCGCGGCGGGAGCGGAGGTCGAAGCGCTCCCAGCGGCCGTCTTCTGTCTTGCCGTAGCCGGTGCGCCGGGAGCGGGCGTCGTAGAAATCCACCCGGCCGGATTGGGACTCGATGACGGCGTGGCCCACGCGGCGGGAGCTCGGGTCGTAGAAATCCACGCGCTTTTCCTGGGCGTGGGCGGGGACGGCGAGGAAGAGGAGGGCGGCAGCGGCGGCGAGAGGAACCGTTCGCACGGGGACGGCCTCATCCCAGGGGGGAAATTAAATGGTCGGGGCGAGAGGATTTGAACCTCCGACCCCCTGCACCCCAAGCAGGTGCGCTACCAGGCTGCGCTACGCCCCGACCGGTGGTTCTACCGCAGGGGGGTCATTACTAATGCGAGCGGGTGGCTCCCGTCAAGGGCGCCCGGGGGCCGAGACGGGGGAGATGCTCTCCCCCGGGGAAGCCTGCGCTGGGGCCGCCCGCCGGGCGGAGGCGGCGGGCGAGGCCTCCGGCTCCTCCTCGGCGACGGAGGCGATCCGGTGGCTCCCGCTGCTCGACACGGTGGTCATGGTCCGAGTCCGGAGGGGGATGGCCTGGCCCTGGAAGAGGAGCTGGAGACTCCCCGCCTGGTGGAAGATAGAGATCCAGCCGTCGGTGACCTGGACGGTGAAGTAAGCCCCCTGGCTCCACAAGCGCCCGACCGAGGTGCCCACTTCGAGCAAGGCCCCGCAGTCCACCCGGGTGGAGCGGAGGGCCCCGCGCTCGAGGTTGGCGACGTACCGGCCGGACTCGGGCTCGCTCTTCACCTCGACCCGGCTCCCGGGCTCGATGATGAGCTGGCAGCCGGGCTGGCCCAGGAGCCAGACGAGGGCCCGGTCCTCGGGGCCGGTTTCGACCCATCCCCCGGAGGGGAGGGAGCGGTTCTCCCGGACCGGGGAGGCGGCGGACAGGCCGGCCGCCGCAGTCGGCGAGCCCGCCAGCGGGGTCACCTGGAACTCGGCGATGGGCTTTGCGGGTGAACCGTAGGATGAGGTGGCAATGAGGAGGAGCATTCCAGGGAGGGCGGCCGCCAGCGTGCGCCCGCACCAATAGCCGCGCGTGTGCATCTTCCCCCCGTTAGGCGACGGGTACGAGGAATCCATGCGAGGCGGCGCCGCTGCATACGAATTTACAAGAGGTTGGGGCGTCCGCGCAAGGTGTCCCTGAATATTTTCTCCGTTAAATGAGGGGGTCCCTCCGGGAGGTGATGACGCCGGTCCGGATTCCCGCCCACTGGAGGCTGCCCCGCCAGCGCCCGTGCTCGATCTTCATGCAGCGGTCCATCACCACGTCGAGGCCCGCTTCCTGGGCGCGCTTGGCCTCTTTCTCATTTATTACGCCGAACTGGAGCCAGAGGGCCTTCGCCCCCACGGCGATGGCCTCGCCCACCACCTCGCCGACCTCCTCAGGCTTGCGGAAGACGTCCACCACCTCGGGGGGCCCGGGGATGGCGGAGAGGCTGGGGTAGCAGGGCAGCTCCAGGATTTCTCCGTAGCGGGGGTTCACAGGGATGACCTCGAAGCCCATCCGCTTGAGGTAGTAGCCCACGAAATAGCTGGGCCGGATGGTGTTGCCCGAGAGCCCCACCATGGCCACCCGCCGCATCCGGCCCAGGATCTTCCGGATGACCCGCGGGTCCTGAAAGGAGTTGGCCGCCATTCATCCCTCCCGGGGCCTAGGCCTTGACCTTCGAGGCGGCGGAGAGGGCCTGGTCCAGGTCCCACAGGATGTCGTCCACGCTTTCCAGCCCCACCGAGATGCGGATGAGGTCGGGGGTGATGAAGCCCGCCTTCATGTCGTCCTCGCTGAGCTGGGAGTGGGTGGTCGAGGCGGGGTGGATGATGAGGCTCTTGGCGTCCCCCACGTTGGCCAGGTGGCTGTGAAGCTGGAGGGATTCGACCAGCTTCACCCCGGCCCCGTAGCCCCCCTTCACCCCGAAGGAGAAGACGGAGCCCTTCCCCTTGGGGAGGTACTTGTCGGCCAGCTTCTTGTAGGGGCTGCCGGGGAGGCCGGGGTGGTGCACGAAGCTCACGCGCTTGTCCGCGGCGAGGTACTCGGCCACTTTCTGGGCGCTGTCCGAGTGGCGCTGGACGCGCAGGGGCAGGGTCTCCAGCCCCTGGAGGAAAAGGAAAGCGTTGAAGGGGCTCATGCAGGGGCCCATGTCGCGCAGCCCCTCCGTCCGCACCTTGGTGATGAAGCCCAGCTCCCCGAAGGTCTCGTAGAAGTTCAGCCCGTGGTAGCCGCGGGAGGGGGAAACAATGCTGTCGAACTTGCCGTTCGCCCAGTTGAACTTGCCCGAGTCCACGATGACCCCGCCGATGCTCGTGCCGTGGCCGCCGATGAACTTGGTGGCCGAGTGGATGACGATGTCCGCCCCCCACTCCATCGGGCGGCAGAGGTAGGGGCTGGCGAAGGTGTTGTCCACCACGAGGGGGACGCCCGCGTCGTGGGCGATCTGGGCGAAGGCCTCCAGGTCGGCCACGTTGGACATGGGGTTCCCGATGGTCTCGCAGTAGAGGGCCCGGGTCTTGCCGGTGATGGCCTTGCGGAGGTTGCTGGGATCGTGCGGGTCGGCGAACTTTACGTCCCAGCCGAGCTTGCGGAAGGAGACGTCGAACTGGGTGTAGGTGCCCCCGTAGAGGGTGGAAGCGGCGACGATCTCCTGGCCGGCCTCCATCAGGGTGAAGAAGACGAGGAACTGGGCGGCCTGGCCCGAGGCGGCCGCCAGGGCGCCGACCCCGCCCTCGAGGGAGGCCATGCGCTCCTCGAAGACGCTGTTCGTGGGGTTCCCGATGCGGGTGTAGATGTAGCCGTAGTCCTGCAGTGCGAAGAGGCCGGCCGCGTGCTTGATGTCGTCGAAAACGAAGGAAGTGGACTGGTAGATGGGGACAGCCCGGGCGCCGGTCGCCGGGTCGGGCCGCTGGCCGGCGTGCAGGGTCTGGGTGTCGAAGTGGAAATCGCGGCCGGACTCCTGGGGTCCCGCCGAACCGTTGGCTTCGCCCATGATGCCTCCTAGGAAGGAAAAGATGGAATTGGGGGGGTCTACCTTCAGACAGGCCCATTCTGGCCCGATGAGGAGTGGGGCGCAAGCCGGGGGCCGGGCCCCGGGGAAGTGGCGCCCGGAGCGGCCTGGGCCTGGGAATATCAGTCAGAACGGGGATTTTTTCTCATCTTGGCATTTCTTTGCTCATGCGAGGAGGGACAGACACCGATAGGACGGATGCAGGGCCATGTTCAGGCAGGGATGCTTGAATAATTTGAGTTAGGTTTCTCCTCAGGGAGGAGGAGAATAAATGGCGGATGCAAATCTTGTCTTGGCCGTGGTACGGGGCATCCGCCCTCCCCTTATCTACGGAGCTGTCGCCAACGCCCGCGCGGAAGTGAACCAGCTGGTTTCCTCCGGCCAGATCGCGGACAAGCGTCTTTTCATCATCCTGGGCGCGGCACGGGCGCTCCAGTCCCCCAACTCGCTCGACGTGTTCATCTAGCCGGCCCACCTCGCCCACCCCCGGCTCCATCCCCACGCCCTCGTTGACGCCCCTGGGGCGGGTTCCTATACTCCCGGTGTCGTTTTCTTTCGCCCCCAAACTCTCGCTGGCCGAATGGTCCGAATCCTGCTCTCCAACGACGACGGCATCACCTCCCCCGGCCTGCGCGCCCTCCACGAGGCCGTCCGCCCTCTCGGCGAGGTGACGGTGGTGGCTCCCGACCGGGAGCAGAGCGCCGCCGGGCACTCCCTGAGCCTCCACCGCCCCCTCCGCATCGAGCGGGTGGAAGAGGGCTGGCACGCCGTGGACGGCACCCCGACCGACTGCGTGAACCTGGCCCTGAACGGCCTCCTCAAGGACCGCCGCCCCGAGATCGTGCTCTCGGGCATCAACCGGGGCGCCAACCTCGGGGACGACATCACCTACTCGGGCACCGTCGCCGCCGCCATGGAGGCCACCCTCCTCGGGCTGCCGGCCGTGGCCTTCTCGGTTCCCTACGAGCCGGGCCAGCCCATGCGCTACGGGCTGGCGATCGCCTTCGCCCGGAAGCTGACCGCCGAGGTCCTCCGCCGGGGGCTCAAGCCGGGCGTCCTCCTCAACGTGAACGTCCCGAACCTGCCCGAGGAGGAGTGCGCGGGCGTCCGCTTGACCCGCCAGGGCAAGCGCATCTACGGGGACGCCATCGTGGAGAAGATCGACCCCCGGGGCCGGGAGTACTACTGGATCGGCGGCAACGGCCTGAGCTGGGTCGAGGAGCGCGGCACCGACTTCGACGCCGTTGCCCACCGCGCCATCTCGGTCACCCCCATCCGGCTGGACCTGACCGACTTCGACGCCCTGCGGGAGCTCGAGCGGTGGGACTTCCGGTGAAGGGCCAGGCCCCGGCGCAGTGGGGGCGGGAGGAGGAGCGCTTCCGCCGCGCCCGCCACGACATGGTCGAAAGCCAGATCCTCGCCCGGGGGGTCAAGGACCCGCGCGTCATCGCCGCCATGCGCCGCGTGCCCCGCCACCTCTTCGTCCCCGAGGTCTTCCGCGAGGAGGCCTACTCCGACAAGGCCCTCCCCATCGGCCAGGGCCAGACCATCTCCCAGCCCTACATGGTGGCCGCCAGCCTCGAAGCCCTCGGCCTCCAGGGGGGGGAGAAGGTGCTTGAGATCGGCGCCGGATCGGGGTACGTTACGGCCCTTCTGGCGGAGCTCGCCGCCAAGGTCCGCGCCATCGAGCGGGTGCCCGAGCTCTCCCGGGCGGCGCGGGAGCGCCTCGAGCGGGCCGGCTGCACGAACTTCCTCCTCTGGACCGCCGACGGCACCTACGGCTGGCCCGAGGAGGCGCCCTTCGACGCCATCCTCGCCGCCGCCTCCGCCCTGGAACCGCCCCAGCCCTGGCTGGAGCAGCTGGCCCTGGCGGGGCGGCTCGTGATGCCGCTCGGCGGCGAAGAGGGCCAGGTGCTCGTCCGCATCGCGAGGGAGGCGGACGGCACCTTCCGGCGCTCCGGGGACCTGGTCCCCTGCGTCTTCGTCCGCCTCATCGGGCGCTACGGCTGGCCCGAGCCGGGCGGGAAATAGATCGGTTATCGGGGCGTAGCGCAGCTTGGTAGCGCGCCTGCTTCGGGAGCAGGAGGCCGGAGGTTCAAATCCTCTCGCCCCGACCAGATTTTTCCCGATTCCCCCACGGCCGGGGACCGCCCCGGGATCACGTGGGGAATTTTTTCCATATCCGGCGCTGAACTCGGGAACAAAGACCGCACATGGCAACGCGTGAACTCGGCATCATCCTGCACGGCGCGACAGGCGGCGTCTGCTCGTACCAGCATCTGCGCAACTCGCTGGCGCCGATCCGCGCCGAAGGCGGCCTCCCCGCCGGCGAGGACGTCATCATGCCGAAGCTGCTTCTGGCCGGCCGCAACCCGGAGCGCCTGGCGGAAGTGGCGGCGGAAAACGGCGGCCTCGGCTGGACGGCCGATCTGGACTCCGCGCTGAGCGACCCCGGCTATCCGGTCTTCTTCGACGCGGCGGCGACGCACCAGCGGGTTCAGGTGCTCAAGCGGGCGATCGCCGCCGGCAAGCATATCTACACCGAAAAGCCGGTCGCGCCCTCCGCCGAGGAGGGGCTGGCCCTGCTGCGCGCCGCCGAGGCGAAGGGCCTGAAGCACGGCGCGGTCGAGGACAAGCTGTTCCTGCCGGGCTTCCGCAAGCTCCGCCAGCTTGTGGAGAGCGGCTTCTTCGGCCGCATCATCGGGTTCCACATCGAATTTGGCTGGTGGGTGTTCGACGGCATCGCGGCCAAGTCGCAGCGGCCGAGCTGGAACTACCGGAAGGCGGGCGGCGGCGGGCTGATTTCGGACATGCACCCCCATTGGCGCTACGTCATCGAGGGCATCCTCGGGCCGATCGAGCGGGTCGCCGCGATGTCCTGGACCGGGCAGACCGACCGCGCCGGCGAGGCCGGCGGGCGCTTCGGCGTCGACGTCGAGGACAGCGTGCACACCCTGGTCGAGCTGGCGGGCGGGGCGCGCGGCGCGATCCTCAGCTCCTGGTCCACCCGGGTGCGGCGCGACGACCTGGTCACCTTCCAGGTGGACGGCACCGGCGGCTCGGCGGCCGCGGGCCTCCGCCGGTGCTGGGCACAGGCGGCGGGCGCGACGCCGGCCATCCGCGGTTTCCTCATGGGCCGGGACCCCGGCACCATGCAAGTCTCGGTGGATTACCGCGAGGGCTGGCAGGAAGTGCCGGACGCCGGGCCCTACAAGAATCCCTACCGCTTCGGCTGGGAGGGCTTCATCCGCCACGTGGCGGCCGGGGCGCCGTTCGACGCCGATCTCAGGGCGGGGATCCGCGACGTCCAGCTCGCGGAGGCCTGCCAGCGCAGCGCCGCGGAAGGAAGGTGGATCGCCATGCCCCGGCTTTGAGGGAGCCGGGGGCAACCGCGCGCGTTGCCCAAGGAGACCGGAGGCCCGAATCCTCCCGCCCTTCTTCTATCGGCACTTGACCCGGCGGCCGGAGTGTTGAAAATACAACTGTTTGGATGACCGCCCCCCGCATTTCCTCCGCCCCGAGGAATGCCGGCGCGTGAAGACGCTGATTGCCGTCATCGGCGACTCCGTTCCTTCCGCCGAGACCGCCGCCCTGGCCGAGGAGGTGGGCCGCCGGATCGCCGAGCGGGGGGCCGTCCTCGTCTGCGGGGGGCTGGGCGGGGTGATGGAGGCCGCCGCGCGCGGGGCGAAATCCGCCGGGGGCCTCACCCTGGGCATCCTCCCCGGCTACGACCCGGCCTCGGCCAACCCCTACATCGACCTCCCCATCTGCACGGGCATGGGCCACGCCCGCAATGTCATCATCGCGGCCACGGCGGGGGCCCTCATCGCCCTGGAGGGGGCCTACGGCACTTTGTCGGAGATCGCG
>MGDP01000129.1 GCA_001790955.1 Candidatus Tectomicrobia bacterium RIFCSPLOWO2_12_FULL_69_37
AGAAGTGGGCGGTCACGCGGTCGCCGGGCCGCACGGTGCGGACCTCGGGGCCCACCTCCACCACCTCGCCCGCGATCTCGTGGCCCATGGTGCGGGGGTAGCGGCTGATGAGGCCGGGGGTGCGCCGCATGATCACGAGGGTGAGGCCCACCCCGGTGGCCCCCAGCCGGAGGAGGGCGTCGTTCGGGCCGGGCTTGGGGACGGGGACCGTCTCCAGGCGGAAGGAGCCGCCCAGCTCGTGGATCCGCATGGCGCGCATGGTCTCGGGCATTTCGGACTCTCCTCGCGAATGACTCCAGGCCTCAGATCAGGCTGATAAAAATACAAGAAATGATAGCGCTTCGCCTCTCCCTGGCGCCATGGGAGACTCAGTCTCCGCCGACGGGCGGAAAATCCTTTTGGCGAAACGGCTTCTCTGGAAAACTCAGTCTAGACAAATCGTTACATGAAGTTCTCATTCTGACGAGTTTATGAATCAGGGGGAGGATCGAGGTTCGATGGCTGGGATTTTTTCCGGATAGCCTCCCGCCGCCGACGCATGTAGAGGGCCTGGCGGCCGGTCTCGACCCGGACCCGGTTGTGGAAGGTCGTCCGGCAGGAGTCGGTGCAGAAGCGCTTGCGGTGCATGGCGTCCAGCAGAAAGAGGCGGGTGCAGTTGGGGCACTTCTTCAGCCGCTGGGGCTCCAGCCCGGAGAGGAACCGGGAGACGGCGAAATGAAGGAGAAATTCCAGGTCGAAGGTGAGGGGCCGCAGGAAGACCGTGTCCTCCTCGTCCCGCCTCGGGGAGAGCACCCGGTCGAGGCGGAAGCGCATCCCCCGCGCCTGGGCCAGGACGGCGTTCAGGAGCTCGATGTCGCGGGGGGTGAACCTCCCCCCCTCGGCGATCCCCCCGAGGATCTGCCCGAAGCGCTCCCGCAGGAACTCAATGTTGCCGAAGGTGACTCGCGCCCCGTTGAAGGTGAACTGCTTGAGGCACTCCTCCTCGTCCTTGGGGAAGGCGAGGGGCAGCACCCCCTCGCGCCGCAGCAGGGCCAGGCAGACCGCCTGCCAGTTCTCCTGGGAGAGGGGGTCGTTGCAGAAGCCCAGGATGGCGGAGCACAGGCGCGCGCCTGGCGCCCCGGCGCCCGGGGCGGCGGAGGCGGCTTCGCGCGCTTCGGCTCGCTTCCGCTGGGGGAGGTTTCCGGTCACGGCGGTCTCTCGGAATGGGGGGGCTAGACGCGCTCGTCCACCGGCGGGTGGCGGGGGCTTCCGCAGCTCGGGCAACGATCCTGGAACGGTACCACCTTGCCGCAGGCCGGGCAACGCATCTCGACGGGCTGGCGCTTGAGCGCCTCGGCGGAGTCCTCAAGGTAGTCCTTGAAGCTCGGGCCCGCGAAAAGCCGCCGCAGCCCCCTCCACAGCCCGGCCATCGCCCTCTCCGGATGAAGGCGGCCCCCGCGCAGGGCCTCTCCGCCGCAGCCATCATACCCCCGGGACCCATGAAATGCGCGGCCAGAAGATCCCTCCCGCGTGCTAGGATGGCCGGGAGGACCCGCCGCGCCCCCGGGAGGCCCCGCCGTGTTCTTCCGGCTGTTCCTGCTCTTCACCGCCATCCCCCTCCTTGAGCTGATGATCCTGATCGACCTCGGCTCCTGGATGGGAGTTGCGCCCACCCTGGGCCTCGTCCTCCTGACCGGGGCGGCCGGGGCCTGGATCGCCCGGCTCCAGGGCCTCTCGGTCCTGGGGCGGATCCAGCGGGAGCTGGCCGAGGGGAGGCTGCCGGGGGCGGAGCTGGTGGAGGGCGCCCTCGTCCTCGTGGGGGGCCTCTTCCTCCTCACCCCGGGCCTCCTGACCGACTTGATGGGCCTCTCCCTCATGGTCCCCGCCTTCCGGAGCGCCGTCCGGGCCTGGCTCATCCGGCGCCTGGAGAGGCTCGTCCGCGAAGGCAAGGTCCACTTCTACTTCCATGGCTGAGCCTGTCATGCCCGAGATCCGGCCCTTCGAGCCCCAGGACGGGGAGGCCCTGCGCCGCCTCATGGAGGAGGCCTTCGGCCCGGGCGCCGGGGGGAAGCCTGGGGAGCCGCTCTCCCTTCCCGATGGCTGCCGCGCCTGGCTCGCGGGGGAGGGAGGCGCCCCCGCCGCCTTCTGCCGGACCGTCCCGGACAAGGAGACCCTCGCCCTGGGCCGCCTCTGCCTGGACGCCCTCTTCGTCTCCCCGCCCCGCCGCCGGAGGGGGCTCGGGACGGCCCTCCTCCGGGCAGCCCGGGAGGCCGCGCGCGCGGAGGGCCTGGGGGGCCTGTGGGCCTACTCCCCCGTCGAGCTTCCTCCCGCCTTCCTCGCCGCGACGGGCGGGAGGCGGCGGCGCGCCCTCCGGCTCTTCCGGCGCGGGAGCCTGGAGAGCGTCCCCTATCCGCGCGTGCCCCAGGGCTACCGGGTGCGCCCGGCGGGCCTCCCGGCGGACCTGGCGCCCGCGGCGGCGCTCTACAACGCCGTCTTCAGCCGCATGTGGAACTTCCGCGCCCACGCCGCGCGCGACATCGCGGAGTGGTTCGAGGGCGGGGAGACCGCGCCCGAGAACTGCCTCTTCCTCGAATCCCTCGCGGAGCCCGCGGGCCTGCTCGGGATGGCGGTGCTGGCGGTGGACTCCTCCCGTCTCCAGAGGGGGGACAGGACGGCCTACATCCCCGACATCGGGGTGCTGCCGGGCCACCGGGGGAAGGGCTGGGGGGAAATCCTCATCGCCTCGGCCGCCGCCCGGGCCCGGGACGCGGGCCTCGCCGCCCTGGAGCTGCTCGCGGACACCGAGGACGCCGCCGTCTGCGCCTTCTACCGCCGCATGGGCTTCGAGGAGCGGGGGGTCCTTCAGGTGTACGAGTGGGAGGTTGCGTAGGGGCGGGTCTTGTGCCCGCCCTCATTTGGGCAGCCACAGGGCTGCCCCTACCGGCGCCCCGCCAGCAGCTTTGAGAGGGCCTCGGCCCGGGGGAGCTCCTCCTGGCGGCTCTCACGCATGTCGCGCAGGGAAACCGTCCCCTTGGCAATCTCGTCCTCCCCCAGGACGAGGACATAGCGCGCCCCCGAGCGGTCGGCCCGCCGCATCTGGCTCTTCATGCTGCCGCCTCCGAAAGCGAGGTCCACCCGCAGGCCCCCCTTGCGGAGCTCCCCCGCGAGGGCGAAGGCCTCGGCGGCGGCCTTCTCCCCGAGCGGGACGAGGAAGGCGTCGAGGGGCGATGCCGGGGCCGCGCTTTCGTCCGCCTCACCCCCGATGAGCTGGAGCAGGCGCTCCATCCCGATGGCGAAGCCGATGGCGGGAGTGGGGGGGCCGCCCAGCTCCTCGACGAGCCCGTCGTAGCGCCCGCCCCCGCACACCGCGTTCTGCGCCCCGAGGTTCCGGCTCGTCACCTCGAAAACCGTCAGGCAGTAGTAGTCCAGCCCCCGCACCAGGCGCGGGTTCACCTCGAAGCGGATGCCCGCCCCCTTCAAGCGATCGCACACCGCGCCGAGGTGCTTCTGGCAATTCTCGTTCCAGTGCAAGTCGATGGTGGGGGCCCGGGCGATGATGGCCCGGTGGTCCGGGTCCTTGCTGTCGAGGAAGCGCAGGGGGTTCCGCTCGACCCGCTCTTGGACCTCGGGCCCCAGGTTCGTGGTCTCCTTCCGAAGAAACTCCTGCAACGCCCGGGCGTAGGCCGGGCGGCACTCGGCATCCCCCAGGTTGTTGATTTGCAAGGACAAATCCTTGAGCCCCGCCGCCGAGAGAAAGTCCGCCAGCATGACGATGACCTCGGCGTCCACCGCCGGGTCGAGGGAGCCGAAGGCCTCGGCGTCGATCTGGTGGAATTGGCGCAGGCGGCCCGCCTGGGGGCGCTCGTAGCGGAACATGGGGCCGATGCAGAAGAGCTTGGCCACGCCGGGCTGGCTGTAGAGGGCGTGCTGGACGTAGGCCCGGCACATGGAGGCGGTGGCCTCGGGCCGCAGGGTGAGGGACTCGCCCCCCTTGTCGTTGAAGGTGTACATCTCCTTGTTGACGATGTCCGTCTCCTCGCCGATCGAGCGCGCGAAGAGCTCGGTGCGCTCGAAGACGGGCACGCGGATCTCGCTGTAGCCGTAGCGGGCGAAGGTCTCCCGCGCGAGCGCCTCCACCCGCTGCCAGCGGGGGGACTCCTCCGGCAGGATGTCCTTCACCCCCCGCACGGATGTGATCTTCGCCCGCGCCACGTCAGCCTCCGTATGCGGCTTCGGCCAGCTGGGGGAGGGCCTCCCCCGAGGGGGCGTTGACGCACTCGTCCAGCAAGCCGCTCAGCTCGGTCGGCTCGGGGTTCACCTCGAGCACGAAGGCCCCCGCCTTGCGCGCCAGGAGCGGCATCGAGGCCGCCGGCTGCACCACGGCCGAGGTGCCCGCCACGATCAGGTAGTCGCACTCGCTCACCGCGAGCATGGCCGAGCGCAGGTTCTCCGGATCGAGCATCTCCCCGAACCAGACGATGTGGGGCCTGAGCGGCGCGCCGCAGCGCCCGCAGGCCGGGGGGAGGGGCGCGATGGGCACCTGGCGGTTCTCCTTGGGGAAGAGGGCGTCCTCGCAGTCCATGTCCGAGCACCGCACCCGCCAGATGTTCCCGTGCAGCTCGATGAGGTTCTTCGAGCCGGCCTCGCGGTGGAGGTTGTCGATGTTCTGGGTCACCAGGGTGAACCGGGGGACGCGGGCCTCGATGGCGGCCAGGGCGTAGTGGCCGGGGTTGGGCTTGAGGGGAGCGAGCACCTCGCGGCGCCAGTTGTAGAACTCCCAGACGAGCTTGGGGTCCTTGACGAAGGCCTGGACGCTGGCCAGGGACATGGCGTCGTGGTTGCGCCAGAGCCCCCCCGCGCCCCGGAAGGTGGGCACCCCGCTCTCGGCGCTCACCCCCGCCCCGGTGAGCACCACGAGGGAGCGCGCCGCCCTCAGCTTCCCGACCGCCTCCCGGCTGAACATCCCGCCTCCTTCCCCTCTCGGGCGCGGGGGGAAATTAGTCCATCGGGGGCCGGGAGGCAAACGGCGCGCCTTCCCAGGGGAGAAGCCGCCGATCCGCCCTCCGGTTGACACCCCTCCGGCGCCCTCCTAATGTCACAGGCTCTTTCAACCGCCGTCATGGAGGCCCCGAAGGCGAGATGGCGCGCACCGGCTCCCAGGTCCTGCTCGACGCCCTCCGGGCGAACGGCGCGGAGTACCTCTTCGGCATCCCGGGCACCCTCACCCTGCCCGTCTACGACGCCCTGATCGACCAGGCGGGCCTCACCCCCATCATCACCCGCCACGAGCAGGGGGCGGGCTTCGCCGCGGACGGCTACGCCAAGGTCTCGGGCCGGACGGGCACCGTCTTCACCGTCCCGGGGCCGGGCGGCACCAACCTGGCCACCGCCCTCCAGTCCGCCCGGGAGGACGCCGTGCCCCTCGTGGCCGTGACCTCCGCTCTCTCGGACAAGATGCGCGGCCGCAGCGCCATCCACGACGTGGACATGGAGCGCGCCCTCGAGCACGTGGTGAAGAAGGTCCTCGTGCCCGACTCGGTGGCCGGCATCGCCCCCGCCGTCGAGGCCGCCTACCGCTGGGCCCGGGCGGGCCGCCCGGGGCCCGTCCAGGTGGTGATGAAGGCCAACCTCTTCACCGCCGGGGAGGAGCGGGTGCTGCGCCCGCCCGAGTTCCCCCAGCCCGAGGCCACGCCCAAGGCGGACGAGAAGGCGCTCGACCGGGCCGCCGATATGCTGCGCGCGGCCCAGCGGCCCGTGATCTACGCGGGGCAGGGGGTGGTGCTCGCGGGCTGCGAGCGGGAGGTCCAGCTCCTGGCCGCGCGGCTGGGCGCCCCGGTCGTGACCTCGATCAAGGCCCGGGGGGTGCTCTCCGAGCGCGACCCGCTCAGCTTCGGGCTCTACCACTTCGAGGGCTGCGAGGAGCTGCTGAGGGAGGCCGACCTCTGCCTCGCCCTGGGGACGGGCTTCGGCCAGTTCGCCACCTCCTACTACAAGGCCCCCATCCCCGGGAACCTCATCCAGGTGGACGTGGACCCCCAGCGCCTCGGGCGCAACTACCCGGCCTCCCTCGGCATCCAGGCGGACGCGAAGGAAGTCCTCCAGGGCCTCCTCAAGCGCCTGGAGGACATGGGCGAGACCCCCCTCGGGGAGGGCCACGTGCGGGTCCGCGCCGGGCGGAGGCTCTACGCCGAGCGCCTCGCCGCCTTCCTGGCGAAGCCCCAGGCGCCGCCCTTCCACGGGCTCTTCGTGATGAAGACCCTGCGCGAGGTGTTCCCCCCCGAGACCATCTTCCTCTCGGACTCCTCGGCCACCCAGAGCTGGCTCATGGAGCAGGCCTTCGAGAT
>MGDP01000130.1:0-5201 GCA_001790955.1 Candidatus Tectomicrobia bacterium RIFCSPLOWO2_12_FULL_69_37
CACCGGGATCGGCGGGGTCCTGAACACCTCCTACAACCTCCACGGCGAGCCCATCGTCTCGAGCCCGGAGGACGCCATCCGCACCTTCGAGGCGTCGGGCCTCCCCCACCTCGCCCTCGGCCCGCACCTGATCTCCAAGCGGACGGCCGACCACTTCTAGGACGGGCCGCCCGGAGGAGCCGCCGTGAAGATCGCCCTCGTCCGCTCCGCCGTCCACCGCCAAGGCGGGGTGGAGCGATACGTCTGGCTCCTCGCGCGCGAGCTGGCGGGGCGCGGGCACGAGGTGCACCTCCTCGCCCGGCGCTGCCCCGAGTTGCCGCACGCCTCGGTGCGCTTCCGCCCGGTCGAGGCGCGGGGGCTCTTCTCCTTCCAGAAGGTGCTGGGCTTCGCCGCGGGCGTGCGGGAGATCCTGGCCCAGGAGAGCTTCGACGTCGTCCACTCCTGCGACCGGGTGTTCGCCTGCGACATCTACCGCGCGGGCGAGGGTGTCCACCGCGAGTGGCTGGAGGTCGCGGCCCGCCACCTGCCCGCCTGGAAGGCCGCGTTGCGCCGCCTGGACCCCCTGCACGGGACCCTCTGCCGCATCGAGCGGCGCCTGATGGCGGAGGGCGGCGCCCGGCGCGTGACCGCCATCAGCAAGCGGGGAGCCGAGGAGATCGGCCGGCACTTCGGGCGGCGGGACGTGCCCGTCATCTACAACGGCGTGGACCCGGAGGAATTCGCTCCCCCGAAGGGGGGCGAGCGCGCGGCCATCCGCCGGAGGCTCGGGGCGGGGGAGGGCGCCTTCCTGGCGCTTCATGTGGGGAGCGGCTTCTTCCGCAAGGGTCTGCGCCACCTCCTGGCGGGCTTCGCCCGGCTGGAGGGGAAGGACGCCCTCCTCGTCGTCTCCGGGCGCGGATCGATCGGCCCCTACCGCCGCCTGGCCGGGCGGCTCGGGGTGCTGGATCGGGTGCGCTTCGTGGGGATGGAGGTCCCAGTCCCCCAGCTCTACCGGGCGGCGGACGTCTTCGTCTTTGCCACCCTCTACGAGCCCTTCGGCAACGTGTGCCTGGAGGCGCTGGCGAGCGGGCTGCCCTGCGTCTTCTCCTCCCGGAGCGGGGGCGCCGAGATCGTCACGGATGGGGTGGACGGGCTGGTGCTGAAGAACCCCGCCGACCCGGAGGAGATCGCCCGCCTCATCCGCCTGTGCCGGGAGCCGGGCCGGGCGGCCTCGATGGGAAAGGCGGCGCGCGCCCTGGCGCTGCGCTTTTCGGTCGGGGCGAACGCCGACGCCACCGAGGCGATCTACCGGGAAGTCGCGGCGGAGAAGGCGCGGTGAGAATCCTGGTCGGCGCCCCGGCCTATCCTCCCGAAGTCGGGGGGGTGCAGACCCTCTCGGCGCGGCTCGCGGGGGCGCTGGCCCAGCGGGGCCACGAAGTCTCGGTCCTGGCGCAGGGCGGGGCGGCCGACCCGAGGATCGACGCCGAGACCGCCCCCGCCCGGGTCCGGCGCGTCGCCTGGAAGCCCCTGCTCTGGCCCGCTTTCCTGGCCCGCTTCCTGGCGGACCGGCCGGAGGCGATCCTCCTCACCCACCGGGCGGACTTCCTTCGGCCCGCCCTCATGCTCCGCCGCTTGGGCGGGCCCCCCCTCGCCGTCGTGGTCCACGGCAACGAGGTGTACGGCTCCCCCCGCCGCCGCGCGCTCGTGGCCGCCCTCGCCGGGGCGGACGCGGTCGTGGCTGTGAGCCGGTACGCGCGCGAGCGGCTGGTCGGCCTGGGGTTTCTCCCTGGAAAAACGTTCGCCGTACCCAACGGTGTCCACGTGGAAGGGTTCGATCCCCCCGAGGCAGGCTTGGCAGTCCGCAGGCGGTTGGGCCTCGAAGGGAAGAGGATGATCCTCTCGGTGGGCCGGCTGTCGAGGGTGAAGGGGTTCGATTCGGTCATCCGCGCCCTGCCGCGGGTGGCGGAGCGCTTCCCGGACGCCGCCTATGTGCTGGCCGGCCGGGGGCCGGAGGAGAGCTCCTTGCGGCGCCTGGCCGCCGACTTGGGTGTGGCGGAACGGGTGATCTTCGTGGGGGAGGTCCCGCATGGGGAGATGGGCCGGGGGGATCACGCCTACTACCAGGCGTGCGACCTCTTCGCGATGCCGGGCCGGGAGGATCGGGCGGAGGGCGCCGTCGAGGCGTTCGGGATCGCCTACCTGGAGGCGGGCGCCTGCGGGAAGCCCGTCGTCGGCGGCCTCTCGGGAGGGGTGCGGGAGGCCGTGGGAGAGGGGGAGTCGGGGCTCCTCGCGGACCCGGAGCGCCCGGAGGCGGTGGCCGAGGCCATCCTGCGGCTGCTCTCCTCGCCGGAGCTGGCGCGCGCGATGGGCGGAGAGGGGAGGCGCCGGGCCGAGGACCGCCGGTGGAGCCGGGTGGCCGAGGAGTACGAGGCGATCCTCCGGGACATCGCTTCCCATTGAGCTCCGGATGATATAAAAGGCCGCATCCGCACCGGCCCCGCCCGGGGAGGCTTTGGATGGATTGGCAGGCGGCTTGGGGGGAGCTGAGGCGGCGGCTGGACGCGCGCACCCCCCTGTCCCGGGCGGCGTTCGTCTGCCTGATAGGTTTCGTCCTCGCCTCGCCCTTCTCCATCTCGGCGGCCCAGGCGTTCGGGTTCACGGGGCTGGTCCTCTGGTTCTCCTCCATGAACTTCGAGGCGGACATCTTCCGCCACCGCTTCCCCTTGAAGTGGCCGTGGGCGCTTTTGGCCGCCCTCACGCTGGCGAGCGCCGTCACGGCGGGCCATCCGTGGCAGAGCCTGTGGGATTCGCGCAAGCTGGCCCAGATCCTCCTCTTCTATTTCGCGCTCAACGCCGTCCGGGACGAGTGGGAGGCGGACGGGCTGGTGAAGGCGCTCTTTGCCGCCGCCGCTCTCGCCTCGGCATGGACGCTCGCCCGGGCGCTGCCCGGCCCTCTCAACCTGGCCCACCGGATGTCCGGCTTCTTCAGCATTTACATGACCCTGGGTGGCTACCTGGTTGTTGCGGGGGCGGTCGCCCTCGCCTACCTCTTCGTGGCCGGCGGGGAGAAGCGGGGGAGGTGGGTGTACGCCGCGGCGGGGCTGATGGGGGGGGCCTTGCTGGGCACCTTCAGCCGCAACGCCTGGATCGGGCTGGCGGTTGCCGTCCTGGTCATCGCGCTGGCGGAGCGGAGCTGGAAGGCGCTCGCCGCCGCGGCGGCGGTGGCGGCGATCGGCTGGGTGGCCGCCCCCCAGCCCATCCGGGACCGCGTTCTCAGCCTGGCGGACCCAGGGGATCCCAGCCGGGTGGAGCGGTTCCAGATGTGGCGGAGCGGGCTCCGCATGGCGATGGATCGTCCCCTCCTGGGCGTGGGGCCGGGGCAGATCAAGAAGGAGTTTCCGGCCTACGCCATGCCCGAGGCCAGGAAGCGGCGCACCGGCCACCTGCACAACAACCTGCTGCACCTGGCGGCGGAGAGAGGGTTCCCCGCCCTGGCGGCGTGGCTGTGGGCCTGGGGGGGCTACTTCTGGCTGGTGGCGCGGCGGCTGCGGAGGATGAGGCGCGCGCCGTTCGGCCCGCGCTTCCGGGCGGTGGGGGGGCTCGCGGCCGCGGCCGGGTTCTTCGCGGCGGGGCTGTTCGAGTACAACTTCGGGGACTCCGAGGTGCTCATGATCGCGCTCTTCGCCATGGCCCTGCCGTTCATGGCGGAGGAGAAGGGGGGATAGGCCGGGAGGCTAGCGAAGCTGCATGACGCCGGGCTGCGGCCGCTGGGCGGCTGGCTTGGCCGCCATGAGGGAGCCCGGACTCTCCGGCCCGTCCTCTTCTCCCGCGGCGGCCTCGGGCCGCCCCGCGCCGGCCCCTTCGAGGGTGAGGCGATAGGGTTGGGGCTGGGCACCGAGCGAGGCGCCGTCGGGGTTCTGCTTCAAGACCCGCGTCTTCCGGCCGTCGCGGGGGGATTTCCCCTTCGCCGCCTGCCTGGAGTAATTCGAGAAGCCCCAGGCGAGGAGGTTCCGGGCCTCGTTGAAGCGGCGCTGAGACTGGGGCGAGCCGAACACCACGCCGATGAGCCGCAGGTCGCCCCGCTTGGCCGTGGCCACGATGCTGAAGCCGGCCTCCGGCGTGAAGCCGGTCTTGAGGCCGTCGAGCCCCGCGAAGCGGCCCACGAGCTTGTTGGTGTTGTAGAGGTTGAACTTGCCCGGCCGGAAGGGGGTCATCCGTGTCGAGGTCCATGCGAGGACGAAGGGGAAGTCGTGGATGAGCTTCCGGGCCAGCATGGCGGCGTCGCGCGCGCTCATGAGGTTCGAGGGCCTGCCGCGCCCCGCGGGGAGGCCGTTCACGTTCACGAAGCGCGTGTCCTTCAGCCCGAGTTGGCGGGCCCGCTGGTTCATCATCCGCACGAAGGCGGGCTCGTTCCCGGCCACGTGCTCCGCGACGGCGTAGGCGGCGTCGTTCGCCGAGCCGATCATGACGGCCTTGAGCAGGTTCTCCAAACGGAACACCTCTCCCGGCCGGAGGTAAACCTGGTGGCCCCCCACGAGGGACGCGGCGCGGGAGACCTTCACCCGGTCCGACATGCGCGCCTTCTTGTGCCGGATGTGCTCGAGGGCGAGGAGCGAGGTCATCATCTTGACCACCGAGGCCGGGATCACGGGCTGGCGGGGATTGTGGGAGCGGAGGATATGGCCGCTCTCGGCGTCGATCAGGATGGCGGACTTGTAGGAGGGATTGGCCGCCCGGGCGGGTTTCTTGGAGGCGCCCTCGGCCCGGGGTCCCTGGAGGGCCGGTGCCGCGAGGGAGAGGAGGAAAGCCCCCGCCGCGACGAGAGAAATGGGTCCGCGCAGCGGCCTCCCCGGGAAAAACCTTCCGGCACAAGGCATGAAAACTTCCCCCTGGGGGCGAAAACCGGGCGGAGGCCAGGACTTGAACCATTTTCTCGGGCTGTTCACCCAAACATCTGATTTAACTTGCCAATTATATGCATGACGCCTGGGTTGTCAAAGAAAATCCGCTCAGAGCCTGAAATATTCCCCGGGGTGGGGGTGCAGGGCGCGTGCCGGGAGCCGCGCCTGGAGGGCCGTTGAGAGGGCGGAGCGCGCGGGAAAACCGTTTTCTTGCTCCGGGGGGGGCGCTTTGTTACGATGGGCCACCCCAGGGGGGATGTTGCGCGGGCTGCCCTGATGTGAGAGGGGTGGGCTCGCCGCACGCCGCCGGGAGGGCGTGAC
>MGDP01000130.1:5210-5593 GCA_001790955.1 Candidatus Tectomicrobia bacterium RIFCSPLOWO2_12_FULL_69_37
CGCACGCCGCCGGGAGGGCGTGACCGAGGCCGCCGGGGGGTGGCGGAGAGGAGAGGGGACGATGTTCAAAGGCTCGTACGTGGCGATGGTAACGCCCTTTCGGAACGGGAAGCTGGATGAGGAAGGGATCCGCTCCCTGGTGGACTTCCACCTGGAGAACGGGACCCACGGGATCGTGGCCTGCGGGACCACCGGCGAGTCCGCCACCCTGAGCCACGAGGAGCACGACCGGGTCATCGAGATCGTCATCGAGCACGTGGCCGGGCGCGTCCCGGTCATCGCGGGCTCGGGCTCGAACAGCACGGCCGAGGCCATCCGCCGGACGCAGTTCGCCAAGAAGGCGGGGGCCGACGGCGCCCTGCTGGTCGCCCCCTACTACAACA
>MGDP01000131.1 GCA_001790955.1 Candidatus Tectomicrobia bacterium RIFCSPLOWO2_12_FULL_69_37
CCGCCCCCGGCCAGGAGGACATCCGCCTCGACGGTGGGATTCCCCCGGGAATCGAGAATTTCCCTCGCCGCGATCTGAACGATGGTGGTCATCTCTCGTCCCCCTCGATCTGGCATGAAACCCCCAAAACCCAATCCCTCGGCACTTCACCTGCCCCGCCAGGGAAAAATGCGCGCCAAGAAGCACGGCACAGGTTAGCTCATCTTTGCACCGGGCGGAATGGCGGGAGGGGGAAAACCATCGAGCCCGAGGGCGCGGCCTCCGGCGGCGGAAAGATTGACCTTTCCCAGGCCGGATGATACGGCTGAGGCCATTCACGCCCCGGCTCTTGCAGCGCGGCAGCCGATTCGGAGGATTCCCGATGCCACTCTCCGGCACGCGGGTGCTCGACCTGACCCGGCTCCTCCCGGGCGGGGAGTGCACCCTCATGCTCGCCCACTTGGGGGCCGACGTCATCAAAGTGGAGGACCCCGTCCGGGGCGACTACGGCCGCATGGCGGCCCCCATGGACGGCCGCGGCGCCTCCGCCTTCCATCTCTATTGCAACATCAACAAGCGGAGCCTGGCCCTCGACCTCAAGCGCCCGGAAGGGGTGGAAGTCCTCGTCCGCCTTGTGAAGCGGGCCGATATCCTCGTCGAGAGCTTCCGGCCCGGCGTTCTCGACCGCTTGGGGGTGGGCTACGCGCGCCTCTCCCGGGAGAACCCCCGGCTCGTCTATTGCGCGATCTCCGGCTACGGCCAGGACGGCGCCCTGGCCCGCACGCCCGGGCACGACCTGAACTTCGAGGCGGTGGGAGGGACGGTCGGGCTCACCGGCCCCGAGGAGGGCCCGCCCTTCATCCCTGGCGTTCCCTTCGCCGACATCGGGGCGGGAATGTGGGCCGCCTTCGCCATCTTGGCCGCCCTCCGCCAGGCGGATCGGACCGGCGCGGGGCAGTTCATCGACATCGCCATGCTGGACACCGCGGTGGGCTTCCTGGCCCACCACGCCCAGTACTTCCTCTCCTGCGGCACGCGCGGGGGGCGCGAGACCACGCGCCACAACGGCCGGCGCCCCGGCTACCGCCTCTACCCCACGGCGGACGGCCGCTGGCTCGCCGTGGGGTGCTCGGAGCCCAAGTTCTGGAAAAACCTCTGCCGCCTCATCGGCCGGGAGGAGTTCGAAGCGGATTCCTCGGCGCGGGCGGAGCGGCGGCGCGAGGTGATCGCGGCCCTGGAGGAGACCTTCCGGGAGCGGACCCAGGCGGAATGGCTCGCCTTGTTCGAAGACGAGGAGGTGTGCGTCAGTCCCGTCCTGGAAGTGGAAGAGGTCTTCACCCACCCTCAGGTGCGCGCCCGGAGGCTGGCCGTCGATCATCCTCACCCGGCCGGCGGGACCCACCCGGCGCTGCGGCTCCCCCCCCGCCTCTCGAACCTGGCTCCGAGGCGTCCCCTGCCCGCCCCGGGGCTGGGGCAACACTCCTGGGAGGTGCTGGAAGAAGCCGGGTTTCCGCCCGGGGAGATCGGGCGCCTCTTCGCCTCGGGCGTTTCCCACGCGGGCCGCGAGCCCGAAGGAGAGACCCTCAGCGAGTAGGCAGGGCGGCACGGCCGCTTTGATCGGGCCAGGGACGGGGCCGAAGGGACGCGATCAGCCCTTGCGGGAGAGCTTCTGGAGCTCCTCCTCGAAGTCCTTGACGGTGCCGAAGGAGCGGTAGACGGAGGCGAAGCGGACGTAGGCCACCTGGTCGGTCTCGCGGAGCTCCTCCATCACCCGCTCCCCGATGGCTGAGGTCGTGACCTCCTTCTCGCCCGAGTCGAGGATGAAGCGCTCCACCCGGTCCACGATGGCCTCCTGCTCCTCGGCCGGGACGGGGCGCTTCTCCAGGGCCTTCGCGATCCCGGCGCGGATCTTCTCGCGCTCGTAGGGGACGCGGCTGCCGTCCTTCTTGATGATGAGGGGGAAGGCGACCTCGGGCCGCTCGTAGGTGGTGAAGCGGTGGCCGCAGGACTCGCATTCCCTCCTGCGGCGGATGGCGTTGCCTTCCTTCGTCGTCCTGCTGTCGACGACCCGGCTATCCGGATGCGAGCAGATCGGGCATTTCATGCGGAACCGTCCGGGGCGGTCGGTTCAGGGCTTGACCTCCTGGCAGCGCTCCAGTTCGGCGATCTTCGCGACGCGCCGGGCGTGGCGGCCCCCCTCGAAGGCGGCGTCCAGCCAGGCGCGGACCACACGCTTGATCCCCTCGGCGTCGAGGACGCGGCCCCCCAGGGCGAGCACGTTGGCGTCGTTGTGCACGCGGCTCATCTTCGCGGCCTGCTCGTCGTGGCAGGCGACGGCGCGGACGCCGGGAAACTTGTTGGCGACGATGGCCATGCCGGCGGCGGAGCCGCAGCAGAGGATCCCCCGCTCCGACTCCCCCTCGCTCACCGCCCGGGCGGCCGGCCCGGCGAAGTCCGGGTAATCGCACGGCGCCTCGCTGTCCGTCCCGTAGTCGCGGAAGGGCAGGCCCCGCTCCCGCAGGACGCCCTTCACCGTCTCCTTGGCCTGGAAGCCGGCGTGATCCGACGCGAGGGCGATGGGCTTCATCTTGAGGGCTCCCGCGGGGGCGGACCGTCCCGCGCCGGAGAGGGGGCAGAGAACCAGAGCACCCTATGCGGCCCGCCCCCCAAAGTCAAGGGTAGCCTCACCGGATGGGCGTCTCCGGGGCGCGCGGCTCGCACTGGAACTCCTGGCCGCACACCCGCAGGCAGGCGCCGAGGGCCACCTTGGCCCGCTGGGCCGCGGCGGAGCCCGCCGCGAGCGACTGCGTGAGGTGGGTCCGGTTGCAGGCCTCCTCGCAGCCCCACCGGGAGAGCCCGCAGTCGGCCTGGCTGGCGGGGAACTGGGCCGGGGCCTGCGGCGCGCCCGGCGCCGCGGGGGCGCCTGGGGCCTGCGGCTCCGGGGGAGCCTCCGGCGGCGGGGGCGGGGGCGGGACCTCCCGGCTCTCGAGCGAGTCCTCCCGCTCGCACTTGACGGCGCCCGTGGCCACATCCTCAACGGCCACCGATCCGCGCGGGCACTCGGGCCGGGCCGAGAGCGCGGCCCCGCGCATCCCCCCCAGCAAGAGCGCCAGGGCCAGGGCCGCGCGCAGGAAACCCACCCTTCCCCTCCCCCCGCCGCCGAGACTCCGCACCGCGCGTCCCATGCTCAGGCCCTCACGAGGAGAACACGTCGAACGGCTTGACGATCGCCCCCGAGGGGCTTTCGCCGAGCAGGAGCCATCCCGCTTCCTGGGCCACCTTCCGGAAGTCGCTCTCGGCGGCCAGCCGGTCCCCGCCCTCCAGCCTGGCGCGGGCCTCGAGGAGGCGGACCGCAAGGCCCATCCATCCCGCCTCCCCCTCGGCGGCGGCGGGGATGAGGCCGGAGGCCTCCCCGAGCCGGCGCACGGCCTCCTCGGTCCTGCCCGCCTCGATGAGCAGGGCGGCGGCCATCACCCAGGGAGCCGGGTCCCGGGGGCGGGAGGAAGCCGCCGAGACGAGGCGGGTGGACGCCTGGCGCAGGGCGCTCTCCGAGTCGAGCGGCCCGTGGGAGGAGACGATCCGGCGCAGGAACTCCTCTCCCCCCACTTCGCGGTAGCCCGCCTCCCAGGCGCGCAGCGCCCGCTTGGGCTTCCCGGCCGAGACAAAGGCCTCCCCCAGGCGCAGGCGCAGCTCCCGCGAGGATGGAAGGCGCCGGACGCCGTCCTCCAGCAGGGAAACCGCCCCCCAGGGGTCCGACCGCGCGAGCCGGCCCTCCGCCGCGGCGAGATAGATTTCCCCCGTGCGGCGGGCGTCCTCCTCCAGCTCGGAAGGGGCCCCGCCCGCCCGCACGAGCTTCTGGCAGGCCTGGACGGCCTCCTCCCACCGCCCCGACGACGTGAAGAGGTCGCGCAGCTTTCGCAGGACAGCCGGGTGGCTCTGGCCGTTCCCTCCCGAGCGGGCCAGCACCCGCTCCGCCTCCCCGGCCTGGCCGGTGGCCTCGAGGTTCTGCGAGAGGCGGACGGCGGCGTCCGGGGAACCCGGCCACAGGGCGTAGAGGCGGGAGTTCCAGCGGATGGCCTCCTCCAGGTTCCCGGCCTCGGCGGCCAGGTCGGCCGCGAGAGAGAGCGCCGAGGGGAGGCCCGGGTCCAGCCGGACGGCCCGCCGGGCCAGGCGGAGCGCCTTCGCGGGCCTGCCCTGGCTGCGGAGGCGCTGCGCCCGGGCCAGGCACTCGCGCGCTCGCTCCTGGCGGCGGGCCCGGCGGCGATCCTTCCACGCGGCGAAGGCCCGGATGGCCGCCTCCCCCCAGCCCAGGAAGGCGGCGGCGAGGGCGCCCGCGAGCGCGGCGCCCATGAGCGCCACCGCCAGGGGCACGCGGAGGGAGAGGGCCTCCGAGAAGCGGACGCTCACGAAGTCCCGGTTGAAGTGGAGGAGATAGAGGACGACGGCGAGGGGCGCAGCGAATGCGAGGAGGAGGCGCAGCCTCATCCGCGCGCCCCCCGGGATTTCATGAGCCCTTGTTCCTGCGCTCGATCTCGTTCTGGGCCGCCACGGTGTAGCGGGTGTACGGGATAACCTCGAGCCGCGAGAAGGGGATCGGCTCGTCGGATTCCTCGCAGACCCCGTAGCTCCCGTCATCCATGCGCTTGAAGGCCGCATCCACCTCGCGCAGGCGCTCCCGTTCGCGCTCCCCGAGGTCCATCAGCACCTGGCGGGAGTAGGTATCCGCCGCCATATCGGCGATGTCCTGGGTCCCATCGTCTCCGCTCTCCTTGCTGTGACGCTTGCTCTTCTCGACATCGCCCAGGATCTCGCGCCGGACCTCGAGAAGCCTCCGCTTGAGGATCTCGACCTGCTGCTTCGTCAGGTGCTTCACACATCCTCCGCTATCTGACAGGCACCGCCGTTCATCCGCCCGATGCCGCCATCTCCAGGACCGGCGCGTGGGACCACAGATCCTCGAGCCGGTAGTACTGCCTCGTCTTCTCCTGGAAGATGTGGATGGCCACATCCCCGCAATCGATGAGAACCCAGCTCGCCTCGTTCAAGCCCTCGATGAAGAAAGTCTCCCCCCCCATCTCGCCCAGCCTCTCCTCGACCGCTTCGGCGATGGCCTTCACGTGCCTCGGGTTGGTGCCATGGCAGATGAGGAAGGCATCCACCTCGGCCGACAGGGCCCGCAAGTCCATGGCGACCACGTCGCGGGCCAGCTTCGATTCGGCGGCCTCGGAGATCCGCCGGAGGCGGTGGGTCAAGGTTTCGATGGGGGCTACCCCTCCTCGTGAAGCGCCGGGCGTCAGGAACTTCCCCGGTACAACCGGCGGCGAATTATAAAAAGTTCCACATCCCGAGGCAATAAATACCGGATGGAGGCCCCGGCCCGGACCCGGCGGCGGATCTGGGTGGCCGACACCTCCAGGTTGGAAATCGGCACGAAATGGATAAAAAAATCAGAATCAACGACTTTCGCCTTGTTCTCCCCGGCGAACTCGAATCTCAGGGAGGGGTCGAGGGGGGGCATGGTCCGCTCCAGGGTTCGAATCACGTCCTCCGCCCGCTGCTCCCCCCGCAGCGTCACCCCGAAGTGCGTCATCCGGAGCAGCCGGGGGGCCCGGCTCCAGGTGTGGACCTCGCAGAAGGCATCCGCCCCCACGATGAAGAAAGTCTCGTGGCCCCGGCAGGCCCCCCCGGCCAGGGCGGCGAGGGTGTCCACGGTGAAGGAGCGCCCGCCCCGCTCCACCTCCATGGGGTCGCAGACGAAGACCTCGTGCTCCCCGGCCGCCAGGCGGACCATCTCCAGGCGGTCCCGGGCGGAGGCGATCTCCTCATCGGGCTTGTGGGGCGGTTGGGCTGAGGGGATGAGGCGCACCTGGTCGAGGGCGAGGGCCTCGCGCACCTCCTCCGCCCCCCGGAGATGCCCGTAGTGGATGGGGTTGAAGGTGCCCCCCTGGATGCCGATCCGCAATGGTCCTCCGTCTCAGTCCAAGAGCACGAGGTTGTTGCGGTGGACCACCTCGTCGTAATCCTTGCCCCCCAGGATACCCGCGATCTCTCCCGTGTGCTTGCCGGCGATGCGGTTCACATCATCCACCCCGTAGTTCGCGAGTCCCCGTGCGACGGCGCGGCCCTTGGGGTCGCGCAGCTCCACCACGTCTCCGAAGCGGAACTCCCCGCCCGCCTCCACGACGCCCCTGGGGAGGAGGCTCCGGCCCCGCTCGGCGAGAGCCGTCACCGCCCCGGCGTCCAGGCGGATCCAGCCGCGGGGGATGACGGCGGTCCCGATCCAGCCCTTCCTCGCCCCGAGGCGGACCCCGTTCGGGACGAAGAGGGTCCCCTCGCCCCCCCGCTCCAGGGCGCGGAGGAGGATCTTGGGCGTCCGCCCGCGCACGATGAGGGTGGCGATACCCATGCGGTTCAGCACCTTCACCGCCCGGACCTTGGTGACCATGCCGCCGTGGGCCAGCGGGTTGGCGCTCGTGCCCGCCCTCCCCTCGATCTCGGCGGGCAGCCCCTCCACCCGGCGGATGAGCTTGGCCGAGGGATGGCGCCTGGGATCGGCGTCGTAGAGCCCCTCGACGTCCGAGAGGATGATCACCAGCCCCGCGTTCACCATCTGGGCCACCAGGGCGGCCAGGGTGTCGTTGTCCCCGAAGCGGATCTCCTCGACCGAGACCGTGTCGTTCTCGTTCACGATGGGGAGCACCCCGCGGGCGAGCAGGGCCTCGAAGGTGTTGCAGGCGTTCAGGAAGCGGGTGCGCTGGTCGAGGTCGGCGTGGGTGAGGAGCAGCTGGGCCGTCTCCACCGCGCGCCGCCGGAACGCCCGGCCGTAGGCCTCCATCAGGATGGGCTGGCCCACCGCGGCGGCGGCCTGGCGCTCGGGCATCTCCTTGGGCGCCCCCTGGACCCCCATGCGCTTGGAGCCGGCCGCGATCGCGCCCGAGGAGACGAGCACCACCTCCCGCCCCGCCCGGCGCAGCTCGGCCACCTGGGAGGCGATGCCCCCCAGCACCCGGCGGTTCACCCCCTGCTCGTCCGGCGCGGTGAGGACGGAGCTGCCCACCTTGATGACGATTCGCCGGCTCGCCAAGGCGGGCTCGGTTCCCTTCCCGGGGGTGTTCATTGCGCCCCCACCTCCGCGACGGCCCCGCTGGAGGTGCCGGCCCAGCGGGCGGGGGAAAGCTCCGCCAGCCTGCGGGCGAGGCGCCCGAGCAGCTCGCTGACGCCTTCCCCCGTCGCGGCCGAGATGGCCAGGCACTCGAACCCCCGCGCCTCGACCCCAGCCCGCAGGGCGGCCTCATGCGCCCGCGCCTCGGTGACGTCCAGCTTGGTCAGCACCGCCACCCTCGGCTTGGCCGCCAGCTCCGGGGAGAAGAGCTCCAGCTCCCGGCCGATGGCCTCGAAATCCTCCAGCCCCTTCGCCGGGGGCGAGGAGGCGTCCACCAGGTGGAGCAGCATCGAGCAGCGGTCCACGTGGCGGAGGAAGCGATCCCCCAGGCCCTTCCCCTCGTGGGCGCCGGGGATGAGGCCCGGGATGTCGGCCACCACGCAAGAGCGGTAGCGCCCCAGGTCCACCACCCCCAGGTTGGGCGCCAGGGTGGTGAAGGGGTAGTCGGCGATCTTGGGCCGGCTGGAGGAGATCCGGGAGATGAGGGTGGACTTCCCGGCGTTGGGCATCCCGACGAGCCCGACGTCGGCCAGGAGTTTGAGCTCCAGATCGAGGAGCCGCTCCTCCCCGGCGAGGCCCTTGGTGGTCTTGCGGGGAGCTTGGTTGGTCGAGCTCTTGAAGTGGTCGTTGCCGAGCCCGCCGCGGCCGCCCCGGGCCGCGATGAACTCCTGGCCGGGCTGAGAGAGGTCCGCCAGGAGCTCATCCGTCCCGGTGTCCTTCACCAGCGTGCCCGCCGGCACCGGGACGCGCAGGTCCGCGCCGTCGGCGCCGTGCATCTTCTTGCCCATGCCGTGACCCCCCTTGGGGGCGCGCAGGAGAGGCTCGTAGCGGAAGTGCAGGAGGGTGTTGACGGAGGATTCGGCTTGGAAGATGACATGGCCCCCGCGCCCGCCGTCGCCGCCGTCGGGCCCGCCCCGGGGGATGTACTTCTCCCGCCGGAAGCTCAGGCAGCCGTTGCCCCCGTTGCCAGCCTGGACGCGGACGCGCGCGGTGTCGACGAACATGGCAGGGTGGGAGAGGCCCCCACGGGCGGCCTACTCGCCGGGGATCACGCTGATGGTGCGCCGGCCCCCGGCCCTGTGGCTGAACTTGACGACGCCGTTCACCTTGGCGAAGAGGGTGTGGTCGTTGCCGAGGCCCACGTTCTCGCCGGGGTGGAACACCGTGCCCCGCTGACGGACGAGGATGGTTCCCGCGTGGACGTTCTCGCCCGCGAAGCGCTTGACGCCCAAGCGCCGGCCGGCGCTGTCGCGGCCGTTGGAGGAGCTTCCGCCTGCTTTCTTATGAGCCATGACGCACTCCTGCTCCTCAGGAAGCGAGGATCTCGGTCACCTGGATCTGGGTGAAGGGCTGCCGGTGGCCGCGCTTGACGCGGATGTTCTTGCGCTTCTTGTACCGGAAGGCGATCACCTTGCGGCCGCGCCCGTGGGCCTTGATGACGGCCCGGACCTTCGCTCCCTTCAGGGCGCCGGGCTCGGCGACGATCCGGCCGCCATCCACGAGGAGGTGCACCCGGCCCAGGTCCACGGTCTCGCCCACTTCGCCGCCCAGGCGCTCGACCAGGAGGAGATTCCCCGCCTCGACCCGGACCTGCTTCCCGCCGGTTTCCACAACCGCATACATAACAACGTTCTCCCGCCTCGGACTGGCATCGGGCCCGGGACGAATCCGCCAAGCCCCGGAAAAGGGCAGATTTCTACCAACCCATGGGAAATTTGTCAATTCGCGCGGCCGGAGGCCTACTGGGGCCGCTGGCGGATGAGCTTGAAATTGAGGGTTTCGGTATTGTACTCCACCTCCCGCCGGAGGGGGAGGTAGCCGTCCTTTTGCACCACGACGACGAATCCCTTCATGTAGTCGGTGAGGTTCACCTTGTAGGTCAGGGTGAGGGGCGTCTTCCCCTGGTGGACGTTGTTGACGTAGACGTCCGCGTCCGGCGGGTCTGTGATGATGAGCAGGCGCCGCGTCACGATGTTCTCGACGCGCTTTCCGACGTTCTTCTGCCACCAGGTGCAGCCCGCCGGCGCTGCCGCCAGGAGGGAAAGAGCGAGGGTGAGCGCGGCGGCACTCAGGAACCGGCTCCCTCTCCCCCGGGTGGCCCGCATGGTCAACGCCCGCCTCCTTCTCATTTCTCTTTCGGCGGCTCAAAGCGCTGGCCGGCCCAGCTCTCGATGATCTCCAGCAGGTAGGCCTGGTCGGCGTCGAAACCGTACTGGGAGAGCCCCAGGGCGTACATCTGGCGCACGTGGTTGAGCAGGAAGAGCACGGCCCCCGTGTCCTTGGCCAGATCGCTGGCCATGGAGAGGTCCTTGTGCATGAGGCCCATGCTGAAGCCGGTGGTGAAGGAGCGCCTGAGCAGGAACCGGGGCCACTTGTCCCGCGTGCCGGTGTTGCATCCCGAGCCGTTGTTCACCACGTCGAGCACCTTGCGGGGGTCCAGCCCCAGCCTCACCGCCAGCATCATGGCCTCCATCGAGGAGATCATGTTCGTGGCCGAGAGGTAGTTGTTCACGCACTTCATGGCGTGGCCCGACTCCACCGCCTCCCCCACGTGGACGATGGCCTTGCCCAGCGCCTTGAAGAGGGGCATGGCCGCGTCCACGAGCTCCTTCGGGCCACCCGGCATGACGGCCAGGGTGGCCGCCTCCGCCCCGCTCACTCCGCCGCTCACGGGAGAGCCGATGAGGTGGATGCCCTTCCGCGCCAGCGTCTCGGCCAGCACCTTGGTGCGGGCCGGGTAGGAGGAGCTCATGTCGATGATGAGCTTGCCGGGCGCCAAGTGATCGGCAAGCCCGCCCGGCCCCAGCACCACCTTCTCCACGACACCGCTGTCGGGCAGCATGGTGATGACCACCCCCGCCCGGGCGGCCAGGTCGGCCAGGTCCCTCGCGGGCTGGACGCCGTCCCCCCGCACCGCCTCGAGCGCCTCGGCGCGGACGTCGTAGGCCACCACCGCGAAATCCCCCCGGCGGAGGTTCCGCGACATCGGCACGCCCATCTTCCCGATCCCGACGAAGCCGACGACCGTGCGGCCCGGAGCGAAGGGTTCCATTCGTCACCTCACGGAGAAGGGGAGCGGCGGCCTCCCGGAACGCCCTGTGTTTTGATGCGGGGAAGTCCTTTTGTCAATGCGGCCGGAGGTGGTAGAGTGCCGGGCGCAGGTCCGGAATCCGCCCGCAAGCGCAAGACACCCGCCCCGAGGGAGGAAGGCGATGTCGCCGGCCGCGGCGGAGGACGTCATCCGTTTCCTGGAAGAAAACCCCGGCTTCTTCATCGAGCACCCCGAGTTCCTGCGCGCGAGCGGGATCCTGGGCGAAGCCTCCGCCAAGGTGCTCAACCTGCGCGAGCGCCTCTTCGACCGGCTCAAGGGCGAGCGGGAGGACCTCCTCGGCCTCCTCGACGAGACCATCGAGCTCGTCCGCCGGAACGAGCAGATCGAGCAGGACTTCATCGCCCTCGATAACCTGCTGTTCGAAATCCCCCTCTCGGCCGCCAACCTCTCCCGCATCGCCCTCGAGATCGAGCGGCGCTTCGGCCTCGCGTACGCGGCCTTCCTCCTCTGCGGGCCGTCCCTCGGCGCCTTGCACGGAGGGGAGGAAGGCGGCCCGCCCCGCCTCCGGACGGCCGGGGAGGAGGAGGCCCCTCACCTGCCCTCCGCCGAGCGGGTCATCCTCCAAGGGGATCTCGCCGAAGGGGCGGGGCCGCTCTTCCCGGGCGGCGTCCGCCCGCGGATCCGCTCGGCCGCCATCGTCCCCCTGCGGGCCGGGGGGAGGCTCCTGGGCCTCCTCCTCCTCGGCTCGGGCGACCCGGGGCACTACGCCCCCGGGATGAACACCCACCTCCTGGACCGCCTCGCCGGACGCCTCGCCCTGGGGATCACCCTCCTGGAGCACCTCGGGGCGGGCAGCCGGAAATAGCTCAGGCCCGCGCCCGCTCGGCCACCGCCACGAGCTCCATCACTTCGCCGATGCCGCGGAGCTTCTCCAGCCCCCGGACGCGCTCCACCAGCAGGCGGCGCGCCCCGGCCTCGAGCACGGGGCCCGTCAGGTCGTGGAAGCGCTCGATCAGCTCCTCCCACGAGAGCGGGTTGCGCGGGTCCCCTTTCGGGTACTCCTGATGGGCCTCGAAGGCCCCGCGCGCTGTGTCGATGCGCACCCGGGCCTGCCACTTGTCCGGGAACTCCTTCTCCATCCCCGCGTCCCCGAGGCAGTTGATCTTGTCGATCATGGAGCGGTGGACCTGGGAGCGCAGGAAGTCGTCCTGGTACTCCTCCAGCCCCGCCCGCCGCCGGAGGAGGGCCACCGCCACGGCGTAGGGGAGGCTGAACTGCGCGTCCACCACGTTCTGGGGCGCGTTCTTGATCGCCCCGGGCTCGATGACCACCATCACGCTTGTCTCGGGCACCCGCACCTCCACCCGCTTCACCTCCCCGGGGCGGATGTCGTGCTCCTTGCAGAGGCGGACCACGGCGTCCACCGCAGCGTGGTTGTAGCGGCAACAGGCGTGGGGCTTGATGGCCGAGAGGCAGATCTCCCAGTACTCGCCCAGGCGCTCGAGCACGTACTCGGGGTGGGCGCCGTCGCTGTAGCCGTGGAGGAAGCCGAAGCGCCCCCCCAGGATGTCCGCGGGGCCGGTGTAGCCCTCCTGGGCCAAGTAGGCCGCGACGACGCCGCTGTGGGCCGCCCAGCCGGGGTGGAGGCGCTTGGTCCAGGCGCCGTTGTCGTAGTACTGCATCGAGCCGGCGGCCTGGCTCCCGGCGATGCCGAAGGCGTTCGCCGTGGCGTCGAGCGAGAGGCCGAGCATCTTCGAGGCGGTGACGGAGGAGGCGAAGGTGCCGCACGTCCCCGTCGGGTGGAAGCCCCGATCGTAGTGGCTGGTGGGGTTGACGGCGTTCCCCAGCCGGTTGGTCACCTCGTAGCCCGCCACGATGGCGGCGATGACCCGCTTGGGATCGGGCTGGTGGGCCTCGGCCACGGCGAGCGTGCTGGGCATGACGCTCACCGCGGGGTGGAGGCTCGATCGGGTGGTCACGTCGTCCATCTCGATCGCGTGGGCCACCCCGCCGTTGGCGAGGGCCGCGTGGGGGGCGTCCGTCCGCAGGTCCGAGCCGATGACGGTGCAGGGGCCCTCCTGGGGCGCCCGCTTGCGGATGAAGGCGTGCAGGACGCGGGAGCTCGCCGCCTCCCCGGCCCGCAGCGTCACTCCCAGGAAGTCCAGGAGGAAGTACTTGGCCCGGTCCCGGGCCTCCTCCGGAAGGGTGTCGTACCGAATCGCGTGTGCGTGCTCGACGAGCGCCCGGCTGAGGTTCATGCCGCCCTCCTTTCCGGGCTCCCCCCCCCGCGCGCGGAAGGGCCCGCCCGGCACACCGGAACGATGGATGAGGTTTCATCCAGAATTGTCACATCCCCCCGCCGGGCGCAACCAGCGGCCGCCGGCCTTCCAGGGGGGAAACCCCGCGCGGAGATTCCCTTTCTTGTCATCCGCCCCGAGGGGCCTTAAGATAGCTCCCGCAGCCAAGGCTCCCCCCCACTGCCGAGGAAGAGAATGAAGGACTGCCTTTTCTGCAAGATCATCGCCGGGGAAATCCCCTCGAGGAAGGTCTACGAGGACAAGAGGCTCTTCGCCTTCGAGGACATCAAGCCCCAGGCCCCCACCCACATCCTCATCGTCCCCAAGCAGCACTTGGAGACCCTGCTCGAGATCAGCGACGCCCACAACGAGCTCATCGGCTCGGTCTTCCTCGCCGCGAGCAAGATCGCCCGCAAGCAGGGCATCGCCCAGAGCGGCTTCCGCGTCGTGGCCAACTGCAACCAGGACGCCGGCCAGACCGTCTTCCACATCCACTTCCACCTCCTCGGCGGCCGCCCAATGGCCTGGCCGCCGGGCTAGGGGGCGGCGCGACCCCTCCGATCGTCCCTGTAACGAGCATCCGGGAATGGAATGGATGAGACTGTAGGGGCGACCCTTGCGGTCGCCCGCCTTTGGTGCTGTTGCGGATGAGGGCGGGCACGAGGCCCGCCCCTACATTTCCTCTCGCATCAGCCCGCCACCCAGCCCCCGCCGCAGAGGAGGTCGCCCTCGTAGAAGACCGCCGCCTGGCCGGGCGCGACGGCCCCCAGGGCGGCGGGGTCCCCGGGCTCGACCCCGGCCATCCCGCCCGGCAGGGGCCGGACGAGGCAGGGCGCGGGCGCCTGGCGGTGGCGCACCTGGACGAGGAGCCGCCTCCCCTCCTCCTCGATGGGGAGCGTCCACCGCACTCCCTCCACCCGGAAGCGCTCCCGGTGGAGGTCCTCGCGCCCGCCCACGACCACGGTGGCGCTCTCCGCTTCGAGCCGCACGACGTAGCGCGGCGCCCCACCCGCGAGGCGCAGCCCCCGCCGCTGGCCCACCGTGAAGCCGGCCACCCCGGCGTGGGCCCCGAGGACGTTCCCCTCCCCGTCCACGATCTCCCCCGGCCGGCTCCACCCGGGGCGCTCCCGGCCGAGGAAGGCCCGGTAGTCCCCCTCCGGCACGAAGCAGATCTCCTGGCTCTCGGGCTTCTCGGCGTTGGGGAGGCCCAGGCGGCGGGCAACTTCGCGCGTGGCCGCCTTGTCCATGCCGCCGAGGGGGAACATGGCGAGGCCGAGCTGCGCCTGGTCGAGGCCGAAGAGGAAGTAGGTCTGGTCCTTGGCCCGGTCGGCGCTGCGGGCGAGGGTGAGGGTCCCGTCCTCCGTGCGCACCCGCCGGGCGTAGTGGCCCGTCGCGAGGCGGGAGGCCCCGAGCGCCCGGGCCTTGCCCGCGAGGTGGCGGAACTTCACCACCTGGTTGCAGTCCACGCAGGGGTTGGGCGTTCGGCCCCGGAGGTAGGCGTCCGCGAAGCCCTCGATGACCGCCCCGCGGAACACCTCGCGCACGTCCATCACGTAGAAGGGGAAACCCAGCTTGGCGGCGACGGCACGGGCGTCGGCCAGGTCGCGCGGGGCGCAGCAGCCCCGGTGGAAGGACTCGGCCTCGGGCGCCGGGGGCCGATCCGCCAGGCGCAGCCCCACCCCCACGACCTCCCAGCCCTGCTCCACGAGCAGGGCGGCCGCCACGGAGCTGTCCACCCCCCCGCTCATCGCCACCACCACGCGCTCGGCCATTTTCTCAAATCCTCAAACGGTCGGGGACCGGCTCCCCGGTCAAGCGCCTTCCTTATAGCACCGGGGCGGGAATGCCTCCACGCCCCCTCACGCCGGCTGGAGGAGGCGGGTGAGCTCCCCGAGGTCCCGGGCCTTCTCCAGCTCCCACCAGCTCCCCCAGCCGCCTCGGTCCGGTCCGGCCTATGCGATCAGGCGGATCGAGCCAGGGTGGATGGCGCTCTTCCGGGAGGGCTTCTTGCGCCTCTTGATCACGATCTCGATGTCGTTCCCCAGCCGGACCAGGAACGACATCAGCCGGTCCTTGGAGAACCGGGAGAGCTTCCCCCGCATCAGGCAGGACGCCTCCGGCTGCTTGATCCCCAGGAGCGCGGCCATCTCCTTCTGGCCCAGCCCCATCCGCTCGATCGCGTCCAGGATCTCAGACAGCAAGCGCGCCCGCAGTTGCGCCTCCTCGGCGTCCTCGCGGCCCAGGTCCTTGAAGATGTTGTCCGAGCTTTTGTGCTTTCCCAGGGTCATTTTCTCTTCCTTCCCGACTCTTGTTCTTTTTCGAGCGCCTTCAGCCTTGAGATGATGATCTCCATTTCGTTGCGCGGCGTTTCGATGCCACGTTTCGATTTCTTCTGGAACACATGGAGAACATAAATGGCATCTTCAAACTTCGTCGTATAGACGGCCCGATACGTTTCCTTGTTGTGATCTTCCGCCACCTCCAGGACGCTTGCCCCGCCAAACCCTTTCAGCGGCTTCGCTGAATCGTGCCTCTTTCCCTCCTGCGCGCGGATGAGGGCGAAAGCGATGTCGTCTTGTACCTCCTGCGGCAATCTTCTGAATCTCTTCAGGCTATCTCCCAAAAAGATCAGATCTCTCATGCCCACCATCCATCCATAACAGCATTGTTATATTTGTCAAGTGACGGGTGGAGAGCTTCGCCGCCACGCGAAGCGGCTTGCGGCTATTTCCCTCACGCCGGCTGGAGGAGGCGGGTGAGCTCCCCGAGGTCCCGGGCCTTCTCCAGCTCCCACCAGCCGTCCCAGGCCGCCTCGGCCTGGGCGCGGGCGAGGACGGCCGCCGCGCACTCCATGAACTTCTCCCGCAGCTCGTTCGCGGAGATGGGGCGCTCGATGTGGCCCTTGGGGCGCGTCTCCAATCGGCGCACTTCGCGGCCGTCCTTGAGGCGCACCCAGACCTCGGCGCGGTGGCTCTCGGGATCGTCGCGGGCGAGGCCGGGGTCGAGCTCGAAGCTCACCCGCCGCTGGAGCGCCTCGACCTCGGGGCGGCGGACCCGGCCCTCCTCGAACTGGGGGATGCTCACCCGCCCATCCGCCACGGCCGAGGCCAGGCAGAAGGGCATCGAGAACTTCCCCTCCAGCCCCGTCCGGGCGAAGGGGTAGCGCAGGATCTTCAGGGCCATGGGGGAGGACTTGGCGCCCATGGCCTCCACCTCCCCGGCCCGCACCCCCTCCCGCTCGCAGAGCTCGATCATGGCGTCGATGGCGGTGTGGGTCATGGCGCAGCAGGGGTGGAGCTTGACGTTCACCCCCTCCAGGATGTCCCAGGGCGGGCCCCAGGACCGGACCGCGCCCTCCCAGTCCGCGAAGCGCTCGGCGCCGGGCCCGATGCCCTCGGCCGCCAGCGCCGCCGTGTAGCCCGTCTCCAGGGCGTCCGGACCCGAGGTGAAGCCCATCTCGGCCATGAGGGCGGCCACCGCCCCCGCCCGCGAGGCCTGGCCCGCGTGGAAGGGCTTGGTCATGGTGCCGAAGTTGCACCCCAGGCCCGCCGCCTCGCTCGCCGCGAGGGAGAGGGCGTGGCGGGCGCGGCCCTCGTCCAGCCCGAGGAGGCGGGCGCAGGCCGCCGCCGCTCCCACCGTGCCCAGGGTGGCGGTGGCGTGGAAGCCCCGCCGGTAGTGCCGGGGGTTGAGCGCCCGGCCGAGGGCACGGATGGTCTCGAAGCCCACGGCGTAGGCGGCGAGGATCTCATCCCCGCCGTAGCCGCGCTCCTCGGCCAGGGCGATGAGGGCGGGCGAGAGCACCACGCTCGGGTGGCCGAGCATGATGAAGTCGGTGTCGTCGAAGTCGAGGGCGTGGCCCGCCGTCCCGTTCACGAAGGCGGCCCAGGAGGGGCTGGTGCGTCCGCCCGCGCCCCAGACCCGGGAGCAGGAGGTGCCCCCTTCCCTGTCCGCCAGGCGGCGGGCGATGCGGGCGCACTCCTCCTTGGCCCCCGCGAGCGCCACCCCGAGGGTGTCCACGATGGCCTCGCGGGCCTTGGCGCGGGCGGGGGCATCCACGTCTTCCGTCCGGGTGGAGGAAATCCTCCGGGCGAGCTCCCGGGTAGCGGGCCAGGGACGGTCATCGGGCATGGGCCAGGCCTCCAGAGAACCGGCGGGGGATTCCCCTTCCGGGAAGAAAAGAAAAAAATGGCCTCATTACCCCGCATTATCCCTCAAGACCCCGGACGGCTTCACCCGCCCCCCCCGTCCGTCCACCGGGAAGCGTGTTTTTTCCGGTGGAATGTAGTGGAAAACGATAGAACTTTCATTTTACCTCCGTGCGAGCTGAATTCGTAGGGGCGAATCTTGTATTCGCCCCACTGGCACGGATGAAGGGGGCGAACACGAGGCCTTCGCCCTCCGTAGGGGCTTCGGCCTCCGAAGGAGGGTTCGCCCCTACGGACGGCAGACCCCCAGGCAGAGGTCCGCCCGTGCGGGAAGATACATCCCTCCCCCCGGATCGTTCTTACCTCAAATTCCCCTAAGTTCCGGGATCGGGAGGCGAGGCACCGATTTTCAGTAGGGGCGCACGGCCGTGCGCCCCTACGTCCGGACCGGCGGCTGGCGTTTCACGCCGCCCCTACACCCCCAGGTAGTACTTCTTGACCAGCTCGTGGCCGGCCAGGGCCTGGGCGTCTTTGCCCTCGAACTCGATCTGGCCGTGGACGATGATGTAGCCGCGGTCGGCGATCTTGACGGCCTGGTTGAAGTTCTGCTCGGCCATGAGGACGGTGAGGTTGTACCTCTCCTTGAGCTCCTTGATCTTGGCGATCACGCGGCTGACGAAGATGGGGGCGAGGCCCACCGAGGGCTCGTCCACCAGGAGGATGCGCGGAGCCGACATCAAGGCGCGGGCCACGGCCAGCATCTGCTGCTCGCCGCCGCTCATGCTGCCCGCGAGCTGGCGCCTGCGCTCCTCCAGGATGGGGAAGGCTTTGTAGCAGAACTCGATGTTGCTCCCGATGGCGCGGCGGGCGTCGGGCCGGTAGGCGCCCAGGAGGAGGTTCTCCTCGACGGTGAGCTTGGGGAAGAGCCGCCGGCCCTCGGGGACGAGGGTGATTCCCAGGTTCACTACCTCCTCGGGGGCGCGCCCGACGAGGTCCACCCGCTGGCCGTCCCGCTCGAGGTAGATCTCGCCCGCCTCGGGCCGCACCATGCCCATGATGCACTTGATGAGGGTGCTCTTGCCGTTGCCGTTGGCGCCGAGGAGCACCACCGTCTCGCCCTCGGCCACTTCGACCGAGACGCCGTGGAGGACGCGGACGGAGCCGTAGCCCGCCTCCACGTTCTTGACGACCAGCTTATTCGCCAAGGTAGGCCCGCTCCACGTCCTTGTTGCCCGCGATCTCCCCGGGAGTGCCCTCGGCGATCTTCTCTCCCGCGTCGAGCACCACGATGCGCTCCGAGAAGCTCATCACGGCCCGCATGATGTGCTCGATCATGATGACGGTGATGCCCTGGCCGTTCAGCCGGCGCAGGAGGTCGAGGATCTCGTCCACCTCCCCGCTCGAGAGGCCGGCCATCGCCTCGTCCGAGATGAGGAGGCTGGGCTTGGCCGCCATGGCGCGGGCGAGCTCGAGCTTGCGCATCTCGATCTGGGTGAGGCCGCCGGTGCGCACGTCGGCCTTGGCCTCCAGCCCGATGAGGCGGAGGATCTCGCGCGCCTCGGCCGCCACGTCCGCCCCGCGGGAGCGGGCGTGGGCGGCGTACTCGAGCGGGATGCAGAGGTTCGCCGCGACCGTCATGCTGGCGAAGGGCCGGGGGATCTGGAAGCTGCGGGCGATGCCGAGGCGGGTGCGCCGGTAGGCCGGGAGGGGGCCGAGGTCGCGGCCGCGGAAGAGGATGGTCCCCGCATCGTTGCGGAGCGCCCCCGAGACGCAGTTGATGAGGGTGGTCTTGCCCGATCCGTTCGGGCCGATGAGGCCGAAGCGCTCGCCCTCCCGCACGCCGAAGGAGACGCCGTTCAGGGCGCGGAAGCCCCCGAAGCGCTTCACCACCCCCCGGACCTCCAGCAGCGCCCGGGCCATCACGCCCCCCTCTTCCGCGCGAGCCGCAGGGCGAGGCCCACGAGCCCCTCGGGCGCCAGGATGACGAAGGCCACGAGCACCACCCCCACGATCAGCAGGTTCCAGGCCGAGGAGATGGTCACGGTGGCGATCTGCTGCGCCGCGCCCAGCAGGATGGCTCCCACCACGGGCCCGGCCCAGGAGGTCGTCCCCCCGATCATGGGCATGGCGAGGCTGTTCACGGCGTAGTCGAGGTTGAAGGCGGAAGAGGGCTCGACGTAGGTCACGTAGTAGGGGAAGGGCGCCCCCGCCAGCCCCATGAAGAAGCCGCTCACCGTGGTGGCAAAGAGCTTGAGCTTGAGGGTGGGCACCCCCATGCACTCGGCCGCCTCCTCGTTGTCCCGGATGGCGGCGAGGCCGCGCCCCACCCAGGAGTTCTCGATCCACCAGGCCGCCGCCACGGAGAGGACCGCGAACACCACCATCATGAAGAAGAGGAACTCGGTGTAGCTCGAGAAGAAAGGCACCGACCGCGCGCGGAGGATGTAGATCCCCCGGGCGCCGCCCACGTACCCCCAATTGATGACGGCCGTCTGGAGCACGACGGCCAGGGCCAGGGTCGCGATGGAGAAGAAGACCCCCCGCAGGCGCAGCGTCAGGTAGCCGATGCCCAGGCCCAGCAGCGCCGAGGCCAGCCCCCCGGCCAGCGCCAGGAAGATGAAATAGGCCTTGAACGCCTTGATCAGCACGATCGAGGTGTAGGCCCCCACGGCGAAGAAGGCGGCCGAGCCGAAGTTCACGTAGCCGGTGTAGCCGCCCAGGATGTTCCAGGCGGTCGCCAGCATGATGTACTGGAGGATGACGTAGGAGGCGAAGTAGAAGTAGCCGTGGGAGACGAAGCGGGTGGTGAGGTAGCCGCCGATGACGACGGCGACGGCGACCCCGAGGAGGGTCCGGCCTCTCACGCTCACCTCCCGAACAGCCCGGCGGGCCGCAGCGCCAGGACCAGGAGGAGGACGCCGAAGGAGACCGCCGTGGACCAGGAGGGCCCGTAGAAGGTGGAGGTGAGGCTCTCCACCACCCCCAGGATGAGGGAGGCGGCGAAGGTGCCGCCGATGCTCCCCATGCCCCCCAGCACGGCGATGGCGAACACCCGGCCGATGTACTCCCGCCCGATCGATGGCTCCACCGGCCCGATGATGATGAGCAGGCTCCCGGCCAGGCTCGCCGTGGCGATGGCGATGCCGAAGGCGATGGTCTTGATCCGGATCGGGTCGGCCCCCATCAGGCGCAGCGCCAGGCTGTCCTGCGAGACGCCCTGGATGGCCCGCCCGAAGAAGGTGTTCCCGAGAAAGAGGTAGACTCCCCCGGCCAGCAGCACACCGCCCAGGAAGGGGACGAAGAGCCGGTAGGCGATGGAGACCGGCCCCAGGTGGAAGCTCTCCCCGATGTAGGGGGCTTCCACCAGGCGGTAGTCCACCCCGTACACGAGGATGAGGAGCACCTCGACGATGAACATGATGCCGAAGAAGAAGACAAGGCCGCGCAGGGCCTCCTCCCCCTTGCGCTCGAAGCTGGCGTAGTAGACGCGGTAGACGGCCATGCCGAGGAGGTAGAACACGGGGGTAAAGACCAGGCCCGTCAGGACGGGGTCCCAGCCGAACCGGGCGTTCATCACATAGGCGGCGTAGGCGCCCAGGATGACGAAAACGGGATGGGCGATGTTCACCACGTCCAGGAGGCCGAAGGCGACCGAGATTCCCAGGCTCACGGCGGCGTAGAAGCCGCCGAGGAGCAGCCCCGCCGCGACGGCGTTCAGCAGCAAGTCGTAGGACAAAACACCTCCCTCTCTCCGCCGGGAGGCCAGGGGGCGGCGGCGCCCCCTGGCTCCTTGCGGGGAGACAGGCTCAGGCTACTTCGCGCTGGAGTAGGGATACTGGATCTTGCCCGACTTCCACTGCTCGGGATAGACGACGATCCGCTTCCCGGGCCTGTGGAACTGGTCGAGCTTGCTGTCCTTGATGCCCTGGAACTGGATCTGGAGCACCCGGGAGGTCGCCCACTCGCCGTTCGAGCCGAACTTCACCTTCCCGATGATGGTGGTGAACTCGTGGCTCCGGATGTAGCCGGCCACCTTCTTCTGGTCCGTGCTCTTGGTGGCCGTGACGGCCTGGCCCAGGACCTCGAGATAGGCGTAGGACCAGGGCGGGAGGTAGTGCCCCAGGGGATCCACGCCCGCCTTGGCGGCCTTCACCTGATATTTCTTCAGGAAGGCCTCGATGCCCGGGAAGTTCAGCGTGGGCTCGGGCACCCAGAAATCGTAGTTCACGATGCCGTTCAGCTTGGGGCCCAGCTTCGTCAGGAAGGCTGCGTACTGCAGGCCCACCATCCCGCCGCCGAAGAGCTTGGGCTTGAGGCCCACCTCGTGCGCCGCCTGCACCATGCCCACCGAGTCGGGCGGGTAGGAGCCCACGAAGACGACGTCCGGGTTGGTGGCCTTGATGGCCCGCGCGATGGGGGTGTAGTCCACCGTCGCGGGGGGATAGGTCTTGTCGTAGACGATCTTCAGGCCCATCTTCTTGGCGTTCTCCCGCGCGCCCGCCACGGCGTTGATGGCGAACTCCGCGTCCGCCCCGACCAGGGCGACCGTCTGGGGCTTGGGCTTCTGCTGGGCGGCGATCTCGAAGAAACCGCGCGTCCAGTCGAGGGCCGGCTCGGGGCCGGCGGGCATGATCTGGAAGTAGCCCGGATACTTGAACTTCTCGTTCACCGCGAGCCCGAACAGGCCCATGAACACGAGCCCGCGCTCCATCACGATGGGCATGGCGGGGGCGATGAGGTTCGTCCCGTAGCCCGAGACCACGAAGTCCACCTTGTCCACGTCCAGGAGCTTGGTGTAGATGGCGGGCACGCTGGCCGGCTTGGTCTGGTCGTCGTAGACCACGAGATCGACCTTGCGGCCCAGGAGACCGCCCTTGGCGTTGACGTCCTCCGCCCAGATCTGCATGGAGAGGAGGGCCGCCTTGCCGTTCGCGGCCAGCCCGCCGGTGAGCGCCATCCCGAAGCCGATCTTGATGGGCTTCTCGGCGGCCTGGGCGGGCGGCGCCCAGGGACCCGACAGGAGGGCGGCGGCGGCGAGCCACGCCGTCAGCATCCATCCCCCGATCCAGAACCTTCCGGTGCGTTTCATGCGTGGCTTCCTCCCTTGATGTGCAAGGCCGACATGGCCCCCCGCCCGGGAAAAAGCGGAGAGGCCGGACCGAACCGCCGAAGGAAAGAACCCGCCGAACGGGACAGGCGCCTCTCCCCTCGTCTGCGCAAGGAATCGGTTAATGGAAGCAATTAACCACAACTGGCCCGGAAAGGCAACGCGGGAGGATGGAACATCTTGAATTCACATGCTCTGCGGGCGAAATAAAAAGCGGGGCCCCGGAGGACCCCGCTTCGATGCGCGCTTGCGCCGACCCTCAGATGCCCTTCGGGCGGCCTCCGTTCTTCTTCTTGCCCTTCCCCTTCCCGTTGGCCTTCTTCAGGCTCTGGGTGAGGCGGTGCTTGTTCACCGCGCTCAGGAAGGCCTTGGCCCCGGCCTCGACGGTGTCGGGGCTCGCGGCGTGGCCCGCGAGCTGGAGCCCGTCGGCGAACTCCAC
>MGDP01000132.1:0-265 GCA_001790955.1 Candidatus Tectomicrobia bacterium RIFCSPLOWO2_12_FULL_69_37
CTTGTAAATCGAAAGCGCGGCTTACGTTTTTCAAGGTTGTGGCGCGTCTGGCCTGTTGGGCCGTCTTTGAAACAACGCAAGAATGCTAAGCCAGACTGCTCAAAATCCGCCGGGCGCAAGCCCATGGGGGTTCGATTCCTCCTTCCGGCACCAGCGAACCCGCGCGTAAAAAAGAGGCGCCCTTCGCGGGGCGCCTCTCGTTTTTCCGCCGCTGAGCCTTAGTACAGGTTCTCCCGGTAGCCCTCGAACACCTCCTCCTCGACCT
>MGDP01000132.1:338-921 GCA_001790955.1 Candidatus Tectomicrobia bacterium RIFCSPLOWO2_12_FULL_69_37
GTGGCGGCCCGGGTCCCAGAGCTTGGAGCGCATGAGGGCCTTGGCGCAGTGGAGGAAGACCTCCTCGATCTCGACGAACATGACCGAGCGGGGGAGCTTGCCGTGGGCCGCGTGCTGGGCGAGGACGGCCGGGTCGGTGGTGATGCGGGCCCGGCCGTTCACGCGCAGGGTCTCGTTGATGCCGGGGACGAGGAAGATGAGCCCCACGTTCGGGTTCTCCAGGATGTTCTGGAAGGAGTCCACCCGGTTGTTGCCGGGCCGGTCGGGGATGGCGAGGGTGTGGTCGTCCAAGACCTGGACGAAGCCGGGGGCGTCGCCCTTGGGGGAGGCGTCGGTGCCGCGGCCGCTGGAGGTGGAGAGGACGCAGAAGGGCGAGAGGGAGATGAAGCGGCGGGTGTGCTTCTCCAGCTTGGGAAGCTGCTTCAAGCGGGCACGGTAGCTCACCTCGCCGTAGTGGGCGCGGAGCTCTTCCTGGCTCTCGATCCGGCTTTCGGTCTGCGGCGTGGCCATGCGGCGTCCCCTCCCTCGGATTCCGGTTCCGGCCCCTGATCTGAAATCAGGAACATTTTATCCCATTTTAGGG
>MGDP01000132.1:955-1060 GCA_001790955.1 Candidatus Tectomicrobia bacterium RIFCSPLOWO2_12_FULL_69_37
CGGCCACGGGGGGCCGCCCCTACGAAAAACCCTGGCGCTCTTTTTTCCCCTCCCGCCGGGCCTTCGCCCGCCGGAGCGGCCTGCCCGAAGGCGAGAGGGCTTCGG
>MGDP01000132.1:1097-1185 GCA_001790955.1 Candidatus Tectomicrobia bacterium RIFCSPLOWO2_12_FULL_69_37
AACGGCGCCGGCTGAAGTCTCCCTTACACCGGCCCTCCCGGTGGGGGAGGGAGAATTTCTTGGGCAGGGGGCGGATGAGGGATTTTGA